>JBDUDX010000271.1:0-9285 GCA_040002735.1 Frankiaceae bacterium | reverse complement strand
CGCACATGTTCACCTCGATGTTCACCTGCGCCCGCACCGCCGGGTGGAGCGCGCACATTCTGGAGCAGCAAGCCACTGGCCGTTTGATCCGGCCCAGCGCCCGTTACGTAGGCCCCCCGCCGCGGCCGGTCGAGGCCGTGGACGGGTACGAAAAAATCGATCACCAGGCACCGAGGACCGCATGAGCGCGTTGATTCTTCCGGCCGAGCTCCTCCCCGCCGACGGCCGGTTCGGCTGCGGACCGTCGAAGGTCCGGCCGGAGGCGCTCGCGGAGCTGGCCGCCACCGGTACGTCGATGCTCGGCACCTCCCACCGGCAGCCGGGCGTCAAGTCCGTCGTCCGGCGCATCCGCAACGGCCTCGGGCAACTCTTCAGCCTGCCTGAGGGGTACGAGGTCGTGCTGGGCAACGGGGGCTCGACCGCTTTCTGGGACATCGCGACGTTCTGCCTGATTCGGGAGCGCTCCCAGCACCTGGTTTTCGGCGAGTTCTCCGGGAAGTTCGCCACCGCCGCCGGCGCGGCGCCGCACCTCGGCGAGCCCTCCGTAATCCGCACCGAGCCGGGCACCGCACCGGAGGCGTCCGCTGAGGCCGGTGTGGATGCGTACTGCTGGCCGCACAACGAAACCTCCACCGGAGTGATGACCGAGGTTCGCCGCCCCACCGGCGCGGACGACGGTGCGCTGGTGCTGATCGACGCGACCAGCGGCGCCGGCGGCCTGCCAGTGGAGCTCAGCGCGGTGGACGCGTACTACTTCGCCCCGCAGAAGAGCTTCGCCAGCGACGGTGGGTTGTGGCTGGCGCTGCTCTCCCCGGCCGCGCTGACTCGCGCGGAGGAATTGCGCGATCGCTGGACACCGGCTTTCCTCGACCTGCGGATCGCGATCGAGCAGTCCCGGCTGGATCAGACGTACAATACTCCTGCGCTCGCGACGCTGTGGCTGCTCGCCGACCAGGTGGAGTGGCTGCTCGATCGCGGTGGGCTGGCCTGGGCCACCGCCCGGACCGCGGACTCCGCCGACCGGCTCTACACCTGGGCGGAGAAGTCCCCGTACGCCTCGCCGTTCGTGACCGATCGGGGTCAGCGTTCGGCGGTAGTCGGCACAATCGACTTCGCCGCCGACGTCGATGCCACCGCGCTGGCGAAGGCGCTACGGGCCAACGGCATCCTCGACACCGAGCCGTACCGCAAGCTCGGCCGCAACCAACTCCGGATCGGGATGTTCCCCGCAGTCGAGCCGGATGACGTCGAGGCGCTCACCGCCTGCATCGACTTCGCCGTCGAGCGGCTCTGAGCCGACTGCTGAACGTTGCAACACACAGTGCTCCGCAACCGTCAAGATCCGCACGCTGGTAACGATCTTCAGGACGGCCGATCCGGGCACCACTGTGTGTGCAAACGTTCAGCCGGCTGATGCAAGCACCGCCCGAGCAACCGCCTGACCGGGGGTAGCTTCGCGAGATGGAGTACACCCACCTCGGCCGCAGCGGCCTGTCCGTCAGCCGGCTCTGCCTCGGCACGATGAACTTCGGCCCGCTGACCTCCGAAACCGATTCGCACGCGATCATGGATCGGGCCCACGAGCACGGCATCAACTTCTTCGACTCCGCCAACGTCTACGGCTGGAAGAAGGGCGAAGGCGTCACCGAGCAGATCGTCGGTCGCTGGTTCGCCACCGGTGGCGGCCGCCGCGAGAAGACCGTGATCGCCACCAAGCTCTACGGCAGCATGAGCGACTGGCCGAACGACACGTTTCTGTCCGCCTTGAACATCCGGCGGGCCTGCGAGGGCTCTCTCAAGCGGCTGCAGACCGACTACCTCGACCTGTACCAGATGCACCACGTCGACCGCTCCACGCCGTGGGAGGAGATCTGGGAGGCGATGAGCGTGCTCCGTCAGCAGGGGAAGATTCTCTATACCGGAAGCAGCAACTTCGCCGGCTGGCATATCGCCGCCGCTCAGGAGGCCGCCCGGCAGTGGCATCTCGTGGGGCTCACCAGCGAGCAGAGCATCTACAACCTGCTCAAGCGCGATCTCGAACGCGAAGTTATTCCGGCCTGCGAGCACTACGGCCTCGGGCTGATCCCCTGGAGCCCGCTCAACGGCGGGCTGCTGGGCGGTGTCCTGCGCAAGGAGCGCGCCGGCAAGCGGCGCACCGAGGGGCACGCGAAGCAGGCCCTGGAGGCAAACCGGGAAGCGATCGATGCGTACGAAGGATTCTGCGAGGACCTCGGCGAGGAACCGGCGGACGTCGGACTTGCCTGGTTGCTGGATCAGCCGGTGGTCACCGCGCCGATCATCGGGCCGCGTACCGCCGAGCAGCTTGACGGATCACTCCGGGCTCTGGACATCTCCCTGGGTGAGCCGGAGATCAGCCGGCTGAACGAGATCTTTCCGGGGTATCGCACCGCGCCGGAGGATTACGCCTGGTAGCTCACCTCAACAGCGCGCCGACGATCACCGCCAGCAGCAGCCCGGCGAGTGCGATGGGGACGATCCAGTGACGGGGCCGCACGGTACGAGGGTAGCGGTGATCATGTGCGGATCGGCCAGGAGCCGATCGGCTCATGCCGGGTCTGGGTACCCAGCACGCTGCGGACCAGCACGATCTCGGCGAGCGGCCACGTCGCACCACGGAAGTCGGCGAGGGCCGCCACCTCTCCGCTCCCGTCGGAGCCGCGAGGCGCCCGGGCCCTCGCGAGGGTAAGGTGCGGCCGGTACCGACGACGCTCCACCGGAATTCCGGTCCGCCGGGCCGCCGCGCTCGTGCGCTCGGCGAGCCGGACCAGACCGTCGAGGTCTCCGGTGAGCCCGACCCAGAGCACCCGGGCATGCCCCGACGACGGGAAGGCGCCGGCCCCGGCGAGGGCCAGCGACAACGGTCCGGAGCGGGTGGCCGCCCGGCGAAGTCGCTCGGCCAACTCAGGTAGCTGGGTCTCGGCCACCTCGCCCAGGAAGGCCAGCGTGAGATGCCACTGCTCGGCCGTTACCGGACGCCATTGAAGTGCCCAAGGCGGCAACGCTGCGGCGAGCGCGGTCATCGCTGCCAGCGGCGGGTAGGCCGCGACGAAGAGCCGCACGCCGCCCCTCAGGTGCTGGCGATGTGGTCATAGCCGGCCGCCCGCCGCTTCGGCGGGACCGACCGGACATGCACGTGCGGATGCCGCCGGATCAGGTGCGGGATGACCGTCACGCGCCGGGCCCGTGCCAGCACGATCGTGGCGCCGATCGCGCCGAGTGCCGAAATGGTGCCACCGATGAGCAGGCTGGACCGCGGACCGAGTTCGGTAGCAAGCCAGCCGATCACCGGCGCCCCGAACGGCGTACCGCCCAGGAAGACCAGGATGTACAGCGCCATCACCCGGCCGCGCATCTGGGGCGAAGTCCGCCCCTGCAGCGCCGCGTTCGCCGCGGTGGTCATGGTCAGCGCCGCCGCACCGGTCGGAATCAGCAAGGCGAAGAACGTCCAGTACGTCGGCATCAGTCCGGTGAGCACTTCCAGCAGCCCAAAGGCTAGGGCGGCGCCGAGGACGAGCCGCAGGCGGACCTTTCGGCGGGCCGCGGCGAACAGCGCACCGAGCAGCGACCCGATCGCCAGCCCGGCGGAGAGCAGCCCGTACGCGCTGGCCCCCCGACCGAAGACCTGGGTTGCGATCAGCGCCATCGTGATCTGGAAGTTCAGCCCGAAGGTGCCCACGATGCCGACCAGCGCGATCGGTACCAGCAGGTCGGGCCGGGCCCGAACGTACCGCAGGCCGGCCCGCAACTGACCAGGCTCCGGTTGCTCCAAGCGGGCCGGATGCAACTCGCCGGAGCGGAGCAGGACGAGGCCGCCGATCACCGCGAGGTAGGAGGCGGCGTTGGCGAGGAACGCCGGCCCGGTACCCCACAGGCTGATCACGGCACCGGCGATCGTCGGTCCGACGATCCGGGCCGAGTTGAAGATCGCCGAGTTCAGGCTCACCGCGTTCGGCACCAGAGCGGGTCCGACCAGTTCCGGTACGAACGCCTGCCGTACCGGCGCGTCGAGCACGCTGGCCAGCCCGAGGAGAAACGCCAGGGCGTACACCTGCCACAAGGCGACCACGCCGGTGACGTCCAGCAGGCCGAGAACCAGCGCGGTGAGGCCCATGCCAGTTTGCGCGCAGAGCAACAGGGTCCGCTTCGGGTAGCGATCGGCGAGGACGCCGCCGTAGAGGCCGAACAGCAAGGTCGGCAGGAACTGCAGTCCGGTGGTGATGCCCACCGCGGTGCCACTGCCATGGGAGAGTCGCAGCACCAGCCAGTCCTGGGCCAGGCGCTGCATCCAGGTGCCGGTGAGCGAGATCGCCTGGCCGCCGGCGAAGATCCGGTAGTTCCGGACGGAGAGCGACCGGAAGAGTGGGGCGGTCATCGTTGCGCCAGCGCGTCGTACACCGGCAGTGCCGCCCGTAGGGCAGCCAGGTCTTCGGCGGGCAGCGTACGAAGCTGTTGCGCCAGCCACGCCTCCCGCTGGCGACGATTCGCCGCCAGCCAGGCGACTCCTGCCGGTGAGATCGCCACCAGGCACTGCCGGCCGTCGGCGGGGTGCGGCGTGCGGCTTATCAGACCTTCGGCCGCCAGCGCCGCAATCACCCGGGTCATCGACGGCGGCGATACCCGTTCGTACCCGGCAAGCTGCCCGGCGGTCATCGGGCCGTGCCGCTCCAGCGTGGCCAGCGCGGCCACCTGGGTGAGACTGAGGCGGTCATCGGCACTCTCGGCGCGGAGCCGGCGCGCCAGGCGCATCACGGCGATCCGAACATCCTGGGCCAGTGCGACATGGCCCGGTGCGACATGGCCCGGTGCGACATGGCCCGGTGCGACATGGTCGGCGCCTGAGGTCTCCGCCTCGGAACCAGCGGCCGACGTCACATCGTTAGCTTAGCAAACGATATTTGGCCGCGGTCAGGAGCCGATCAAACGCTGGATGGGGTCAAGGCAGAAGTACACGGTGAACAAGCCGGCGATCGCCCACAGCAGGACGCCGGGCTGACGCCACCGCCCGCCGACCGCCGCCAGCAGCACGTAACTGATGAAGCCGGCCCCGATGCCGTTGGTGATGGAGTACGTGAACGGCATCAGCGTGATGGTGAGGAACGCCGGGATGGCGATGTCGTAGTTGTCCCAGGGAATGTCCTTCACCTGGGTCATGAGCAGGAAGCCGACCACGACCAGCGCCGGGGTGGCGGCCTGGGACGGTACCACCGTGGTCAGGGGCGTGAGGAACAACGCGACCACGAACAGCAGCCCGGTCACCACGTTGGCGAGTCCGGTCCGGGCGCCCTCCCCGACGCCCGCCGCAGACTCGATGAAGCAGGTATTGGACGACGCGGATGCGGCACCGCCGGCGACGGCCGCCACCCCGTCGATGAACAGCACCCGACCGATGCCGTCGAGTCGGCCCTGGGCATCGAGCAGGCCGGCTTCGTTGGAGACCCCGATGATCGTGCCCATCGCGTCGAAGAAGTCCGACAGAACGAGGGTGAAGATGAAGATCACGGCAGTGAGTACGCCCGCCTTGACGAACCCGCCCCCGAGGCTGAACGCGCCGAGCAGCCCGAAGTCCGGCGATCCGACGATCTTGTGCGGCACCTTCGGCGTGATCAACCCCCACGACTTTACGGTCCCGACCGAGTTGATCACCACCGCCAGTACGGTGGCCGCGACGATGGAGATCAACAGCGCGCCGCGTACCTGACGCACGACCAGCACGATGGTGAGCAGGAGCCCGAAGCAGAACACCACCACCGGCCAGCCGGTGAGCCGGCCGATCGCGCCAAGTTGGACCGGTGTGGCCGCGCCCTTGGGAGTGGTGACGAAGCCCGAATCGACCAGGCCGATGAAGGCGATGAACAGGCCGATGCCAACGCTGATCGCCTGCTTCAGCGGCAGCGGAATGGCGTCCATGATCTTCTGCCGCAGGCCGGTGATGACCAGCAGGCAGATGCCCAGGCCCTCCAGGACCACCAGCCCCATCGCGTCCGGCCAGGACATGGTGGGCGCGATCTGAAACGCCACCACACCGTTGAGCCCGAGCCCGGCAGCGATGGCTAGGGGCAGGTTGCCGCCGACGCCCATCACGATGGTCATGACCGCGGCCACCAGCGCCGTGGCGGTGGTGAGTTGCGGCAGGGACAGGTGCGCGCCGAACTTGTCGGTGGCGCTGCCCAGGATGATCGGATTGAGCACGATGATGTAGGCCATCGTGAAGAACGTGGCGAAGCCCCCCCGGACTTCGCGCCCCGGCGTGGAGCCGCGTTCGCTGATGCGGAAGTAGCCGTTCAGGCCACCCGAACGGGTCGACGCCACGCGCGCCGGAGACATGATGCTCACGGCGCAGAGCGTCCCATGCGGTCATGTCCGATCGGTTACGGGCACCCCGCTGGCGGCGCTCTGTAACGTGGAGGCTGTGCACCCTGACTCCCCACTCGACCCGTTCTCTGGCGACCCCGCCGATCCGGCAGCCGTACTGGGCGGCGACGAGGTCAGCGAGCCGCTGTCGCCGGAGGAGCGCGAGGAGGTACTCGGTGATCTCGAGGATCTGGAGATGTTCCGCGCCCTGCTGGAACCTCGGCGAGTCCGCGGGCTGGTGGTCGATTGCGACGACTGCGACGAGCCGCATTTCTTCAGCTGGGACCTGCTCGCCGGCAACCTCCGCCATCTGCTCGACGCGGGCCAGACCCGGATGCACGAACCGGCGTTCAACCCCGACCCGGCGGACTATGTGAGCTGGGACTACGCCCGCGGGTTCGCCGACGGCGTGATCGGCGCCGACGACGGCGACTGACCGGCCCGCCGAACCTCAGTCCAGAACGACGAACCCGAAGCCCGGCACGCTAACCGACACCCCAGACTCGACAAGATCGTACTGGCCGCTGCGGAGTTGCAGCACACTCAGCCCCGCGCCGGGGTCGGCGATCACATAGAGCGGGATGCCTAGCCGGGCGTACAGGGCCCGCTTGGTGATCCAGTCGCGGGCCGCCTGGCGCGGGCTGGTGACCTCCACGACCAGCTTCACCGCCGTCGAGGCGAACGCCGCCGGCAGCTCGACGTCGTCCGGCACGACCAGGATGTCCGGGATGGGCGCGTCGACGCCTGCGTCGATCTGCGCGCCGGGGAGAACCAGCCAACCGGCCGGACATCCGCGAGCGAGCTGCCGGAAGAGGTTACCGACTACGCGCTGGTGGTTGCCGCTCGCCATCGGCGTCACCGTCAGGCTCCCGTCGAGGACCTCGTACCGCTGACCGTCGTCCGGGAGCACGACGAGATCCGCCGCGACGTAATATCCGCGGGCGCCCGCGACGCTCATGGTCACTACCTTAACTCCGGATCAGTGCACCAGGCCCCAACGGAAGCCGAGTGCCACCGCCTGGGCCCGGTCGTTGACCCCCATCTTGCGGAAGAGCCTGCGGGCGTGGGTCTTGATGGTGTCCTCGGAGAGGTACAGCTCTCGGCCGATCGCGCCGTTACTCTTGCCCTGGCTCATCCCGCGCAGCACCTGCAGTTCCCGCTCGGTAAGGGTCGGGGCGGTGGCGGGGGGTGCGGCCGCCGGCTCCTCGCCAGCGTGCTGGCGGGCCAGTTCTTCGGTGGTGGCGACGGTGTGCGCCACTGCGGCGCACAGTTCTTCCGGACCCACGTCCTTGCTGAGGAAGCCGCGGGCCCCGGCCTCCACGGCGGAGGCCACGGCGTCCCGGTCGGCAGCGACGGTAAGTACCACCACGTTCGCCTCGGGATGGGACTGGACGAGCTGCCGGGTGGCCTCCACGCCGCCGATACCGGGCATGTTGATGTCCATCAGTACCAGTTGCGGCCGGGTCGCCGGGTAGCGTGCGATCGCTTCTTCGCCCCGGGTGGCAACCTCTACCCGGCTGACGCCCGGGATGCCGGCGACGTAGGCGCGTAGACCGTCCCGCACGGGTTGCGAATCATCGCAGATCAATACGGTGGTCAATGCCGCCGCACCTCCGGTCCGGGTCCGTGCTCGTGCGCCACGGCAATGGCCGTCGCATACCTATCCATCGGCACGAACACCGCAGACGTGAGCGCAGAAGCGACAGCAGTCGGGGCCGCCCCCTGGTAGGGGAGCGGCCCCGAGAGACCCGCGAAATCGAACCTAGTGCGAGTGGCCGTGCCCGTGACCGCCGCCGTCGTCGGAGGACTCCTCCGGCTTGTCGGCGACCAGCGTCTCGGTGGTGAGCAGCATCGCGGCGATGGACGCCGCGTTCGCCACCGCGGAGCGGGTCACTTTGACCGGGTCCACCACGCCGTCCTTGACCAGGTCGACGTACTGGCCGGTCGCGGCGTTCAGCCCCGAGCCGATCGGCATCGCGCGTACCTTCTGGACGGCGACGTAGCCCTCCATGCCGGCGTTCTCGGCGATCCACCGCAGCGGCTCGTCGAGCGAACGGCGGACCACCGCGGCCCCGGTCGCCTCGTCACCGGTAAGACCGAGGCCGTCATCGAGGACTGCCGCGGCATGCACCAGCGCGGAACCGCCGCCGGCCACGATGCCCTCTTCCACGGCCGCCCGGGTGGCCGAGATGGCGTCCTCGAGGCGGTGCTTCTTTTCCTTGAGCTCGACCTCGGTGGCCGCGCCGACCCGGATCACGCAGACGCCGCCGGCGAGCTTCGCGAGGCGCTCCTGCAGCTTCTCCCGGTCCCAATCGGAGTCGCTGGCCTCGATCTCGGCGCGAATCTGCCGGATCCGGCCCTCGATCGCGGCACCGTCGCCGGCCCCGTCGATGAGCGTGGTGTCGTCCTTGGTAACCAGGACGCGCTGCGCGCGGCCGAGTACCTCCAGCCCGACCTGGTCCAGCTTCAGCCCGATCTCCGGGGCCACCACCTGGGCACCGGTGAGTACCGCGATGTCTTCGAGCATGGCCTTTCGGCGGTCACCGAAGCCGGGCGCCTTGACGCCGACCGCGGTGAACGTACCGCGGATCTTGTTCACCACAAGGGTGGACAACGCCTCGCCGTCGACGTCCTCGGCCACGATCAGCAACGACTTGCCGGCCTGCACGACCTTCTCCAGCAGCGGCAGCAACTCGGCTACCGCGGAGATCTTGCCCTGGTGCAGAAGCACGTACGGGTCGTCGAGGACCGCCTCCATGCGCTCGGTGTCGGTGACGAAGTACGGCGAGATGTACCCCTTGTCGAACTGCATCCCCTCGGTGAACTCCAGCTCCAGACCCATGGTCTGGGACTCGTCCACGGTGATGACGCCGTCCTTGCCGACCTTGTCCATCGCCTCGGCGATCAGCTCGC
>JBDUDX010000270.1:0-9605 GCA_040002735.1 Frankiaceae bacterium | reverse complement strand
CGCGCGGCAGGCGTGAGCTCAGGACAGCGCTGAGAGCCCCTGGGCGCTGCGGATGACGTCCACCACCCGCCGGAGGATGTCCGCGATGGAGAAGTCCTTGGGAGTGAACACCGCAGCGACGCCCTGGCTGAGCAGTTCGGCGGCGTCCGCGCTCGGCACGATGCCCCCGACGACCACCGGTACGTCTTCCAAGCCGGAGTCTCGGAGGCCGGCCAACACGTCCGGTACGAGCGACATGTGGGAGCCGGAGAGCACCGAGAGCCCGATGCAGTGCACGTCTTCGGCAACCGCGGCGGCCACAATCTCCGACGGCGTGAGCCGGATACCCTGATACACCACCTCGAATCCGGCGTCCCGGGCCCGGACCGCAATCTGCTCGGCGCCGTTGGAATGACCGTCCAGCCCCGGCTTGCCGACCAGCATCCGCAGGTGCCGGCCGAGTTCACGCCCGGTGAGATCGACGGCACGGCGGACCGCGTCCAACTCTTCGCTGCTCGCGCCCGCAGGCACTCCGGCGACTCCGGTCGGGGGCCGGTACTCGCCGAACACCTCCCGCAGGACCGCCGTCCACTCCCCGGTGGTGACTCCGGCGCGGGCGCAGGCCAGCGTGGCGGGCATCAGGTTCGCGTCCGTCTTCGCCGCATCTCGCAGTGCCCGCAGTGAGTCGTCCACCGCGTTGGGATCACGCTGGTCGCGCCACGCGCGGATCGCGTTAATGGCCGCCTGCTCCACCGCCGGGTCGACGGTCTGGATCGACGCGTCCAGGTCGGCGAGCAACGGGTTGGGGGCGGTCTCCGTCCAGCGGTTGACCCCGACCACGATCTCCTCGCCGGCCTCGATCCGCCGCCGACGCTCAGCGTGCGAGGTGACCAGCGCGGTCTTCAGGTAGCCACCCTCCACGCCGGGTACCGCGCCACCGAGGTCCAACACCCGGTCGATCTCGGCGCGGGACTCCGCCACCAGCTCCTCCACCCGGCGGTCGACCACCACCGAGCCTTCGAAGAGGTCGCCGTACTCCAGCAAATCCGTTTCGAACGCCAGGATCTGCTGCATCCGAATGGACCACTGCTGGTCCCAGGGCCGCGGCAAGCCGAGCGCCTCGTTCCACGCCGGAAGCTGTACGGCCCGGGCGCGGGCACCCTTGGAGAGGGTGACAGCGAGCATCTCCAGCAGGATGCGGTAGACGTTGTTCTCCGGCTGCGCCTCGGTCAAGCCGAGCGAATTCACTTGTACGCCGTACCGGAACCGACGCTGGGCCGGGTCGGTGACGTCGTAGCGTTCCGCGGTGATCTCGTCCCAAAGTCGGACGAAAGCGCGCATCTTGCACATCTCTTCGATGAACCGCACGCCAGCGTTGACGAAGAACGACATCCTGGCGACCACCTCGCCGAAGCGTTCGGCCGGCACCTGGCCGGAGTCGCGTACCGCGTCAAGCACCGCGATCGCCGTACACATCGCGAACGCGATCTCCTGGACCGGGGTGGCGCCGGCCTCCTGCAGGTGGTAGCTGCAGATGTTGATCGGATTCCACTTCGGCACCGTCGTGACCGTGTACGCGATCATGTCGGTGGTGAGGCGCAGTGACGCCGCCGGCGGGAAGACGTAGGTCCCGCGGGAGAGGTACTCCTTGATGATGTCATTCTGCGTGGTGCCGGCGAGTTGCCCGGGTTCGACGCCCTGCTCCTCCGCGGCCACCTGATAAAGCGCGAACAGCCACATCGCCGGCGCGTTGATTGTCATGGACGTGTTCATCTCGCCCAGCGGGATGCCGTCCATGAGGGCCCGCATATCGCCGAGGTGGGACACCGGGACGCCGACCTTACCGACCTCCCCCCGGGCCAGCTCGGCATCCGGGTCGTAACCCGTCTGGGTCGGCAGGTCGAAGGCGACGGAGAGGCCGGTCTGCCCCTTGGACAGGTTCCCGCGGTAGAGGAGGTTCGACTCCTTGGCGGAGGAATGGCCGGCGTAGGTCCGCATCAGCCATGGCTTGTCGCGCTGCGCGCGCTCGCTCATGGATCAAACTTTACTCGCCGGCCCCAGCCCGGGGACGGGGCCGTTGGGCCTGTCAGCACAGGCCAACTCTGCCCGCGGTTCAGGCAGCGGCGAGCGGCACGCGCTGAAGGTGCAGCACCCGGTGCAGCCGAGTGCGCAGCAACAGCCGGGACAGTCGCGGCGGTACGTCGCACAGCACAAGTCGCCGGCCGGCAAGCGTGGCCCGGCGGTGTGTGCCCACCAGGACACCCAGCCCGGTGGCGTCCACCAAGTCCACGCCGGAGAGGTCCAGCAGCAGGTCGCCAGAGCCGGCATCGACCGCCGCATGGAGCACGCTCCGCACGTCGCTGACCGTACTGACGTCCAGTCGACCACGGAGAACGACAACCCGGCCGGGTTCGCTCAGGAGCGCGCTCATGCTGCCTCCGATACTCGACCGGTGCATCCGGCCTACCCCTATAGACGGGCAGGTTAGGGCGCAGGTTTACGGTCAGTCGGCAGTTTTCGGTCACAATTTCGACACGGCCGTCGGAGAGCCGCACCAGTTCCTACACTTGGTACCAGCTTGTCCCCCGCCTCGGCACCCACCGCCGTGCGAGAACTGGTGACGGCAACGGCGCACGGTGTCGCGGCGGGACCGGTGGCACAATGCCAGCGGGGCGGGCGGGCGCCTCTCGGCTCGCCACAGAGCGGACGGAACTGTGCCGACGAACGAGTATCTGCTGGGCCCGGCCATCGCCATGGGCGCGATCGGCGTGCTCTCGTTGGTGCTCCGCTGGATCTACAGCGACGGTGCGGGTAACCGACGGCGGACATCACAACGGGGCCCTGCTGCTGGGCCAGCTGACTACGGCTTGCTGGTACCGGTGGCGACCATCACGGACCGTGCCGCCGCCACATCACTGCAGGGCCTGCTCCGCCAGCACGGCATTCGGGCCACGTTGACGCCGTCAGCCGAAGGCGTCGCGGTGCTGGTCTTCCGCGCCGACGAAGGCCGCGCGCGGGCGTTGCTGACGCCGAGCGGCTAGTTGCTGACGCCGAGCGGCTAGGAGTACCAGTCCGGGTCCGGCTCCCGGACCACATCAGCACCGAGGGCGCGGAGCGATTGCGCGAAGTCCTGGTAGCCGCGGTCGATGTGCGCGACGTCGCCGACCGTCGTTGTCCCTTCGGCGACGAGACCGGCGAGCACCAGCCCGGCGCCGGCCCGGATGTCGGTCGCCCGCACCGGTGCTCCGGAGAGCCGCTCTCGGCCGCGCACGATGGCGTGATGGCCGTCGGTCCGGATCTCTGCTCCGAGGCGGGATAATTCATCGAGGAACATGAATCGCGCTTCGAAGACGTTCTCGGTCACCATGGCGGTGCCCAGGCTGATCGCGTCGAGGACGACGATCGCCGGCTGCAGGTCGGTCGGGAAACCGGGGAAGGGCAGGGTGACGACGTCCACCGAGCGCGGGCGCTCGGTCATCACGACCCGGAAACCGTCGGGGAGGACATCCACCCGGGCACCGGAGGTGACCAGCTTGTCCAGTGCGATCTCCAGGTGACTCGCCCGAGCGTTGCGTACCAGGACATCACCCCGAGTGGCGGCCGCGGCGATCGCGTAGGTGCCGGCGGCGATCCGGTCCGGGACGGTCACGTGCTCGGTCGGACTCAGTGCCGCAACCCCTTCAACCTGCAGCGTCGAGCTGCCGGCCCCGCTGATCTGAGCGCCCATGGCGGTGAGCATCGCCGCCAAATCGACGATCTCCGGCTCCCGAGCCGCGTTGTCGATCACCGTGAGGCCCTTGGCCAGCGTGGCCGCCATCAACAGGTTCTCGGTGGCGCCGACGCTGGGAAAGTCCAGCCAGACCGCCGCACCGGCCAACTGGGGCGCGTCGGCGATCAGAAAGCCGTGCTCGACTTCCACGGTGGCGCCCATCTTGGTCAATCCGCCGACGTGCATATCCAGACCGCGCGAACCGATATTGTCACCGCCCGGTTGGGCCACCTTGACCTCGCCGCAGCGGGCCAGGAGTGGCCCCAGCACACAGATCGAGGCCCGCATACGCCGGACCAGGTCATAGTCCGCCTCGTGCCCCGGCCGCTCCGGTACCGTGATCGAGATCTCCGGAGCCTCTCCGGTCACCTCGCAACCGAGCCGACGCAGCAATTCGCTCATGATGTCCACGTCGAGGATTCGCGGCACATTGCGCAGCGTCGTCGTACCCTCGGCGAGCAGCGCGGCCGCCATCAACTTGAGCACGCTGTTCTTCGCGCCCACCACGGACACTTCGCCGACCAGGCGTGCGCCGCCGGACACCCGGAGCCTCTCCATTCCGGCCACCCTAACCAGCCGAGCACCGCGCGGCCGCATCGTAGGGTGAGGGCATGTCAGCGACCGACGCCTCAGCGGGCACCTCACCAGCGTCGAAGGACCGGTCCTCGGTGCACCTCACCCGGATCTACACCAAGACCGGTGATGACGGAACGACCGGGCTGGGTGACATGAGTCGGGTCGCCAAGACCGACCCGAGGATCACCGCGTACGCCGATGTGGACGAGACGAACGCGGCGATCGGCGTGGCGATCGCGCTGGGCGCCCTGCCGCCGGACGTGGTGGAGCTGCTGGGCACCGTGCAGAACGACCTGTTCGATGTGGGCGCCGATCTGTGTACTCCGGTGGTGGCGGAGCCGAAATGGGCGCCGCTGCGGGTCACCGAGGCCTACGTCACTCGGCTGGAGACCGCCTGCGACAACCACAACGAGACCTTGCCGAAGCTGAACAGCTTCCTGCTGCCCGGCGGTGCGCCGGGGGCCGCCCTGCTGCACGTGGCTCGGACCCTGGCCCGTCGGGCCGAGCGGTCCACCTGGGCGTTGCTGGCGGTGGCGCCGGAGCACACCAGTGCCGTACCGGCGAAGTACCTGAACCGGCTCTCGGACCTCCTGTTCATTCTGGCCCGGGCGGCGAACCCGGACGGAGATGTGCTGTGGCGACCGGCCGCAACCACCATCACCACCAGCTGATTTCGCCGACGGTCAGCGCGGGTTCGGTGAACCGACGGACGGCGCGGCCTCCAGCCAAGACAGAAAGCCGGGATACGCGGCGTCGCTCATCGCCAGTTCCACCCGGCCGCCGTCGCTCCGACATTCCACCACCACCGCCCCGGGCATCAGGTTCAATGCCTCGGTTCTTTCCGGGGTACGTCGGCGCTCCAGGGTGAGCCCCTCTCGGGGTAGCGTCCGCCGGGGCCGCGGCGCCAGGCTGAGCAACCGGTACCAGAGCAGCTGGTCGCCGTCGTAGCGGCCCACCCCCAACGCCCAGCCGTACCCGCGTCTCCACTCGCGCAGCCGCAGTGACAAATCGACGGTCCCGCCACGATGACGGAGCAGCCGACGGCGAATCGCTACACCGCCGAGGAACAGCGCAGCGAGCAGGGCCACCAGTCCGAGGCCGTCCACCGCCAACACTGCGTCCCCCGGTCAGGGCTGGCTAGACATTTTCGCCGGCGGCCCGCAGCCGAGCCCGGGCGCGTCGTAAGGCTGCGGCCGAGCCGTCGTCGCCCGCGCCGGCTTGGGAGGCCCTTTCGAAAGCTTGCCTAGCCCGGGCAGTGTCGACCTCGTCGGCGAGCTCGACGATCTCAGCGAGTACCGAGACGCCGCGGTTGGTGACTGAGAGGAACCCGCCGTGGACAGCGGCTACCAGATCCGGCTCGCCGCCGCGCTTGATGCGCACCGGCCAGGGGACCAACTCGCCGAGCAGCGGAGTATGCCCCGGAAGCACGCCGAGCTCGCCTTCGGTCGTCCGGGCGATCAGCATCTCCGCCTCGCCGGACCATACCTCTCGATCCGGGGATACCAACGTCACCTGAAGTGCTGCCACGCTCTCTCCGATCCCTCCCGCAAATGTAGCCCGCTCACTGTGCTACCGCGACTCAGCCTTTCCAGGTGCTCAGCCTTTCCAGGTGCTCAGCCTTCGAGGTGCTTGGCCTTCTCCTCGGCCTGGGCGATGCCGCCGCAGAGGAAGAACGCCTGCTCCGGAAGGTGGTCGTACACCCCGTCGCACAGCGCCCGGAACGAGGAGACCGTCTCCTCCAGCGGCACGGTCTCGCCCTTGATTCCGGTGAACGCCTCGGCGACGTAGAACGGCTGGGAGAGGAAGCGCTGGATTCGACGGGCCCGGCCGACCAGTACCCGGTCCTCTTCCGACAGCTCGTCGATACCGAGAATGGCGATGATGTCCTGTAGGTCCTTGTAGCGCTGCAGGATCTCCTTCACCCGAGCGGCCACCGCGTAGTGCTCGTCGCCGACGTAGCGGGGGTCGAGGATCCGGGAGGTGGAGTCCAGCGGGTCCACCGCGGGATAGATGCCCAGCTCCGAGATGGCGCGGGAGAGCACGGTGGTCGCGTCGAGGTGGGCGAAGGTGGTGTGCGGCGCCGGGTCGGTGATGTCGTCCGCCGGTACATAAATGGCCTGGAGCGAGGTGATCGAGTGGCCGCGGGTGGAGGTGATCCGCTCCTGCAACTCCCCCATCTCATCGGCCAACGTCGGCTGGTAGCCCACCGCGGACGGCATCCGGCCCAGCAGCGTGGACACCTCCGAACCCGCCTGGGTGAAGCGGAAGATGTTGTCGATGAAGAGCAGCACGTCCTGCTGCTGCTCATCCCGGAAGTACTCGGCCATGGTCAGCGCGGCCAGCGCGATCCGCAGCCGGGTGCCCGGTGGCTCGTCCATCTGACCGAAGACCAGCGCGGTCTTGTCGATGACGCCGGATTCGGTCATCTCCAGGAACAGGTCGTTGCCCTCGCGGGTCCGCTCACCGACCCCGGCGAACACCGACACGCCGCCGAAGTTCTCCGCGACTCGGTAGATCATCTCCTGGATGACGACGGTCTTGCCGACACCGGCGCCGCCGAACATCCCGATCTTGCCACCCTGGACGTACGGGGCCAGCAGGTCGATGACCTTGATGCCGGTTTCGAACATCTGGGTCTTGGCTTCCAGCTGGTCATATGGCGGGGAGGGCCGGTGGATCGGCCAGCGGATCTCCGCGTCCACACTCGGCACGTCCAGCGGTTGGCCGAGCACGTTAAAGACGTGCCCCTTCGTGGCGTCACCGACCGGCACCGTGATCGCCGAGCCGGTGTCGAGTACCGGCGCGCCACGCACCAGCCCGTCGGTCGGCTGCATGGAGATCGCCCGTACGGCGTTGTCACCGATGTGCTGCGCGACCTCCAGGGTCAGGGTCGCCTTGTCATCGCCCAGCATCCGCTCGACCTGGAGCGCGTTGTAGATCTCCGGCATCTCATCCGGCGGGAACTCGACGTCGACCACAGGCCCGACGACGCGCAGAATGCGCCCGCCGGCGTGCTCGGATCCGCCAAAGGAACCGCTGCCGGCCGACTGCTCAAGGGTTGCCTTCATTCATTCACTCCCGTCCGACGACAGCGCCTCGGCGCCACCGACGATCTCCATGATTTCTTGGGTGATCTCGGCCTGCCGGGCGGAGTTGGCCGCCCGGGTGAGCGCCTTGACCAGTTCATCGGCGTTGTCCGTGGCGGCCTTCATCGCCCGCCGCCGGGATGCCTGTTCCGACGCCGCCGACTCCAGCATCGCAGCGTAGATCCGACTGATGACGTAGCGCGGCAGCAAGGCATCGAGCACTCCCTCACCGGAAGGCTCGAACTCGTACAGCGGATGCGGACCGGTGGGCGGTGGCTCGTCGGTGTACTCCACCACCAACGGCAGTACTCGCTTGGCCACCGGACGTTGGGTCAGCGCGGACACAAACTCCGTGTAGACGATGTGGATCTCATCCACGCCGCCGGCTTCCTCGCTGTCCGAACCGCGGACGAACGCCTCGATGAGCGTGTCCGCGACCTCCTTCGCGTCATCGTAGGAGGGCGCCTCGGAGAAGCCGGTCCACTGGCCGGCGATCTCCCGGTTCCGGAACCGGTAGTAGCCGACAGCCTTGCGCCCGGTGAGGTACGCCACGGGCTCCTTGCCCTCACTGCGCACCAGCTCGTTGAGCTCCTCGCCCGACCTGAGCACGCTGGCGCTGTACGCGCCGGCGAGTCCCCGGTCGCTGCTCACGATGAGCACGGCTGCGCGCCGGGGATTGTCCCGCGGCGTGGTGAGCGGATGGGCTGTCGAGGTCTGGCTGGCGACGGCGGACACCACACCGGTGATCGCCTCGGCATAGGGTTTGGAGGCGGTCACCCGGCCCTGTGCCTTGACGATGCGGGATGCGGCGATGAGTTCCATCGCCCGAGTGATCTTCTTGGTCGACTGGACGGACCGAATGCGCCGCCGGTAGACCCGTAGGGCCGCACCCACGAGGCTAGGACTCCTTCGTCGGGGCAGTTCCGTACGCCGCGCCGCCACTGGCGACCGGCCCGGTGTCGGGCGCGGCCGCGGTGTCACCGCCGCCACCGACTGCCGTCGAACCGCCGCCCGAACGGTCGTCCTCAGGCGGCGGCCGGTAGGCCGAGATGGCCTCCTGGCCGACCCGGTCGGCGTCCATCGGATGCGCCTCGGGTTCGTTGATCGGGCCGCCGCCTTCGTGCAACTCGAACCGCTTCTTGAACTCGGCAATCGCCGACTGCAACATCTCCACCGTGGAGTCCTCGAGCTTTCCGCTCTGCAGGATGGTGGCGTAGATGCCGTCGTGCGAGCGGCCGAGGTGGTCGAGGAAGTCGCGCTCGAAGCGCCGGATGTCAGCTACCGGAATGTCGTCGAGTGCACCGCTGGTGCCGGCCCACAGCGATACCACCTGCTGCTCCACCGGATACGGGGAGTACTGGGGCTGCTTGAGCAGCTCGACCAGGCGCTGACCCCGTTCCAGCTGGGCCTTGCTGGCCTTGTCCAGGTCGGAACCAAACGCGGAGAAGGCCTCCAGTTCACGGAACTGGGCCAGGTCGAGCCGCAGGCGTCCGGCCACGGTCTTCATCGCTTTGATCTGCGCGTTGCCACCGACCCGGGACACGGAGATGCCGACGTTGATCGCCGGCCGAACGCCGGAGTTGAACAGGTCGGTCTCCAGGAAGATCTGACCGTCGGTGATCGAGATGACGTTCGTCGGGATGTACGCGGAGACGTCGTTGCCCTTGGTTTCGATCAGCGGCAGGCCGGTCATCGAGCCGCCCCCGAGCTCTTCCGACAACTTGGCGCAACGCTCCAGCAGCCGGGAGTGCAGGTAGAACACGTCACCCGGGTACGCCTCCCGGCCCGCGGGGCGGCGCAGCAGCAGCGAGATGTTGCGGTACGCCTCGGCCTGCTTGGACAGGTCGTCGAACACGATCAGCACGTGCTCGCCGTTGTACATCCAGTGCTGGCCGATGGACGAGCCGGAGTACGGCGCCAGGTACTTGAACGCGGCCGGATAGCTCGCCGGCGCGGCCACCACGGTGGTGTACTCCATGGCACCGCTATCTTCGAGCACGCCCTGCAGGCCGCGGATCGTGGAGCCCTTCTGGCCGATCGCGACGTAGATACACTTGACCTGCTGCTTCGGGTCCCCGGTTGCCCAGTTCTCCTTCTGGTTGATGATCGTGTCGATCGCCACCGCGGTCTTGCCGGTCTGGCGGTCGCCGATGATCAGCTCGCGCTGGCCGCGGCCGATCGGGATCATGCCGTCG
>JBDUDX010000269.1:0-2648 GCA_040002735.1 Frankiaceae bacterium | reverse complement strand
CGCGGCTCGCGGAACTCCAGCGACATCTTCTCGCCAAAGTCCTGAATCGGGCTGATCTCTTCCAGTATCTCCTGCAGTCCCGAGGCGTCGGGCACGTCGGCGCGGCCGGCGGCCTTGGCCGCGGCGGTCCGCTCCCGCCAGACCTCGTTCCCGACCAGCCAGTCGAAGGAGGTGGTCTGCAACGCCAGCAGGTTGGGAACTTCCAGGGGCTCGCGGATCTTGGCGAAGGAGATCCGGGGTGGAGCGGCGGGGATGCCGTGATACCTGACCGGAGGAGAACCGACAGGGGCGTTAGCGAGGGAGTCTGGTGCGGCGGAGCTGGTGCGCGAGGCGGCCAACAGGGGTCCTTCCGAGCGCTCGTATGGTCATGTGCGCGCAGGCCGGATGTCCCCGGCCTGGAGCCGGGGTCAGGAAATGGCAGCGCAAACAGGCAGTGTAGCCCGAAGAGCCACTGCTGTCGAGAACGGCGTCGAAAGGCCGTTGGGCACGCGCCGAGATGTTGTTGTCACCGCTGCGGGAATGATCGCCCGAGACGTACCGCGTCGTCAAGCGCTGGGCGCCAAAAACTGTGCACACGCCCCTCACGCCCTTATCCGGACGGCCCTCGATTGGCCAGCTGGCCCGGCGGCGCTCGGCTCGCTCGTGCTCGGCACCGCGATCTCCTTGGCCACCCCGGTAGCGCCAACTCGGCGCCGCGCGCGATCACCTGCGACGGAGCGCAGCGACTCCCGCGCGGTGCTGTGCGATCTCCTTGGCTCCTCTGGTGGTGCCCAACGGTGCCCCTCGCACCGCCGAACCGACCACTCCGGACGCCAAGGAGATCCTCGGAGGATCAGACCGAAGCGAGGTAAGCAGCGTCACTTTCCGGCTGCCGACCCGCCCCGCGATCTCCTTGGCAACCCGGGTAGCGCTCAAACGCAGCCTCTCGCCTCCGCGGGCGACCGGACGGGGAGCCAGGGAGATCGGGTACGGGTGAGAAGCGTGTCGATACTGGGTCCGGATACCGGGAACGCCGAAAGGCCAGCCCGATCAGACGGGCTGGCCTTTCGGTGCAGCGGGGGACGCCTATTTCACCGTGACGCCGGCGCCGGCGCCTTCCAGGGTGGCCTTCGCCTTGTCGGCGGCCTCCTTGGTGACCTTTTCGAGTACGGGCTTGGGGGCGCCGTCGACGAGGTCCTTGGCTTCCTTGAGGCCCAGGCTGGTCAGCGAACGGACCTCCTTGATGACCTGGATCTTCTTCTCCCCGGCCGATTCGAGGATGACATCGAATTCGTCCTGCTCCTCCACCACCGCGGCGTCGGCGCCACCGCCGGCAGCGGGTACCGCAGCAGCGACGACCGGAGCCGCCGCGGTGACGCCAAAGGTGTCCTCGAACTGCTTCACGAACTCAGAGAGTTCGATCAGCGTCATCTCCTTGAACGCTTCGAGGAGTTCATCGGTGCTGAGCTTCGCCATCAGTAAGTTCCTTTCGGGTAAACGTGGTCTGGGTGATCAGACGCCGGCGTCGGTCGCCTCGGGCTGGGTGTCGGGCGCGGTTTCCGGCTCCGCAGGGGTGAGAGCCGCCGGCTCCTCGGAAACGGACTCCGCCGCCGGCGCGCCAGTAGCCTCGGCCGCCGGCTCCTCGGAACCGGACTCCGCCGGCGTGTCGGGCAGCGGCACCGGAGCCGCCAGCACGCTGGGATCCTCGGTGGCCTTGGTGACCAGCGCGGCAGCGAGCCGGGCAACTTGGGCCAGCGGGGCGTTGAACAGCGCCGCGGCCCGCGACAGGGACGCGGTCAGCGCACCAGCCATCCGGCTCAGCAGAACCTCACGGGACTCCAGGTCGGCGAGAGTACGTACCTCTTCCGCCGAGAGCGGTCGGCCATCCAGAATGCCGCCCTTGACGACAAGCAACGGGTAGATGCGCCCGAAGTCCCGAAGGCCCTTTGCGACCTCGACCGGATCTCCCTGGACGAACGCGATCGCGGTCGGCCCGGTCAGACGATCAGTCAGGTCCGGCAGGCCGGCATCCCGCATTGCGATCTTCGTGAGGGTGTTCTTGACGACGGCGTAGGTGGCGTTGCCGGACAGTGTCCGCCGCAGCTCCTTGAGCTGCGCGACAGTGAGGCCGCGGTACTCGGTGAGCACCGCCGCCGACGAATCGCGGAACGCTTCGGTGATCTCCGCCACGGCAGCGGTCTTCTCAGCGTTGGCCATGGGCTCCCTTCCGGATTATTGCCGGTCGGGGTCCAGCGCACGGGAGACGGCACCGCACAGCACGGGGCATTCGGGCACCTGAGGTGCCGGTCATCCTCGCCTGCGCGGGTCGTCCGCGACATCGCGGAACCTTCGGTCACCCTTCGGGCGACGACCGGCGGTCTTTGGCTTGCTGGGTATTAGCGTACGTGATCGATCAGTCAACAGGCGCTTCGGTCAGAAAGCGCCTGTTGCGGCTACTCCGGACCGTTAGTGTCCTCGCTCAGGTTCCGCGTCCGGTTGGGGTCAACGGGAATGCCGGGACCCATGGTCGTGGAAAAAGTGACCTTGCGCAGGTATCTCCCCTTGGCGGCCGACGGCTTGGCCCGAATGACCTCATCAAGGGCGGCGGCATAGTTCTCCACCAGCTGATCCTCGCTGAAAGAGACCTTGCCGATGATCAGGTGCAGGTT
>JBDUDX010000268.1:0-2840 GCA_040002735.1 Frankiaceae bacterium | reverse complement strand
CCCCCGATGGACATGGTGAACCGCCAGGATCCTCGCCGGCAGTGGAGGTGGCGGTCCTCGACGTGCTGATCGCCGAGATCGGTGACGGCGCGGCCTATCTTCGGGCCGAACTGATCGAGGACTACCTCACCTATGCCCCTGGTCAAGTCTCGACGCTGGCCACCGCGGGGGCTGCCGGGAACGGCGCCGGAGTGGCGAGTGCCGCACATCTGCCGCGGTCCGGCAGCGCGACGCTCGGCGCCCTGCGGTTCGCCGAATTGTCGGCCGCCGCCGAACTGGGCGCTCGAAGCGCCGGAGTGGGCCTACCGGCCCTGATCGCGCCCGCGCTGGCGGAATTCGAGCGGGTCCAGGCCGAGTTCCGAGACATGCAGGCTCTCTCCGCGGCGGCAGGAGCCGGCGGCATGCCGTGAGGATCCTCGGAGTGGACCACAACAGCGTCTCCCGACTCGTACTCCGGGCCATGATCACCTCGCTGGGTCACGAGTGCCTGCTCGCGGCCGACGGGATGCAGGCATGGAAGCTGTTGCAACGCGGCGGGGTACGCGTCGTCATCACGGATCGGATGATGCCGGACATGGACGGCCTGCAGTTGTGCCGGCTCATCCGTTCCGAGCTCAACACCGGGTACGGGTACGTGATCCTGGCCAGCATGCTCACCGAGCGCGAGCAGGTCCGGGAAGGCATGCTCGCCGGTGCCGATGACTATCTGCTGAAGCCACTGCAACGCCATGAACTCGACCTGCGGCTGATCGCTGACCAAGGTGCACGGCAAGATGAATGACGGTCCGGGCGGCCACGGCCTGTCCCGCAAGGCGATCCTCGAGCAGGTCGACGCCTCGCTGGCCCGGCTCCGTACCGATTACATCGACCTCTACCAGATTCACCGCTTCGATCCGCACAGCCCGGTCGAGGAGACGATGGAGGCCTTGCACGACGTCGTCAAAGCCGGCAAGGCCCGCCACCTCGGCGCCTCCTCCATGTACGCCTGGCAATTCGCGAAGCTCCAGCACGCCGCCGAGCTCGGCGGCTGGACCCGATTCGTGGCCATGCAGAACCAGTACAACCTGCTTCGGCGCCAGGACGAGCCCGAGCTGATGTCCATGTGCGCCGACATGGGTGTGGGCGTCGTGCCGTACTCCCCGCAGGGCAAGGACGTCTCGCTCGCCCGTGGGGGGAGCAGTCCCACCGCTCAACCGTGGATGACGTCGTGAAGTCATTCGACTCACCCCTCGACGAGCCCGTCGTCAACGCCGTCCAGAAGGTCGCCGGAGCCCGCGGCATCAGCATGGCCCAGGTCGCGCTTGCCTGGGTGCTGCACAAGCCGGTCGTCTCCGCTCCGATCGTCGGAGCGACCAAGCCGAATCATCTGCCCGAAGCCATCGCAGCGCTCGACGTGCACTTCACCGACGACGAGATCTCCGCACTTGAAGCGCCGTACACGCCCCACGGGCCGTCCTGGTTCTGATCCGCCGTCAGCTGCGACATAGGGGAACAAGGCCCGCGCAACGCGGCGGCGCTGGCTCGATGGTGGCGTAGGCCGGCGGTCGGGGACGGCAAACGGGGTGAACGGAATCCCGTCTTCCACCAGCGCGGCCAGCGAGTTGGCAGACTGGCTGGCGTGCGCGACCTGGCGGAGCGGTTGGAGGAGTTCTTGCGCGCCCCAGCGGCCGCGGCGGTGTTCGTCCTGGCCGACCGAGGCGGCCTGGACGCCGGTGACTTGGCCGACTCGGCGCTGGTAACGGCACTGGCGTCGAGTGCGATCGCCGACCTCACGCCTTGGGTCAGCGCGCCCGGCGCGGCTTTCCTGCGGGCCTCGGTCCTGGAGCAGGTGCGGCCTCTGCGCGGGTACGCCAGCGCCGTCCTGGCTGATCCGCGCAACGCTTGGTGGGAGCAGCCCGTGGCGGGCTCGGTCCAGTTGCATCTGGTCGACCAGCGCGCCGCCAGCCGTACCGCGGGACTGGACCCGATGCGGCTGTCCGCCCCGACCGGGTGGGACGCTTACTCGCAGCGACCCATCAATCCGGTGCTGACCTCGACTCTCCTGCCCGTCAGGGAGGGCGAGGTGATCGCCAGTGGGGGCCATGGCGAGCTGGCCTACGGCTGGGACGCCGATCCGATCTATCCCGTGACCCAGAGCTGCCTCGACGTCGACTCCCGGGCGCGGGTGTATGAGATCACCTCAGCGGGCGACTGGCACGCCCTGGCCCTCGCCTACGGGGACCCGGGAACGCACCCAGGTCCGGACCGGAACCTGCTGAACTGCGGTGGTATCGACCACGGCCTGGCTCCGACGTGGAGCGCGGTCGCGGGCGACTACGACGGGGTGCACCTAACCTTCGCTGGTCTGCTCAGCGCCCTGTTCGTACCCGTCAGCACCGGCGACGTGAGTACGACTTTGTGGAACTGGACGTTCGAGTCCACGTGCTGGCTGCGCAGCGCCTTCACCGCCTGCACGCGGTGGGCGGAACTGACGACCGAACTGGAGGCTCCGGTGCTGCCCCGACTGTGGTAGGACCGCAGCCACTCACAACGCCTGCAGCACCGGGACGTCGAGCGCGGCGAGCACCGTCACCACCAGCGCGTCGGAGTCCGCCAGCAGGGCCATCAGCTCCGGGTCCGCGCCGCGTAGCGAGCCGCAGAAGACCGGCAGCGCGTCGGCGCCGGCCGCTTCGATCGCCTCAGTCAGCGCGTCCACGAACCCGGTGTTCCCAGGCAGTTCATGCGCCCGGTAGTAGACGACGCCGACCACCGGCCGCCCGCCCCGCCGGGGGCGGCCGGGCCAGATCCTCACCGTGCTCGCCGGCAACTGCTACCGGCTGCTCGCCCGCAAACTGCCCCGC
>JBDUDX010000267.1:0-3828 GCA_040002735.1 Frankiaceae bacterium | reverse complement strand
GTCAAAATGCTGCTCCCCTGCCGCAGGCTGACCCTCACTCAACTCAAGTTCGCCATCCTCACCGTCATGGCTGTGCTGGCCCTTGCGTACGTGATGAACGCAGCCGGCATGACCCGCACGCTCGGTCTGTGGATGGCCGGAGCCGGCGGCGCCTTCGCCTTCATCTCACCGGTCCTGGGCTGGTTGGGGGTCGCGGTGACCGGGTCCGACACCTCGTCGAACTCGCTGTTCGGGGCGTTGCAGAAGACTGCGGCCGGATCCTCGATGGACAAGCAGATCCTGTACGCGGCCGCCAACACCTCGGGTGGCGTCCTGGGCAAGATGCTGTCGCCGCAGAACCTGGCGATCGCCGCCGGCGCGGTCGGCCTGGCTGGCCGCGAGGGTGACCTGTTCCGCAAGGTGCTGGGCTGGAGTCTCGGTTTCCTCGCCTTCATGGCCGTGCTGATTTTCCTTCAGTCCACGGTTCTGAAGTTCATGATCCCTTAGGGATCGGTACTGACACCGTTCGATAGCCACCGCGTCGGCCGGGAACTCCATCGGGAGTTTCCCGGCCGGCGCGGCGTGCAGCGCAGATAGGAGAGGCGTGGCTTCGGTGTCCGGTTCCCGGGTCGGCGTCATGGGTGGCACCTTCGACCCCATCCACCACGGCCATCTGGTCGCTGCGAGTGAGGTCGCCGCCCGGTTCGCCCTGGACGAGGTCGTGTTCGTACCCACCGGCGCGCCCTGGCAGAAGAGTGAGCGACGCGTGGCTCCACCCGAAGACCGATACCTGATGACCGTGATCGCGACGGCTTCCAATCCGCAGTTCTCGGTGAGCCGGATGGAGGTAGACCGGCCGGGGCCGACGTACACCATCGACACCCTGCAACAACTCCAGCGCGAGCGCGGCGCGGGTACGGAGCTGTTTTTCATCACCGGGGCGGACGCGTTGGCGCAGATCCTGTCCTGGCGCGAAGCCGAAGAGCTGTTCACCCTGGCCCACTTCATCGGCGTCACGCGGCCGGGCCATCAGCTCGCCGACCCGGGCTTTCCTGCCGGCGGTGTCTCGCTCGTCGAGATCCCGGCGATGGCGATCTCCTCGACCGACTGTCGCAGTCGGGTCCGGCATGGATTACCGATCTGGTACCTGGTACCCGACGGCGTCGTTCAGTACATCTTCAAGACCGGTTGCTACGCCGCCGAGCGCCGGCAAAGACCCTCGTCGTCGCGCGCCCATGAAAGACTGGACACCACTATTCCCAACCCAGACCCGAGTCGCCTGTGACTGCTACCGCCCGTGCCGTATCCCTCGCTGAGGCCGCCGTCGAGGCGGCTGCCGACAAGAAGGCATCCGATCTACTGCTGCTGGACGTGAGCGATCAACTCGTGATCACCGATTGCTTCGTCCTCGCTTCCGCCCCCAATGAGCGACAGGTCAAGGCGGTGGTCGACGCCATCGAGGAACGCCTGCTCGGGATGGCGGCGAAGCCGATCCGGCGCGAAGGCGAGCGTGACCACCGTTGGGTGCTGCTGGATTACGGCGACATCGTGGTACACGTCCAGCACGCCGAGGAGCGGGTCTACTACAGCCTCGAGCGGCTCTGGAAGGACTGTCCCGAGCTGCCCCTGCCGGCCGGCGCGAGGCCGTCGGCTGCCGAGCCAGCCGGAGTGGGCGGCTCGGCGGCCGGCTCCTGAACGGCCGTCGGATCATTCTGTGGCGCCACGGTCGGACCGCCTGGAACGCCGCCGGCCGGTTTCAAGGCCAGCTTGATCCGCCACTGGATGATCTCGGCTGCCGCCAGGCCGCGGCCGGGGCGGCGTTGCTGGCCACCATGAAGCCGACTGTTGTGATCTCCAGCGATTCGGTCCGAGCGGCCACCACCGCTGCGGCGCTAGCCACACCGGTGGTGCTCGACGCCCGACTCCGTGAGATACATCTGGGAGCTTGGCAGGGTCTCACCGGGGCGGAAGCCAAGGTGCGTTTTCCCGACGAATTCGACGCATGGCTCGCCGGGGCGGACGTCCGGCGGGGCAACGGCGAGACGTACGCGGAAGTTGCCGTCCGTGGGCGGGCCGCGCTGCAGGACGCGTTGGGCCGGGTGCCTGACGGCGGAACGCTGATCGCCGTCACCCACGGGGGCACTTCCCGGGCCATGGTCGGAAGTTATCTCGGTCTGCCACCGGAGCACTGGTGGCGGTTCGGGCCGGCGGGCAACTGCCGCTGGTCCGTGCTGACGGAGACCGGCCGTGGCTGGCGGCTGGCGGAATACAACGGCGGGGCGCCGGCCTCGGACCGCGGCGACGATCGCTGATCCGCTCCGCTGTGTAAAATGACGGAAATCCCGGGGCTATAGCTCAGCTGGTAGAGCACTTGCTCGGCAGGCAAGGGGTCAGGGGTTCGAATCCCCTTAGCTCCACTCCGATGGGCCATCGGCGGTCAGGGTTCGCCCTGACCGCCGACAAGCCGCCCTGATGCTGGCAGTCGCAGTGCGCCGTCCGCCGGCCGGCGCAGCCTCGTGTACGGCCGTCTGGCGGTGCTCACGGGGGCCGGAAATCTCTACCGTGGAAGTGCAGGGGCGGCTGCACACGGGGGTTGCAGTCGGCCCTGCTACCGTGCGTCCTGCTTCCCGCGCTGGCGACGGTAAAGTATCGGCATGGACGGTGCCGGCAGCTGGCTGCTTGCTGGGCCGCGCTGAGTACGTTCCCGCAGCGTGGCACGCCCCTCGTATCTCGGGGGGCTTTTTCCTGCCCTGCGTCCGGCACCCGTAGTAGGAGATTTCGATGAGCGACAGCTACGACCCGCACATCCTGGTAGACCGCTGGCTGCCGGTCTGGGAGGAACGCGGGCTCTTTGCCGCCGCCGGACCGGAGGATCAGCGGCCGCGGAAGTACGTGGTCGACATGTTCCCGTACCCCTCCGGCGATCTGCACATGGGGCACGCCGAGGCGTTCAGCATCGGTGACGCGATCGCCCGCTTCGAGATGATGCGCGGCCACAACGTGCTGCACCCGATCGGCTGGGACTCCTTCGGCCTGCCCGCGGAGAACGCTGCCTTCAAGCGCAACCTGGACCCGCGGCAGTGGACGTATGACAACATCGAGGTGCAGGCCGAGTCCTTCCGCCGGCTCGGCATGTCGCTGGACTGGCGTACCCGGCTGCACACCTCGGACCCGGAGTACTACCGCTGGACGCAGTGGATCTTCCTGCGGCTCTACCAGCGCGGGCTCGCCTACCGCAAGGCATCCCAGGTGAACTGGTGCCCGGTCGACCTGACGGTACTGGCGAACGAGCAGGTCATCGCCGGCCGCTGCGAGCGCTGCGACTCCGTGGT
Source organism: Frankiaceae bacterium (assembly GCA_040002735.1). Lineage (GTDB taxonomy): Bacteria > Actinomycetota > Actinomycetes > JADGOV01 > JADGOV01 > JADGOV01. Next base: position 517 of record JBDUDX010000267.1, on the reverse strand, counting down.
CACCAAGCGGAACTTGACGCAGTGGTTCTTCAAGATCACCGACTACGCCGACCGGCTGCTCGCCGACACGGCCCCCCTGGAGGGCCGCTGGCCCGATCACGTGCTCACCATGCAGCGGAACTGGATCGGCCGCTCGGTCGGCGCGCACGTGGACTTCGTGGTCGAGGGCCGCGAGGAGCCGGTACGGGTGTTCACCACCCGGCCGGACACGCTGTTCGGCGCGACGTTCTTCGTCGTCGCGGCGGACTCGGCGCTGGCCGCGGAACTGTGCGCGGAGGATGCCCGGGCCGAGTTCACCGCGTACCTGGAGAAGGTACGGACCGAGACCGAGATCGACCGGATGCGCGAAGACCGGCCGAAGACCGGCGTTTTCCTGGGCCGGTACGCGGTCAACCCGGTCAACGGCGAGCGGATCCCGGTGTACGCGGCGGACTACGTGCTCGCCGAGTACGGCACCGGCGTGATCATGGCGGTGCCGGCGCACGACCAGCGCGACCTGGACTTCGCCCGTACCTTC
>JBDUDX010000266.1:0-24624 GCA_040002735.1 Frankiaceae bacterium | reverse complement strand
CGATGACCACTCGGAGGACATCGAGGAGGTCCTCAAGGGCGCCGACATGGTGTTCGTCACGGCCGGGGAAGGCGGTGGCACCGGCACCGGCGGGGCCCCGGTGGTCGCCCGGATCGCGAAGTCGCTCGGTGCGCTGACCATCGGCGTGGTGACCCGGCCGTTCAGTTTCGAGGGCAAGCGGCGCGCCACCCAATCCGAAACGGGCATTGACGAGCTGCGCAGCGAAGTGGACACGCTGATCGTTATCCCGAACGACCGGCTGCTGTCGATCAGCGACCGGCAGGTGAGTCTGATCGACGCCTTCCGATCCGCGGATCAGGTGCTGCTCTCCGGTGTCCAGGGAATCACCGACCTGATCACCACGCCCGGTTTGATCAACCTCGACTTCGCCGACGTGAAATCGATCATGGCGGGCGCCGGTTCGGCCCTGATGGGCATCGGCTCGGCCCGCGGTGAGGACCGGGCCGCGGTCGCGGCCGAGATGGCGATTGCCAGCCCGCTCCTCGAAGCCTCCATCGACGGGGCATACGGCGTGCTGCTCAACATCTCCGGCGGGTCCGACCTCGGATTGTTCGAGATCGACGAGGCCGCCCGGCTGATCAGCGAGGCGGCGCACGCCGAGGCGAACATCATCTTCGGCGCTGTGATCGACGACGCCCTCGGTGACGAGGTCCGGGTCACCGTGATCGCCGCCGGCTTCGACGGCGGCCAGCCGCAGCGCCGCCGGGAGGCCCCGGCGGAGAGCCGGCGTCCCGGAGCGCCACGGGAAGAGTTTCGCCGCACGGAGGGCCGGCGAGAGGAGTCTCGCGAGGACCGCCGACCGCCGCACGCGACGCCGTCCCCGGACCGGGAGATCCGGCTCGACGCACCAGCGGAGGCGACGCCGGAGCGGCGGCTGGATTCCTCGGTACCCGCCGCAGCGCTCGGCCAGGCCGATGCGGGCCGCCCCGCACCGGAGCAGGCCGATCCGCGCGTCCAACCGGAGCAGCGGTACGAGGCGCAGTCCGCGCCGCCACGGCCGAATCCGCCGACCCCCCCCGCCCGCCGACCCGCGTACGACGACCCGGACGACCTTGATATCCCTGACTTCCTGAAGTAGGTGGCCGGGGTAGGTCTGCTGCCGGTCACCCTGCCGCCGGGGGTGAGCGGCGGGTTCACCACGCGGACCGGTGGGGCGAGCGCGACGCCGTACGCCGAACTGAACCTCGGCGCCCACGTCGGGGACGACCCGGCAGCGGTCCGGGCCAACCGCCACGCGCTGGCGCGGGCACTCGACGTGCAGCGGGTCTGCTTCGGCACCCAGGTGCACGGCACCGACGCACAGCTGGTGGACGGCGAGGGATCGGCATTCGACGCTGCCGAGGTGCCGCCGCGTTGTGATGCCTTGGTCACGACCGAGCCCGGCGTCGCACTGGGCGTACTCGTGGCCGACTGCGTACCGGTGCTGCTGGCCGACGCCTCCGCCGGTGTCATCGCGGTGGCGCACGCCGGTCGGCGCGGCTTGCTCGCCGGCGTTCTGCAGCGCACCCTGACGTTGATGAGCGAGGTCGGCAGCTCCCCGGCCGACGTGGCGGCTGTGGTCGGTCCGGCCATCGGTGGCTGCTGCTACGAGGTTCCGGCCGAGCTGCGGACCGCGGTCGCCGCCGACGTGCCCGACGTCGCCTCCCGGACCTCCTGGGGGACGCCATCGCTGGACCTGCCCCGCGGTGCCGAAGCGGTGCTCCGCAGCGCGGGCGTACCGACCGTGCACCGGGTGGCGGTCTGCACCGCGGAGGACGATCGGTTCTACTCCTACCGGCGGGCCGCGGTCACCGGACGTTTCACCGGCGTGCTGGTGCGCCGGTGACCTCCCGCGGCGCCATCCAACCGCCGAGTCGCGAAGCCGAGATCCGGGCCGGGCTGGCCGCGGTCCGGGGGCGGATCGCGGCCGCCTGCCGTGCCGTCGGTCGGGAACCCGCCGAAGTGCGGCTGGTAGCGGTCACCAAGACGTTCCCGGCGTCCGACGTCCGGATCGCGGCCGGCCTCGGCGTTCGGGACGTGGGGGAGAACCGGGATCAAGAGGCCCGTGGCAAAGCCGCTGAGCTCGGCGATCTGCCGCTGAGCTGGCACTTCGTCGGGCAGCTGCAGCGCAACAAATGCGCCTCCGTGGCCCGTTACGCCGCGGTCGTGCACTCCCTGGACCGGCCGGGTGTCATCGACGCACTGGCTTCGGGCGCTCAGCGGGCGGGCCGGACCGTGGTCGGACTGGTACAGGTGGACCTCGACGTGCGACCGAGGCCCGCGGGCGGTCGGGGTGGTGCGCACCCGGCCGAGGTGCCGGAGTTGGCGGAGCGCATCGCCGACTCGCCCGGGCTGCGTCTCGGCGGTGTGATGGCCGTCGCTCCCCTCGGGGAAGATCCCGCCGAGGCATTCGCCCGGCTTCGGGGCATCGCCGATGATCTCGCGGGCCACTATCCCGACGCTGCGATGATCTCTGCCGGGATGAGCGGGGACCTGGAGTCGGCGATCGCAGCCGGCGCCACCCACGTGCGTGTCGGAACCGCAGTCTTCGGCAACCGCCCGCCTATGCTCCTGGGATAAGGTCGGCGTGACGCGAACCTGCAACGCGGACCTGCATAGCCCACACTGAACCCCAGCACCGAGAAGCCGGAGGACCAGCGAGCATGCCCGGCGCGATGCGGAAGATGGCGGTGTACCTCGGCCTCGTTGAGGACGAGGACGAGCGGTACGAGGTCGACGGCGATGACAGCGACGAGCGCGAGCGACCCCGCGCCGCCGCCGAGGACCGCATCCCAGGTCCGGTGCGTAGCGGCAGCGTCCGACGGCTGGACGAACCCCGCAGCGCGGGTGGGCTGGCCACCGCGGTCCGTCCGGCCGAGCCGGCCGTGAAGGTGGAGCGCACCCCCCAGCGGATCACCACGCTGCACCCGCGGACCTACAACGAGGCCCGGACGATCGGCGAGCACTTCCGCGAGGGCACGCCAGTGATCATGAATCTGTCCGAGATGGACGACTCGGACGCCAAGCGCCTCGTCGACTTCGCCGCAGGATTGATCTTCGGGCTTCGCGGCAGTATCGAGCGGGTCACCGCCAAGGTGTTCCTGCTCTCGCCGGCAAACGTGCAAATCACCGCCGAAGACAAGCAGCGCATCGCCGAGGGCGGCTTCTTCAACCAGAGCTAGCCTTGGGCTGGGAACGCGGCGCACGTCCGGCCGCAGCCAGGCCAGCGCGGAAGTAGGAGTTCAGTGTCGCCAGTGGGGCGGTTGCTCAGCAACGTTCTCTTGGTCTTTCTGCTCATACTGATCTTCCGGTTGGTCATGGAGTGGGTGTTCCAACTCTCGCGGAGCTACCGCCCGACGGGTTTCATGTCGGTGGTTCTAGAGATCACCTACACCATCACGGACCCCCCGCTGCGGTTGCTGCGGCGGATCATCCCCCCGCTTCGGATCGGTGGATTCGCGCTCGACCTGGCTTTCCTGGTGCTCTTCATTCTGATCAGCATCCTGCGCCGGATCGCCGCCACCATTTAGCGCGCCGGAGGGTCAGACCAGGGCAGCGAAAGCGCTCCGCTCCCGGGGGCACGGCGATGGCAGGTCGGTGACCATGGCTCAACGCCGCCGCCATTGTCTCAACAGGCGACCGTGTCCGGAGCCGCGAGCAACATTTCCCCGGAGGCCCAACGAAACAGCGCCGGGCGACTGAGGTGACCTGCCATCAAGATCGTCTTGCCGCCCCAAAGAGTTGACCCGGAGGGCGCCGCAAGAGGATCCTCAGCCGGGACGGGGTGCGGTGTTGGGAGCGTCGCCCTGTACGCGCGCGTGCAGGGCGCATGTCGTGCCAGCCGTCCTCGTGCAATGCCTGCTGCCGTTTGGTCCCCTCCATCGCATAACCCGCCTTGCTCGCCACCAGACAGGAGCCTTCGTTGCGCGTGGAGTGCGCCAACTCGATGCGGCGCAGGCCGATGTGGGTGAACAGCCACGCGCTGACGTTCAGCAGTGCCCGCGATGCGACGCCCCGCCCTCGTGCCGCCGGCAGCACCCAGTATGCGGCCTCGCCCACGCCCTCGGCTAGGTCCAGGGCGCGCAAGCCCACGCGGCCGAGCAGAGCGTCGCCTTCGCACACCGCCCAGCCCGCACCGGTCTCGGCCGACCAGCGTTGCGACCAAGAGGCGACCCACGCCTCGGCCTCGTGCTCGGTCATGGACCGTACGTGCCATTGCTGGATTGCAGGGTCTTGAGGCCCGGAAGACGCCCGGTGCGTCCGCTTTTCGCCAGGGCCGCAGTGTCAGTTCATCGATGGCCAGGTTCGGCTGTATCTGGTCGCGCAACCTTCCGGCCGGCACAACCGGCCCAACGAGGTCCGGCACGACGAACATCTTGCCGCACCTCTACAGCAGCCCGGTTGCCCATCGACGTCCGAGAGGTCCTGCGACCAGGTGTAGGTCCCTCCTACCGTTCACCGTGGCCGCGCTCGAACCGAGTCACCGGCCACCAACCCGGGGCGACGGGAAAGTCGGTGCGGCCCACCTCCCCAAAGCCTTGCCTCCTCCGGTAGTAGGCCCGCAAGCGGGCGTTGTGCTCCTGGCAGTCAGGGCGGAGGAAGGGCCGTCCAGCGCCGGCAGCCTGCTCCCCGGCCCAATCGAGCAAGGCCGCTCCGATGCCTACGCCGACGAGCGTGCATCGGGTAACGAGGTGGTGGACATAGGCCGCCACGGGCGGCTGCGCGCCCAAACAGGTTCGTCCTCCCACAGCAATCGAAGGCCGCCGAGGACCCCGCGTTCGTCCCGCAGCACAAACCACTCCCGCTCGTCGACCTGCTGTGCGGAGACCTCCGCGCGTACCTCGCCCTCGCGCCACTGTCCGATCCCCTGGTCACGCTGCCAACGGGCGGCCTCGTTGCGCAGCGCCACGAGCGCGGGCGCGTCCGGGCGGCTCCGCGGGAACCGGACGGTAGCCCGACATCCGCGTAAGGGAAACGCCGGTCCCTGCGTACGTCCGGATAGGACAGAAACAGGGGCACTCTGACGGCCGGGACCGGGACGCCTTATCCGGGGCTGCCCGCACAAGCCGCCGCCACTCGACGACCTGACGGCCGAGACCATCGCGGACGCCGACACTTCGCCCCGGAGGAACGACCCCGGACGTCTGGGTCACCATCGAGCGCTGGTGCGGACGCGTCAGCACACCCCGCTTGAGGAACGCTGGGCGGGCCGCTCTTGGCGATCGGCAAGCTGGTTGCTAGCATACTGCGACATGAAAACGCTCTATCTCCGCAACGTGCCCGATGACGTGGTCCGGCGCCTTGAGATGTTGGCCGCTCGCGACGGGACCTCGGTGGGAGCAGTGGCGGTCAGAGAGCTCGCTGACGTCTCACGCAGGGCCGACAACCCGGCCATGCTCGGTGCTCTTCCGGACTTCGACGTCGCTACCGCGACAATCGTCGAAGACCTCGACGCCGTCCGCGCCGCCGGGTGATCGTTGTCGACGCCTCCGCGGCACTCGCTGCTCTGCTCAATGACGGTCCAGCACGTCGCAGCCTGGGCAGCGAGCAGCTGCACGCCCCACATCTGATCGATGCCGAAGTGGCCGGCGGGCTGCGGCGTAGGGTCGCGGGCCAACAGTGCTCCGGCGGGGATGGGTGGGCGGCCCTGAGCGTCCTGCAGCGCCTAGGCATGACTCGGTACGCGACGTTCCCGCTGCTGGAGCGCATGTGGGAGCTGCGGGAGAATCTCTCCGCCTACGACGCCGCGTACGTAGCGCTGGCAGAGCTGCTGGACTGCGCCCTGATCACAGCCGACGCGCGACTCAGCCGCGCACCGGGCATTCGCTGCGCTATCACCCTGGTGCCCCGATAGCCGCGATAATGGGAACCGCCTGTCCGTCTTCCGTCCGCGCTCAGCCGCCGACCACCCGCAGCCAGAACGTGAGGCCAAACTCCTCGGCTGCGTGCGGAGCGAGATCGGCGAGTGGCTCGCCTTCGGTGATCGCCACGGCGAGAACCTCTCCGGCGAGGGACTCCGAGCCCTCGCGCAGGGCCTGCGCGGTCTCCGGGTCGGACGCCCGCCACCACACTTCGATCCGGTCGGCGACGTCCAGGTTGGTCGACTTGCGGGCGTCTTGGACGAGGCGGACCACCTCGCGGAGCCGGCCGGCGCGTCGCAATTCCGGGGTCACGGTGAGGTCCAGGGCGAGAGTCTCGCCGTGAGCCGCGGCCACGGCCCAACCCTGGCGCGGAATCTCCGTGATGATCACTTCGCTGGGGCTCAACTGTTCCGCCGCCCCGTCGACGTCCACGGCAGCGGTGCTGTCACGCTCCAGGGCGGCCGCGATCTCGGCGGCCGGCGCGGCGGCGATCGCCGCGGCCACCGCCTTGGTACGCGGCCCGTAGCGCCGGCCGAGCTCGCGGAAGTTCGGCTTGACCGAGACGTCGACCTCGATCTGGCCGGACTCCACCGCAAGCACGTTGAGCTCCTCCAGTACCTCCGAGCGCAGTTCCTCCGGCATCGCCTCCCAGCCCGGCGCGACCACCAGCGCCCGCCCGAGCGGCTGGCGGGTCGGCGTTTTCCCGGACGCGCGGGCACTGCGGCCGAGTTCCACCAGCCGCCGGGCGAGCGCCACCGAGGCCGCCAAGCCAGCGTCGACCAGGGAGCCGTCCACCTTCGGCCAGTCCCGCAGGTGCACCGAATCGCCGAGGTCCGGCCACACCTCGCCCACGATCCGTTCGTGGACCGCGTCGGCCACGAACGGCACGAACGGCGCGAGCAGCCGGGTGAGTACCTCCAGGCACTCGTGCAGGGTGGCCAACGCGGACGGGTCGCCGGCCCAGAATCGCCGGCGGGAACGGCGCACGTACCAGTTCGACAGGTCGTCGATGTACGCGCTCAGCCGCCGGCCGGCCCGCGCGGAGTCGAAGGTGTCCAGGGCCCCGGTGACCTCGATCACCGTTGCGTGCAGCTCGGACAGCGCCCACCGGTCCAGTGCCGGGCGCTGCGCGACCTCCGGCGCAGGCGCGGTCTGCGGGGTCCAGCCGTTCACGTTCGCGTAGAGGGTGAAGAAGGAGACCGTGTTCCAGTACGTCAGCAGCACCTTGCGGACCACCTCGGCGAGCGGCTCGTCACCGACCCGCCGGTCCGACCACGGCGAGCCGCCGCAGAGCATCAGCCAGCGCACCGCGTCGGCGCCGTGCCGGTCGAAGAGGTCGAACGGGTCGACCACGTTGCCCAGGTGCTTGGACATCTTCCGGCCCTGCTCGTCGAGGATCAGCCCGAGGCAGAGCACGGTCTGGTAGGAGGACTTGTCGAACACCAGCGTGCCGATCGCCATCAACGTGTAGAACCAGCCGCGGGTCTGATCCAGCGCCTCGACGATGAACTGCGCCGGATACGCCGCCTCGAACTCCGCGAGGTTGCGGTGCGGCGCGCCCCACTGGGCGAACGGCATCGAACCGGCGTCGTACCAGACGTCGATCACCTCGGGCACCCGGGTCGCGGTGTCCCCGCACTGCGTCGCTGAGCCGGCCTCCGGCCGGACGGGGCACCGGAAGGTGATCTCGTCGATAAACGGCCGGTGCGGGTCCAGGTCGCTCAGGTCCCGGCCGGCGCAGGCGGACAGTTCCGCGAGCGAGCCGACCACCGTCAGATGGTCGGCCGGGCAGCGCCAGATCGGCAGCGGGGTGCCCCAGTACCGGTTGCGGGACAGCGCCCAGTCCACGTTGTTCGCCAGCCAGTCGCCGTACCGCCCGGTCTTGACCCGCGCCGGGTGCCAGTCGGTGGCCTCGTTCTCCCTCAGCAGGGCGTCCTTGATCGCCGTGGTCCGGATGTACCAGGAGGGCAGCGCGTAGTAGATCAGCGGGGTGTCACACCGCCAGCAGTGCGGATAGCTGTGCACGTAGTTCGCCGAGGAGTACAGCAGGCCGCGTTTCCGCAGGTCGGCGACGATCCCGGCGTCGGCGGCTTTGAAGAATTGGCCGCCGACCAGGGGCAGGTCCGCGGCGAAGTGCCCGTCGAGACCTACCGGGTTGACGACGGGTAGGCCGTACCGTCGAGCGACGTCGAGGTCTTCGGCGCCGAACGCCGGTGCCTGGTGCACCAGTCCGGTGCCGTCCTCGATCGTCACGTAGTCGGCGAGTCCTACGTAGTGCGCGCCCGGGATGTCGACGAGGTCGAACGGCCGGGAGTACGTGACGTGCTCCAGCTCGCGGCCGGGGAAGCGGGCCAGCACGTCGGCGTTCTCTCCGACCGCCTCACCGAGCGCCACAGACAGCAGCGGCTCGGCGACGATCAGCACCTCTCCGCCCCCCACTCGGGCAGCCACATACGTGACGTCGGGGTGCACGGCGACCGCGGTATTCGAGATCAACGTCCACGGCGTGGTGGTCCACACCAGTAGCGATGCCTCGCCGGCCCATCGACCGCTGGTGATCGGAAACCGGACGTACACGCTGGGATCCGTCACGGTCAGATAGCCCTGGGCGACCTCGTGGTCCGACAGCCCGGTGCCGCAGCGCGGGCAGTACGGCGAGACCCGATGGTCCTGGACCAGCAGGCCGTTGTTGTAGATCACCTTCAGGGACCACCACACTGACTCGATGTAGTGCGGGTCCATCGTCCGGTAGGCGTTTGCCATGTCGCACCAGTAGCCGAGGCGGCTGGTCATTCGCTCGAACTCGGCCACGTGCCGGAGCACCGACTCGCGGCAGCGGGCGTTGAACTCCGCCACCCCGTACGCCTCGATGTCGGCCTTGCCGGTGAAGCCGAGCTCCTTCTCCACCGCGAGCTCCACCGGCAGCCCGTGGCAGTCCCAGCCGGCGCGGCGGGGGACCGAGTACCCCTGCATGGTCTTGTACCGGCAGTAGATGTCCTTCACCGCGCGGGCCTCGGTGTGGTGCGCGCCTGGCTTGCCGTTCGCCGTCGGCGGCCCCTCGTAGAAGACCCACCGCGGGCCGTCGGCGGTCCGGGCCAGGGAACGCTGGAAGACCTCGGTGCGCTCCCAGCGCTCCAGCACCTCACGCTCCAGCGCGGGGAGGTCGACTCGGGGAGGCAGCGGGGAGATCATGGTGGAGGTACCTTCCGGTTCGTCGTTGACCTGCGACGAAGGGACGAGGCACCCGGTTGCCCGGAGCCCCGCGGTACCACCCTTCTTGGCGCGCGTACGCGCCCACTCCGTTCCTGCGTGCGCCGGTTCTACTGAGCCTGGGGGCCGTTCCTCCGGCGGCTCGGGGTGATCTTCACGCCGGGCACGCCGCCGGGCTCGCACCGTCCCCGGCTCGCTACGCCTCGCGGCGCTGGCTGCGTCCGGCGTTACTCGTCCCGTCAACGCCTGCTGCGCCGGCCAGCCTAGCCGACCGGCGGCGCCGCGATCAGCGACACTGGTCTCGTCATGGTGATCCCCTCGGAAGCATCCCGCGCCGACTCGAACCCGATCGGCGGACAGCCGCCGCGGCGCCGCGCCGGCGTGCGTGTCCTGCTCGCTGTCGCTGTCGCCGTCCTCGGGCTGGATCTGGTGACCAAGATCGTGGTGGTCGAGAAGCTGTCCGATCGGGCACCGGTACGGCTGCTCGGGGGGCTGCTCCGCCTCACCGTGACCCGCAACTCGGGCGCCGCGTTCGGACTGGGGCAAGGCGCCACGGTGCTGTTCACCATGGTGGCGCTCGCCGTGGTCGTGGTGATCGTACGGACCGCCGCCCGGCTGCGGAGCCTGCGCTGGGCGGCGACCCTCGGGCTTCTTCTCGGCGGCGCGCTCGGTAACCTCTTGGACCGGATCTTACGCTCGCCGGCGCCGTTTCGCGGCCACGTCGTGGACTGGATCGAACTGCCGCACTGGCCGGTTTTCAACATCGCGGACTCCGCCATCGTGACCGGTGGGCTGGTGGCCGTACTGCTGTCCGTGCTGGGACTGGGTCTCGACGGTCGGCGCGACGGGCATCAGGACCGGCATCGCGACGGTGCGGCCGATGATTAGCCGGAGCCTGCCCGTCCCCGATGGCCTCGCCGGGCTCCGGCTCGACGCGGCGGTGGCTCGACTCTTCGGCCTGTCCCGAACGGTTGCGGCCGACTTGGTTACCGCCGGCCACGCCCGGCTCGGCGGAGCGGACGCCGTGAAGTCCGACCGGGTGTCCGCCGGCGATTGGCTCGACGTCGACCTGCCGGAGCCCGAGCAGGTACCGCTGCCGCCGGCGGAGGTGGTACCCGGGCTGCGCATCGTCCATGAGGACGACGAGATCATCGTCGTGGACAAGCCGGTCGGCGTCGCGGCCCACCCCAGTCCGGGCTGGACCGGGCCGACCGTGATCCGTGGGCTCGCCGCTGCCGGGCATCGGATCTCCACCAGCGGCGCCGCCGAGCGTCAAGGCGTCGTGCACCGCCTGGACGTCGGCACCACCGGGCTGATGGTGGTGGCGAAAAGTGAGCGGGCGTACACCTCGCTGAAGGCGGCATTCCACGACCGCACGGTGGACAAGCGGTACGCCGCGCTGGTGCAGGGCCACCCGGATCCGCTGCGCGGCACCATCGACGCCCCGATCGACCGGCACCCCGACGCGGACTACAAGTTCGCCGTCGTCGCCGGCGGGAAGCCGAGCGTCACGCACTACGACACACTGGAGGCCTTCCGCGCGGCCTCTCTGCTGGACGTCCGGCTGGAGACCGGCCGGACCCACCAGATCCGGGTGCACATGGCGGCACTACGCCACCCCTGCGTCGGCGACCTGGCCTACGGCGCGGATCCGACCCTGGCCGAACGGCTCGGCGTGCGGCGCCAGTGGCTGCACGCGTCCCGGCTCGGCTTCCCCCACCCGGCGGACGGCCGGCCGGTGACGTACGAGAGCCCGTACCCGGCCGACCTGGCGGCCGCGCTGGAGCTGCTGCGCGAACAGAGCTGATGTGGGGTTGCTGGTGCGGGCGGCTAGCCGATTCCCTTCAGGAAGTCCAGACCGTTCGGCGTACCGACGCCCGTCACGTCGTCGTAGCCGACCCGGGTGCGGATGGTGGTCGGAACGTCGATGGTCTGAAGCCGATAGAGGAGGCCGGCCTTCGCGTTGACGCCATTGTTGAAGTCGACCCGGGCCTCCGCGATCGGATGTGAGGGCGGAAGAACATCGGTGATGGCCGCGGTGCCCACCAGCGCGTACGCCAGCGGGTTGAGAAACCCGATCGGGTGCTGGTTGTACTGCTCCGCGACGGCCAGCACCCCGGCGAGCAACGGCGAGGAGAGGCTGGTGCCGCCGATGCGGTACTCGTCGTAGTACGTTCCGTTGCCGAAGGCCTGGGTCTGCCCGACCCGCATCCCGGTGTTCGGGTCACCGGGCATCGAGACGTCCGGAACGGCCCGGGTCGCGACGGTGCCGAAGTACTTCGAGATCGACGCCGGTACGACGCCCCGCTGGTACCAGGGCTGCCGGAACAGCCGGCTGGTGCCGCCGCTGGAACCGGAGGTGTAGGCCCCGGGCGGCTTCGGAGTCCAGGCGCCGTTGGTGAGTGTGGAGTAGGCGTTTTCCCAGCCGTGCTCGAAGACCTTCTGCCCGGACGCGCCGATGGCGACGCTGGTCCCGCCGACGCCGGTGATGTACGGGTCGGACGCCGGCAGGGCGACTTGGCGCTTCTGGGTGGCCAGCACGCTGTCGCCGCTGTCGCCCGAAGGGAACAGCACGCTGATGCCGGTCAGCGCGGCTTCCCGAGCGAACATGTCGTAGACGCGCACGGCGCTCAGCGGGAGATCCTCCGTGCCCTCGCCCCACGAGTTCGTGACGACGTCAGCCACATGGTTGTCGATCGTCTTGGCCCACGCCAGTCCCAGACCGCCCAAGCAGTTCGATCCGCCGACGTACACGATCTTCGCTCCCGGCGCGACGCCGTGCACCGCCTCGACGTCCAGGGTCTCCTCGCCGTACCAATCCTGCGCGTGGCAGAGCTTGTACTGGTTGAAGCGCGGGGGGAGGATCTGGCGGAACTGACCGGGCGTGAAGGTCGGGAGGCCGTGTCGGGTGGAGTAGGTATTGGCGTCCTGCTTGATGGTCGGCGAGGCGTACGCGTCGGTGACCGCGACGGTCACCCCGCTGCCGTCGGCGCCGTGCGCCGCCGCTGGGCTCACCCCGTAGGCGGTCGCGAGTTCCTTCGAGGTGTATCCGCACACGGCGTAGGGGACCTTCTGCCCGTACGCCGGGGGCAGAGTTGTGGCGATCTTCTGCCCGTAGAACGCCGAGCAGGGCTGGAAGCCGGTACGTAAGCCCGGCGCCGGACCGGGCGGCGGCTTGCTGGCCGTCTGCTTCGGGGTGTCCGCGAGCCCGGTGATGCTGGCGACCGCGCTCGGCATGGTCGCTGGCACCCGCAGTTGTGCGGCCGGCGCTCGAAGCGTGTGGCCACGGTAGCTGAACTGGTCGAGCCGGGTCCCGAAGGCCTTCTCGGTCTGCGCCACGCTGCCGGACGCTTGAACCAGTAGGCCGCTGGACAGCGTCTCATCGACCCGGAACCCGGCGTCGCGCAACCACTTCTGGACGGCCGCCACGTCGCCCGCGGCGGGCGCGAACCGCGCCCGGAATTGCGCGGCAGTAAGCCAGCGACCGTACTGCGTGCTGCCCGGCGTGGTCAGCGAGCGGATCAAGGACGGCGCGGCTGCCGCGTTACGCATGGACAGCAGCACACCGAACTCCACCGCGTCACTCCCACGCGCGTGCCCCAGTTTGTGGGCCGAGGTCACCCACTCAGGAACCACGCCGGGCAGCGCGCGCGTCGACTTCGCCGGCGCAGCGGCGGCTCCTGAGGCGAGCCCGGCGGCCCCGAGCAGACCGGCTACGCCGGCCGCGACCAGCCGGCGGCGCGAAAGGGAGAAAGACATCAAGCGGACTCCTCAGATACCCGGGCTGGACGCGTCGCAACCTGCCCGGGCCACATGGTCGCACACTGTGAGCGTGCTGAGGCGCGGCGTCTGTCGTCGTCTGACCAGCTACGGCCGCCCGCGGCGATGGAGCGCTCCGATCCTCTGCCACCCCCGACACGCCCCCACGACGCGCCCGCAAACTGTCGTCCGCACGTGTTAGAACCGAGGTGCCAGTTTTCCCGCGACCCGCACCACGACCCCAGCATGGCCGACTTCCCCCGGCCCGCGATCGCCCGACGCCGGTAGGAGGCATGCCATGCCCGACTCGTTCGTGCACCTGCACGTGCACAGCGAGTACTCCATGCTCGACGGGGCAGCCCGGGTCAAGGACCTTTTCGCCGAGGCCGCTCGGATGGAGATGCCGGCGGTGGCGATCACCGACCACGGCAACCTGCACGGCGCGTACGAGTTCTACAAGGCCGGGCGCACGGCTGGCGTGAAGCCGATTCTCGGCATCGAGGCGTACCTGGCACCCGGCTCCCGGTACGACAAGAGCGGCGGCGGGGGGGACGTCAAGAACGAGAAGTACTTCCACATGACGCTGCTGGCCACAACCGACCAGGGCTGGCGCAACCTGATCAAGCTGTCCAGCCGGGCCAGCCTGGAGGGGTACTACTACAAGCCGCGGATGGACCGCGAACTGCTCGCCGAGTACGCCGAGGGCCTGATCGCCACCTCCGGCTGCCCGTCCGGCGAGGTGAACCGGCTGCTGGCCACCGGCCAGCCGGCAAAGGCGCGCCAAGCGCTGTCGGATTACCGAGACATCTTCGGCGCGGGCAACTTCTACGTCGAGCTGATGGACCACGGGCTGGACATCGAGCGACGAACCCAGCGGCAACTGCTCGAGCTTGCCGCCGACCTGCAAGTGCCCACCGTGGCCACCAACGACCTGCACTACACCCGCAAGTCCGACTCGGTCGCGCACGAGGTACTGCTGTGCGTGCAAACCGGGGCGACGCTCGCCGACCCCAACCGGTTCCGCTTCGACGCCGAGGAGTTCTACCTCAAGTCCCCGGCGGAGATGCGGGCGGTCTGGCGGGAGATCCCGGAAGCCTGCGACAACACCCTGCTCATCGCCGAGCGGTGCGACGTGACGATCGACGAAGGGCAGCGGCTGCTACCCCGTTTTGAAGTGCCGGCGGGGGAAACCGAGGAGACCTGGCTCCGCCACGAGGTCGAGGCCGGGATGATCCGACGCTGGGGAGTGGGCGCCAGCGAAGCCCAGCGGGCGCAGGTCGAGTTCGAGCTCACCGTGATCAACCAGATGGCCTTTCCGGCGTACTTCCTCATCGTCGCCGACCTGGTCCGCCACGCCAAGTCCAACGGCATCCGGGTCGGACCCGGCCGGGGCAGCGCGGCCGGCTGCACGGTGTCGTACTGCCTGGGTATTACCGAACTCGACCCGCTGGAACACGGGCTGATCTTCGAACGGTTCCTCAACCCCGAGCGCATCTCCATGCCGGACATCGACATGGACTTCGACGAGCGCCGCCGCGGCGACATGATCCGCTACGCCACCGAGCGCTACGGCGAGGACCGGGTGGCGCAGATCGTCACCTTCGGCACGATCAAGGGCAAGCAGGCGATCCGGGACTCCGCGCGCGTGCTCGGCCACCCGTACGCGGTCGGCGACCGGCTCTCCAAGCTGATGCCGCCCAACGTGATGGGCCGCGACGTCTCCCTCGCCGACTGCTTCGACCCGAAGGCGGAGCGCTACCGCGAGGCCGGCGAGCTGCGGGCCGCGTGTGAGAGCGAGCCCGACGCCAAGCAGGTACTGGAGACCGCCCGCGGGCTGGAGGGCCTGAAGAGGCAGGCGGGGGTGCACGCGGCCGGGGTGGTGATCTGCCGGGATCCGCTCACCGACCACATCCCGGTCTGGCGCCGGGACGCTGACGGCGCGGTGATCACCCAGTACGAGATGGGCAATTGCGAAGCCCTCGGCCTGCTCAAGATGGACTTTCTCGGGCTGCGCAACCTCACCGTGCTCGACGACTGCCTGGCGCACATCGAGGCCAACCGGGACGAGCACGTGGTGCTGGAGGACCTCGGCCTCGACGATCCGGAGGCGTACGCCCTGCTGTGTCGCGGCGAGTCGATCGGCGTCTTCCAGCTCGAGGGCGGGCCGATGCGCTCGCTGATGCGCTCGCTGCAACCCAGCAACTTCGAAGACATCTCCGCGCTGATCGCGCTGTACCGGCCCGGCCCGATGGGTGCCGGCGCGCACATCGACTATGTGGAGCGCAAGCACGGGCGCCGGCCGGTGAGTTACCTGCACCCGGACCTGGAGCCGATCCTGGGCGAGACGTATGGCGTGATCGTGTACCAGGAGCAGGTCATGACCATCGCCCAGCGCCTCGCCGGCTACACCCTCGGCCAGGCCGACATGCTGCGCCGCGCGATGGGCAAGAAGAAGCGGTCGATCCTGGACAAGGAGAAGAAGCCGTTTATCGACGGCATGCTTGCCCACGGGTACTCCCAGGACTTCGCCGACGCGCTGTTCGAGCAGCTGGTGCCGTTCGCGGACTACGCGTTCAACAAGGCGCACTCCGCCGGCTACGGCGTGGTGTCGTACTGGACGGCGTACCTCAAAGCCCGGTATCCGGCGGAGTACATGGCCGCGCTGCTCACCTCGGTGAAGGACGACAAGGACAAGAGCGCGGTCTACCTCGGTGAGTGCCGGAAGATGGGCATCAAGGTGCTGCCGCCGGATGTCAACGACTCCGACAGCGACTTCACCCCGCGGGGTACCGACATCCGCTTCGGGCTCTCCGCGATCCGCAACGTCGGGGAGAACGTGGTCGCCTCCATCGCGGCCACTCGCAGGTCGAAGGGCCGGTTCGCGGACTTCGCCGAATTCTTGCGCAAGGTGGAGGCGACGGCGTGCAACAAGCGAGTGGTGGAGTCGCTGATCAAGGCTGGCGCCTTCGATTCCCTCGGGCACTCTCGCCGCGGGCTGTTGCACGTTGCTGCCGAGGCGATCGACGCCTGCCTGGACACCAAGCGCGCGGAGGCGATCGGGCAGTTCGATCTGTTCAGCGTCGAGCCGACCGACGCTGACGTTTCGCCGGCGGCCGGCGCGTTCGCGTTCGCGGTGCCGTCGGGGGAGTGGGACAAACGGGATCTGCTTGCCTATGAGCGGGAGATGCTCGGCCTGTATGTCTCCGATCATCCACTCTTCGGCCTGGAGCACGTCCTGGCGAGCGCGGCGGACACGCCGTGCAGCCGCCTCCTGGAGGAGAGCACGCTCGCCGACGGCGCCTTCGTCACCGTCGGTGGCATCCTGTCCAGCATCACCCGGCGGGTCACCAAGGCCGGCAAGCCGTGGGCGGCGGCCGTACTGGAGGATCTCGAGGCGGCAGTGGAGGTGATGTTTTTCCCGCAGACCTACGCCGAGTACGCGACGCTGCTCGCCGAGGACACCGTGGTGTGCGTCCGCGCCCGGGTCGACCGCCGCGACGATGTCCCGAAGCTGATCGCGATGGAGCTGTCCCTGCCGGACATCTCCGAGGGCCCCCGCGGTCCGGTGGTGATCTCGATGGCGGCGACCCGATGCACCCCGCCGGTCGTGGACCGGCTGCGGGAGGTGCTGGCTACGCATCCCGGTACGACCGAGGTACAGCTGGCCTTGCTCTCCGGTGCGCGGACCACCAAGCTGCGGCTCGACGATCGGCTGCGGGTGACGGCCACCCCGGCGCTGATGGGCGATCTCAAGGCCCTGCTCGGCTCGGGCGCCGTGACGGGCGGGTGACGTACCGAGCGCTCGGCCCGCGCCGCAGACACCCGGTGGCGAATCGATGGGCCGCCTGAGGAACCGCCGGGCGCGTGATGCAATGTCCGGGTGACGCTGATCCTGGCCCGTGGTACCCGTGAGGTGTTCGACCCGACCAGTCTGGTCGAGGACTACCTGGACGTCGCCCGCCCGCGCAAGTACCGGTTCTCCTGGCCCTTCTACGACGCCTTGGTCACCAACGGGCGACCCGACGTGCTGGTCACCGGCGACTACCTGGCGCCCTCGCTGCTCGGCGCGCCGATCGACTCCGACGTGATGGCCGGGTTGGTCTCGCTCCAGCAGCCGCTGCAGGAAGCACTGGCCGCCTTGCCGGCGGTCGAGCACCTGGCCGACGCCACCGATGCTGACTGCGATGCGGTGGCTGCGCTCTGGGCTGTACTCGACCTCGAGCACGTCGACACCGCCGACATCAAGCCGTCCCTGGTCGCCAAGGTGCTGCACCGCAAGCGACCGGGTCTGGTCCCGGTGTGGGACTCCCGGGTCTTCACCTTCTATCGGGATGCGGGGTGCGTACTGGTCAATCGCGGCGAGCACAGCTGGGAGGACTACCTCCGTCAACTAACCCTCGCCATCCGGGAGGACTTGCGCGCCAACCCGCAGGCGTTCGCCGAGTTGACCACGCTGGCGCCGGCCGACGGTCCGGCGCTGACCCCGCTGCGGGCGCTGGACATCGTGGTGTGGATGAGCCAGGCCGCCGGTCACTGAGTCTGCTCGCGCCGCGGTGTCCGGGATCGCCGTGCTCGGCCGGGTATGGCGGGGGGACGGCCAGGTCTTCGACCCCGGTCTCCTGCTGGTGGACCGACACGGCGTTGTGGACTGGCTGGGTCCGGCGGGCCTTTTCGGCACCGGCCTTCTCTCCGGCGCTCAGCTGCCGGGGCTGCGGTTGTTACGCGGCGCCTGGGTAGGCCCGGCGCTGGTGGACCGGCATGTGCATCTGGCGTTCGGGGACTACGGCGGCATGCTCGCCGGCGGCGTGGCGAGCGTCCGGGACCTCGGCGCGCCGTTGCAGCGGGCGCTGGCATGGCGGCGGAACTCCCCGGTCCCCGGGGGCGGCGGCGCCGGGACCATGGTGCAGATCGCCGGCCCGGTACTCACGGCTCCCGGCGGCTATCCGGCCAACGGCTGGGGGGCGGACGGCTTCGCCCTCCCGGTGGCCACCGTGGCCGCAGCGGTCCAGGCGGTACGCCGGCTCGCCGCGGCGGATGTGGACGTGATCAAGCTGGCGCTGGAGCCGGCCGGGCGCCAGCCGGTGCCGAGTCCGGAGGTGGCCACTGCGGTGGTGCGGGCGTCGCATGACGCCGGCATACCGGTGATCGCGCACGCGCTGACCGCCGCGATGGTCGCCAGGGCGCTGGATGCCGGCGTGGACGAGTTGGCCCACACCCCGACCGAAGCGCTACCGCCGCCCCTGGTCCACCGCATCGCTGCCGCCGGCGTCCGGGTGGTCTCCACCATCGAGACCCTGCGCGGCTACTCCGGATCGGCCGTGGAAGCCAACGCGGCGGCCCTGGTCGCGGCCGGCGTACCGCTGGTGTACGGCACCGACCTGGGCAACGCCGGCACCCGGCCCGGGGCCGATCCCCGAGAGTTGGAGCATCTCGCGGCGGCCGGGCTCGGGCGCGACCGGGCGCTCCGGGCGGCGGTACGGCCGCTGACGCCGGGTACGCCCGCCGCCGTGGTCGTCCTGGACCGCGACCCGCTGGTCGACCCGAGCGCCTGGCTCCACCCGCTCGCCGTGGTCGCCGGTACGACGGTGATCGAGCGCCCCGCTCGGGCCACCTGACCGGCGGCCGGATGCCGGATCAGTTGGAGCCGCGGGGTACGTGCAGCAACTCCGGCGCCGGAACCGCCTGCCACGCCGAGATGACGGCCCGCTCCCGGCCGAGGATGGCCAGCGCACTGCGGAGGCGGGACACCGTGTCTGGTTCGGCGAGCAGTCGTTGCTTGTCCGCCAGGTCCAACAGCGCGACCGCGGAGACCAGATGGGACAGCGCCGTCGGATCCTCCGGCAGTTGCGGCAGACCGGCGGGCTCCTCCTCGGCGGCCCGCAACTCGCTGACCGCGGTGAGGTAGCTCGCGAACATCCGGCGCAATCGCTCCGCCAGCGGCCCGGCGACGGCCGGATCTCCCGGCTCCTCGGCGAGTTCTTCCACGTCGCCCACCAGGTACGCCCGGGACGGGCTCACGCTGCGCAGCCGGAACCGGTTGCCGCCGACCGCGACGACGTTGAACCGGCCGTCGGCGAGCGGGTCGATCCGCCGCAATTCCGCGACGCAACCCACCTCGTACAGCACCGGCTCGGGTTGCCCGGCCTCGGCGCCGAGGCGAATCGCCACCACCCCGAAGCGGCGGGTGCCCTCGGGTTGGGTGAGGAGTTCGCGGACCAGTCGTCGGTAGCGGTCCTCGAAGATGTGCAGCGGGAGCACCAGGCCGGGGAAAAGCACCGTACCGAGCGGAAAGAGCGGTAGCCGCGTCGTTCGGCCCACCGTCATGTCTGCAGCGTACGACGGTAATCTGATGCTCGACGGCGCTGCCGCTCCCGCCGTCCCCGATCACGAGTTCCCTGCCCGCCGGCGAGTCGAGGAGTTGTCGATGCTGCGCCGGATCGACCTGCGCGCCGGCCTGCCCGCTCGGCTGACGAGCGTTCTGCCGCGGGCGGCCCTGGACGTGGACTCGGCGATGGCCGCTGTATCGCCGGTGGTGAATGACGTTCGGGACCGCGGTGTGGACGCTGTGCTGGCCGCGACCGAACGCTTCGACCGGGTCCGGCTCGACGCGCTGCGGGTACCGCAGACTGCCCTGTCCGACGCACTGGGCGCGCTCGACCCGGCGGTTCGGGAGGCGCTGGTCGAGGCCGCCCGTCGGGTCCGCCTGGTGAGCGAGGCCCAGCGCCGGCAGTCGAGTACCACCGAGTTGGCGGACGGTGCGGTGGTCACCGAGCGCTGGCTGCCGGTGCGCCGGGTGGGCCTGTACGTCCCGGGCGGCCTGGTGGCGTACCCGTCCTCGGTGGTGATGAACGTGGTACCGGCGCAGGTCGCCGGGGTTGCCTCGCTGGCGGTGGCCAGCCCGCCACAGCCGGCGTACGACGGCCGCCCGCACCCGGCGATTCTGGCCGCGTGCGCGCTGCTCGGCGTCGACGAGGTGTACGCCGTCGGCGGCGCGCAGGCGATCGCCATGTTCGCCTACGGCGCCGGGGACTGTGCGCCGGTCGACCTGATCACCGGGCCGGGCAACGTCTACGTCACCGCTGCGAAGCGGCTGGTCCGCGGGGTGACCGGAGTGGACGCCGAGGCCGGGCCGACCGAGATCGCCATCCTCGCCGATGACTCGGCCGATCCGGCGTACGTCGCCGCCGACCTGATCGCCCAGGCCGAACACGACCCGCTCGCGGCCTGCCTGCTGGTCACCGGTTCGGCCAACCTCGCCGATGCCGTGGACGTGGAACTGGACAAGCAGGTGCCGGCGACCCGGCACCGGGAGCGGGTCGAGACCGCACTGGCCGGGCAGGGCGCCCTCGTCCTGGTGGGATCACTGGCCGATGGCGTGTCCGTGGTGGACGCCTGGGCGGCGGAGCATCTGGAGATCCTCACCCGGGACGCAGCCGAGGTGGCCGCCAGCATCACCCATGCGGGTGCGGTCTTCGTCGGCGCGTACGCCCCGGTGAGCCTGGGGGACTACCTCGCCGGCTCGAACCACGTTCTGCCGACCGGAGGTACCGCGCGGTCCTCCGGCGGGCTGTCGGTGCAGTCCTTCCTGCGCGTGCAGCACGTTATCGAGTACTCCCGCGACGCGCTGGCCGATGTCGCGCCGGCGATTACCGCGCTCGGCGGCGCCGAGGATCTCGCCGCGCACGTCGAGGCGGTCGCGGTGCGGTTGCGATGACGGTCCCGGAAACCGAGTCGGGCATCCGCGGGCTGATCCGGGCGGAGCTGCAAGGACTGACGCCGTACGGCGCGCCGCAGGTCGACGTGGCGGTACGGCTGAACACCAACGAGAACCCCTGGCCCCCGCCGGCCCCCCTGCTCGCCGAACTCGCCGAGGTGCTGCCGGCGGCGGCGGCCGGGCTGAACCGGTACCCCGACCGGGAGGCCGTCGAGCTGCGGGCTGCGCTCGCCGGTTACCTCGGTGGCGGACTGAGCCCCGCGAACCTGTGGGCCGCGAACGGTTCCAACGAGGTACTGCAGCAGATCCTGCAGGTCTTCGGCGGCGCCGGTCGGCGCGCGCTCGGTTTCGTGCCGTCGTACTCCATGCACGAGTTGATCGCGCTCACCACCGGCACCGAATGGCTGCAGGTTCCCCGACGACCCGAGGACTTCGGCCTCGACCCGGCCGACGCCGCCGCGGCGGTCCGCGGCCACCAGCCGGACGTGGTGTTTCTCGCGTCGCCGAACAATCCGACCGGTACCGCGCTGGATCCTGAGGTGCTCGCCGCGATCCTGGCGGCCGCGCCGGGCGTGGTGGTGGTCGACGAGGCGTACGCGGAGTTCGCCGACCGACCGTCCCTGCTGCCGCACGTGACCGGGCACCCGCGCCTGATCATCACCCGGACGATGTCCAAGGCGTTCGCCTTCGCCGGCGCCCGGGTCGGCTACCTCGCCGCCGACCCGGCGGTGGTCGACGCGCTGCGCATAGTACGGCTGCCGTACCACCTCTCCGCGCTCACCCAGGCCGCCGCGTTGGTCGCGCTGCGGCACGCGGCGGAGACCCTCGCCACCGTCGCGGCGGTGAAGGAGCAACGCGATCGGCTGCTGGGCGAGTTGCCGGGCCTCGGCTGCCCGGTGGTGCGCTCGGACGCCAACTTCGTCCTCTTCGGCGGCTTCGCCGACGCGCCCGCGATGTGGCGGGCGCTGCTGGCGCGGGGCGTACTGGTCCGCGACGTCGGCTTGCCGGGCTGGCTGCGGGTCACCGCGGGACTGCCGGCCGAGGTGGACGCCTTTCTGGCCGCGCTGACCTCGGCGCGGGAGGAGAACCGATGAGCCGGCATGCCCGGGTGGAGCGCGCCACCAAGGAGTCCCGCATCCTGGTCGAGTTGGACCTCGACGGCACCGGCCGGACCGAGATCGCCACTGGGATGCCGTTCTTCGACCACATGCTCGCCCAACTCGGCAAGCACGGCGGCTTCGACCTCACCGTCACCGCCGAGGGTGACCTGGACGTGGACGCCCACCACACCGTGGAGGACACTGCGATCACCGTTGGCGAGGCGCTGCGCCAGGCGCTCGGCAACAAGGCCGGGCTCCGCCGGTTCGGCGACGCGCTGGTCCCGTTGGACGAGACCCTCGTCCAGGCCGCGGTAGACCTCTCCGGACGGCCGTACTGCGTCCACGTGGAGCCCGACATGATCGAGCTGATCGGTACGTACGACACCACGCTCACGCGGCACATCTGGGAGTCGTTCACCTCGGCGGCGCAGATCTGCCTGCACGTCCGGGTGTTGGCCGGACGCAACGCGCACCATCTGGTCGAGGCGCAGTTCAAGGCGGTTGCTCGGGCGTTGCGGGATGCGGTCCGGGTCGAAGGCGTCGGTATTCCCAGCACCAAGGGTGTGCTCTGAGTGGGCGGGCTGCTGTTCCTCATGGCGGTCGCCGGACTGCTCACCGGCGGGGCGATGGGCGCCGTGGCGCGTACCCACGGCAGCCGGCGAGGCTGGCTGCTGGCGGTGGCGATGGCCGCCGCGGCCGCGTTGTGCTTGTGGGTCTCGTTGGCTCGGCTGCGGAAACTATGACCTGGCCGAGGGTAGTCGTTCTGGACTACGGGTCCGGCAATCTGCGCTCCGCCGAGCGGGCACTGGCCCGAGCCGGCGGCGAGGTCACCGTGACCGACTCCCTGGACGAGGCACTGAACGCCGACGGGCTCGTGGTACCGGGCGTGGGGGCGTTCGCTGCCTGCATGGCCGGCCTGCGCGCGGCCGGCGGCGACCGGCTCATCCGGGAGCGGCTGAGGCGGGGTCGTCCGGTACTCGGGATCTGCGTGGGCATGCAGGTGCTGTTCTCCCTCGGCGACGAGCACGGCGTGGCCACCGAAGGCGTCGGCACTTTCTCCGGCGCGGTGACCCGGCTGCGGGCGCCGGTACTGCCGCACATGGGCTGGAACACCGTGTCGCCGCCGCCGGACTCCCGGCTGTTCGCCGGTGTGGAGGGGGAGCGGTTCTACTTCGTCCACTCCTACGCCGCCCGGTCGGCGCCCGGACAGGTCACCTGGGCCGAGCACGGCGAGCGCTTCGTCGCCGCGGTGGAAGACGGAATGCTCGCCGCGACCCAGTTCCACCCGGAGAAGTCCGGCGACGCGGGCGCCGTGCTGCTGCGAAATTGGATCGCATCCCTGCATTGACGCTCCGGCCCGTCACCTGTGCTGCGGTGGAGTGGGATCCGCGTCACTCGCCCGCCTTCCGGCATCTGCGAGAGTGGCGGTCGTGCCGCTGACCCTGTTGCCCGCCGTGGACGTCGCGGGTGGCCGTGCCGTGCGACTCGTGCAGGGCGAGGCGGGCAGCGAAACCTCGTACGGGGATCCCCTGGAAGCGGCGCTCACCTGGCAGCGCGACGGCGCGGAATGGGTGCACCTGGTCGATCTCGACGCAGCATTCGGCCGGGGCAGCAACCGGGACCTGCTCGCTGAGGTCGTCGGTCGCCTGGACATCGCGGTGGAACTCTCCGGCGGTATCCGAGACGACGAAAGCCTCGACGCCGCCCTGGCCAGCGGGGCTGCCCGGGTCAACCTGGGTACCGCCGCGCTGGAAGACCCGGATTGGGTACGCCGGGCCATTGCCCGGGTCGGCGAGCGGATCGCCGTCGGACTTGACGTCCGGGGCACCACCCTCGCGGCGCGGGGATGGACGTCGGAGGGCGGCGAGCTGTTCGACGTGTTGGCCCGGCTCGACGCCGACGGCTGCGCCCGGTACGTGGTCACCGACGTCCGTCGCGACGGCACCCTCACCGGCCCCAACCTCGATCTGCTCTGTCGGGTGACCGAGGCAACGGATCGGCCGGTGGTGGCCAGCGGCGGGGTGAGCAGCCTCGCCGACCTGCGGGCGATCGCCGGCGTACCCGGCGTAGAAGCGGCGATCGTCGGCAAGGCGCTCTACGCCGGTGCTTTCACCCTTCCGGAGGCCCTGGCAGCGGTGTGGCACGGCAGGGAGCCGGCCGAGCCGTGAACGTTTCGACACACAGTGCTCGGCCCGGCGATCTTGGCTCCCGTGTGGTGATCTTGATTCTGCGACGAATTTCGGGGGCACTGTGTGTTCAAACGTTCAGGGCGCCCCGCCGCCCGGCCGGGAGAGCGGCACGGTGATCGAACGATTCGGCTCCGAAGCACCGTGGGAATCGGTCGTCGGGTACTCCCGCGCCGTGCTGGCCGGCCCTTGGCTGGAGGTGTCCGGCACCACAGCGATCCGTGATGGCGAACTGGTGTGCCCCGGCGACCCCTACGGGCAGGCGCGCCAGGCGCTGGTGAACATTGAAGCCGCGCTGCGTCTCGCCGGCGCGCGGTTGTCCGACGTGGTGCGGACCCGGATGTACGTGACCGACATCACCCGCTGGCCGGAGGTGGCCCGGGCGCACGCCGAGTTCTTCGCTGACATCCGGCCCGCGACCTCGATGGTCGAAGTGGCGAGCCTGCTCGACCCGCTGATGGAGGTCGAGGTCGAGGCGAGTGCGTACGTGGCCGAGCGCGCCTCATGACCGTGGCCATCCGAGTCATCCCCTGCCTCGACGTCGATGCCGGCCGGGTGGTCAAGGGAGTGAACTTCTCCGAACTGCGCGACGCCGGTGACCCGGTAGAGATGGCCCGGCTGTACGACGCCGAAGGCGCCGACGAGTTGGTCTTCCTCGACGTCACCGCTTCCTCCGGCAACCGGGAGACCACCTACGACGTGGTCCGGCGCACCGCCGAGCAGGTGTTCATTCCACTCACCGTCGGCGGTGGCGTCCGTAGCCCGAACGACGTCGATCGGCTGCTGCGAGCGGG
>JBDUDX010000265.1:0-18934 GCA_040002735.1 Frankiaceae bacterium | reverse complement strand
AGGCATTGCCGGCGCCGCCGCCAACGGTAGCCGTACGGTCAACGCATCCCGCCGCGCCGAGGAGTTCATCGCGCACCCCACCACCGACGATGTCCGCAGTTCCGTCGTGGCGTGCGGTGCTGGCGGGGCTGGACCGACGCCGCGCCGCAGCCTTCGCCGCCCAGGACCCCGCCGCGCTGGCGGCGGTGGATGCGCCGTCATCGGCGGCGCTACGAACCGACCGTCAGACCGCCAGCGAGCTGCGCCGACGGGGGGCGTCTCCTCGGGGGCTGCGGTGGGACATCGTTGACCTGGCAGTTGACAGCGCCGGCCCACCCGGAGTGGTCCTGCGGGTCACCGACCGGATGCCCGCTCACGAGCTGATCGGTGCGAACGGTGCGGTACTCGCTTCCCGGCCGGCGCGTGCGGACCGGGCATGGCGGGTGACGCTGCTCCCCGGCCCGGGAGGCTGGCGGTTCGCGGAGATCGCCGCGGTGTGAGCTGACCGGGCACCCCCAGTTACCCGAGCACGGCGGCCAGTCCGGTATTGAGGTCCGGATGGGACCAGAGGAAGCCGGATCGCGTCAAGACGGCGGGTCGAACCCGTTGTCCGGTGAGTACGCCTTCATCGGCGAACCCGCCGAGTACCAGCCGTAGCGCGAAGCCCGGTACGGGGAGCACGGCCGGCCGATGCAACGCGCGGGACAGCGCCCGTGTGTAGTCGGCGTTGGTCACTGCGCCGGTGGTCAAGTTCACCGGTCCGGACACCTCAGCATCCAGCAGGAACCGAATCGCGGCCACTTCATCGGCCAGCGTGATCCAGGGCATCCATTGCTGGCCGGAGCCCAGCCGGCCGCCTACGCCGAACCGGAACAGCGGGAGTACCTTTCCGAGCGCTCCGCCCGCGGCGCTGAGCACGATGCCGGACCGTAGAGCGCAGACCCGAACACCGGCTGCCACCGCCGGCGCGGTGGCCGCTTCCCACCGGCGGACCACGTCCGCGAGAAACCCGTCGCCGGCCGGAGCGGTCTCGTCCACCTCGCGGTCGCCGGTGTCGCCGTACCAGCCCACGCCGGAGGCAGAGAGCAGGATCCGCGGCGGGTGCTGGCAGGCCGCGATGGAGCGGGCGATCGACGTCGTACCGTCCACCCGGCTGGTGAGTACCTCGGCTTGCCAGGAGGCACTCCATCGATGGTCACCGACGCCGGCGCCGGCCAGGTGAACGACGGCGTCGGTGCCGTCCACGCTTGCCGGGTCGACGATGCCGGGTGTCCAGCTGAGCTCTTGCGGTCGCCTGGGTGCGTGCCGGACGAGTTGGCGTACCGAGTGGCCGTCCGCCTGCAGCGCGTCGACCAGAGCAGAGCCGATCAGCCCTGAGGAGCCGGTGACTGCGATCTTCACAGCGCTATCGTGCCCCAATGGCCGAAGATCTGACCGTCCGCGGGTCGACCCTGTCGGATGCGGCCGAGTTGGCGCGGATCGATGCAGCCGCCGCCGACTCGGGGACGTACGTGACGGCGCCGACCTCCGGACCGTTCTTCTCCGAGACCACCAGCCCGGCGGATGTCCTCGTTGCCGAGTTGGGCGGGCGTCTGGTTGGCTACGTGAAGATCCGACCGGCGACCCCGCTGCCGTCGAACGCGCATGTCCAGCAGGTTCAGGGCCTGGCCGTGGATCCGGCCGCCCGCCGCCGCGGCGTCGCGAGCTCTCTGCTGGCGGCGGCACTGGCAGAGGCGTTGCGGCGGGGCGCCCGGAAGCTCTCGCTCCGCGTGCTGGCCAGCAATCCGCAGGCGCTGGCGCTCTACGCCAGGCATGGCTACCGAACCGAGGGCGTACTGGTGGAGGAGTTTCAGCTGGAGGACGGCAGCTATACCGACGACATTGTGATGGCCCGCCAGCTCCGTTGAGTGCCGGCCGGCTACAGGCCCATCTGAGACTCGAACGCACCCTCCTCCAGGCGCTCCCGCACCGTAGCGAGGAAGCGGGCAGCGTCGGCCCCGTCCACGATCCGGTGGTCGTAGGTCAGCGCCAGGTACACCACTGAACGCACGGCGATCACCTCGCCGAGGTCGGGGTCCGTGATCACTACGGGGCGCTTGACGACCGAGCCGGTGCCCAGGATCCCGACCTGTGGCTGATTGATGATCGGAGTGTCGAAGAGCACCCCGCGGCTGCCGGTGTTGGACAGCGTGAATGTCCCGCCGCCCAACTCATCCGGGCCCACCGCGTTGCTCCGGGTACGGTTCGCCAGGTCCGCGATCTTCCGCGCCAGGCCGCCAAGGTTCAGGTCACCGGCGTCGTGGATCACCGGTACCAGCAGTCCTCGCGCGGTGTCCACCGCAATGCCCAGGTGCACCGAGTCGTGATAGGTGACTGTCCCTTCGGCGAGGTCGATGGAGGAGTTCACCGTCGGATGAGCCTTCAGGGCCTCGCACACCGCCGAGGCGAAGAACGGGAGGAAGGACAGTTTGACGCCTTCCCGCTGCTCGAAGTCATCCTTGGTGCGGTCCCGCAACCGCGCGATCGTGGTGATGTCGGCCTCGGCGACCGTGGTGAGCTGCGCGCTGACCTGCAACGACTCGGTCATCCGCTTGGCGATGACCGTCCGCAGCCGGGACAACTTTTCGGTGCGACCCCGCACCTGGGTCGACGCGGCCTGCCGGGCCTGCGGTGCCTTCGGAGCCGCCTTCGGTGCGCTGGTCGGCTTGGTGGCTTCGCTGTCCCGTAGGCGCTGGTCGCCCTCACCGGCCGCGGTGTCGGTGCTCGCCGCCGCTGCGGCCGGCCGCTCGCTCGGGTGGCCGCCGGGTTGGGCCTCCAGCACGTCCTGCTTACGAATCCGGCCACCGACCCCGGTACCGGTGAGGCTGCTCAGGTCCACACCTCGCTCGGCGGCCAGTTTGCGGACCAGTGGGGTGACGTACGCTGCTCCGCCCCCGTCGGTGGGCGGATCACCGCTGGGTTCCGGCTGCGCCGGAGGTGCGTCGGTCTGGGACGCGGCTTCCTCGGCGGTGCGCCCCCCGGCGGCGGGAGTCGGCGCGGCCTCGGGCTCGGGTTCGGGCTCCGGTTCGGGCTCGGGTTCGGGTTCGGGTTCGGGCTCCGGGGCCTCGGCAGCAGGTTGCTCGGCAGGTTGCTCCGACTCGCCGGCACCGGAGCCGCCCTCGTCGATCGTGGCCAACTCGACGCCGACCTCGACGGTCTCATCCTCGGCCACCTTGATCGAGGAGACCACTCCCGAGGTCGGTGACGGGATCTCGGTGTCCACCTTGTCGGTGGAGACCTCCAGCAGTGGCTCGTCCGCCTCGACCCGCTCGCCTTCCTTCTTCAGCCAGCGCGTGACCGTACCTTCCGACACGCTCTCGCCAAGGCGCGGCATCGTCACTGAAACCGACATGGGAAGCCCTTCTCGCAACAGTCAGCAGGGTACGGGTCAAAGCGGGATGTACGGACCAAACGGGAAGGACGAAACTAGCCGTGGGTATGCAGCGGCTTGCCGGCGAGGGCGAGATGGGCTTCGCCGACCGCCTCGGACAGTGTGGGGTGCGGGTGGATCAGCTGAGCGACCTCCGAGGGCAACGCCTCCCAGTTGGTGATGAGCTGAGCTTCGGTGATGAGGTCCCCGGCGCGGGCGCCGACCACGTGCACGCCGAGCACCGGACCGTCCTTCTCAGCGATCACTTTGACCGCGCCGGCAGTACCGAGAATCTGCGCCCGGCCGTTGCCGGCGAGGTCGTAGACCACTTCCACCGTCTCGTGCCCGCGCTCCTTGGCCTGGGCGCCGGTGAGGCCCACCGAGGCGACTTCCGGGTCGCAGTAGGTGACCCGCGGCACGCCGTCGTAGTCGATGGCCGGCGGGTTGAGGCCGGCGACTCGCTCCGCGACCATGATCCCCTCCGCGAAGCCGACGTGCGCCAGCTGCAACCCGGGGCGCAGGTCACCAATCGCATAGACGTTCGCCACGTTTGTCTGGCACTGCGCATCCACTACGACGAAACCCCGATCCATCGCCACGCCGGCCTGGTCATAGCCCAGCCCGTCGGACACCGGTCCGCGACCGACTGCGACGAGTAACAGCTCTCCCTCGTAGGTCTTGCCGTTCTCCAGCGTGACGGTGACCCCGGAGTCGGTCACCTTGGCGTCGCTGAACTTCACCCCCAGGGAGAAGCCGATGCCGCGCTTGCGATAGGCCCGCTCCAGCAGCTTCGAGGAGGACTCCTCCTCGAGCGGCAGGAGATGCGGCAGCGCCTCGATGATCGTTACGTCCGCGCCGAAGGAGCGCCAGACGCTGGCGAACTCCACGCCGATCACCCCGCCGCCGAGTACCACGACGGACTTCGGCACCCGATCCAGCAGCAGGGCGTGCTCGCTGGTGATAATCCGTTCGCCGTCGATGTCCAATCCGGGCAGCGATTTGGAGTACGACCCGGTCGCGAGCACGACCGCCTTGGTGGCGGAGTAGGTCGTCCCCTCGACATCCACGGTGGTGGGGGAGGAGAGCTGACCGACGCCCTCCACGTAGGTGATCTTGCGGCTCTTGATCAGACCTTGGAGGCCCTTCCAGAGCTTGCCGACAACCTTGTCCTTGTACGTGTTGACCCCGACCATGTCGATCGCCTCGAGCGAGGCCTTGACGCCGAAGTGCTCGCTGTCCCGGGTCTGGTCGGCGACCTCGGCGGCGTGCAGCAACGCCTTGGTCGGGATGCAGCCGCGATGCAGGCAGGTACCGCCGACCCGATCCCGCTCGATCAGGGCCACAGACAAGCCCAGCTCAGCGGCCCGCAGCGCGCAGGCGTACCCGCCGCTGCCACCGCCGAGGATGACGAGATCGAACGAAGTGCTCTCCGCCACGGTGGCGCTCCCTTGCGGCTTGTAACGTACGACGTGGTGACCGACCGATCCGAACCTTAGCCGCCGGCGAGCGACTCGGCGAGTTCGACCAGCGTCCGCACCGCAGCGCCGGTGCCGCCCTTGGGGGTGTACCCGTAGGGGTCACCGGTGTTGAACGAGGGTCCGGCGATGTCCAGGTGGGCCCACGGAATGCCGTCACCGACGAACTCAAGGAGAAACAGGCCTGCGACGAGCATGCCCCCGTACCGATCCCCCATGTTGGACAGGTCGGCGATCTCCGAA
The DNA here is from genome assembly GCA_040002735.1 of Frankiaceae bacterium. Taxonomy (GTDB): domain Bacteria; phylum Actinomycetota; class Actinomycetes; order JADGOV01; family JADGOV01; genus JADGOV01. The sequence goes on along the minus strand of JBDUDX010000265.1, from coordinate 13,828 downwards.
TCCAGCGACTTGCGCAGCTCCACCGGCAGGGGCATCGGCCACATCGCCTCGCCGGCTCGCTCCGCGGCGAGCAGGACTCGGTCGCGGAAGGCATCATCGTTGGACATCACCGCTGCAGTCCGGGCGCCCAGCGCGACCAGCTGGGCGCCGGTCAGGGTGGCCACGTCCACCAGGTAGTCCGGCTTCTCCTCACTGGCCCGGGCGAGTGCATCACCGAGGATGAGCCGGCCCTCGGCGTCGGTGTTGAGCACCTCCACCCGCTTCCCGCCATACATGGAGAGCACGTCGGAGGGCCGGATCGCCGAACCCGAGGGCATGTTTTCGGCCATCGGTACCCAGGCGTCGATGCGGATCGGCAGTCGCAACCCGGCGATGGCCGCGGTCGCCGCCAATACTGCCGCGCCGCCGGCCATGTCCGACTTCATGTCCTCCATACCGGCGGCGGGCTTCAGCGACAGGCCGCCGGAGTCGTACGTGATGCCCTTCCCGACCAGGGCCAGCGTCGTGCCGGCTTTGCCCGGGGCGTAGCGGAGGTGCACCAGCCGCGGGGGGTGGGCGGCACCCGCGCCTACGCCCAGGATGCCGCCGTAGCCGCCACGCTTGAGTGCCTTCTCATCCAGCACGTCGGCCTCGACGCCGGCGGGCATGGCAGCCAGCGCCGCGGCCGCGAGGTCGGCGGGGTGCAGGTCGCTCGGCGGCATGTTCACCAAGTCACGGGTGAGCGTCACTGCGCGAGCTACCGCCTCCGCCCGCCGGGCAACCGGCTTGGTTTTGCGTTCACCGGAGAGCACGGTGATTGCCGAGACCGGAGTCGAAGACGCATCCAAGCTGGTGGTGCGGTAGCGGTCGAAGGCGTACGCGCCCAGCATTGCGCCCTCGCACACCGCGCGCAGCGACTCCCGACCTGCCACCGGAAGGGCAACCGCAACCCGCTGCTGACCGGCCGCAGCCCGTACTCCGACGCCGGCGGCCCGTCGCAGCGCCTCCGCGTCGTCGCCGGACCCCGACGCTTCGCCGAGGCCTACGGTGACCACAACGGCGGCGGCCGTAGCACCGTAGGTCGGCAGAGTTGCGGTCTCACCCGCCTTTCCGGTCACTTGCAGCGCGCTCAGCGCACCGCTCAGCCGACCACCCAAGGCCTCGTCCACCAGGGTCGCGCCGGCCGCTAACGTCGGGCCACCGGGTCCACTGTGTACTCCCACCACAACGACATCCGCTCGCAGAGTTGCCGCGTCGGCGTTGGACAAGCTGAGCGTGGTCATCCCTCGATGTTAGGTGTCGCCCCGCGGCGGTAGCGTGCCGAACATGCCCGAAGCGCCCTCCTCAGTCCCCCCCACCGATTCCGACATCGCACCATCGGCTCCACGCCAGGGCCCGCTACACGCCCGACACGTGGCGATGGGCGCGAAAATGGGCGACTTCGGGGGCTGGCAGATGCCGCTGGAGTTTCCCAGCGGGGGGGTGCTGCGAGAACATGCCGCGGTCCGGAACTCGGTAGGCGTCTTCGACGTCAGCCACCTCGGCAAGGCGCAGGTGAGTGGGCCCGGAGCCCGCGACTTCGTCAACCGATGCCTGACCCACGACCTCGAGCGGATCGACCCGGGCCGGGCGCAGTACACGTTGTGCTGTGACGAGACGACCGGCGGCGTGGTCGATGACCTCATTGTCTACCTGGGTGCGGCGGACCAGCTTTACCTGATTCCCAATGCGGCGAACTCCGCAGCGGTGCAGGCCCGGTTGCGGGCGGCCGCGCCGGCCGGCGTGACCGTCCAAGATCGGCACACCGAGCATGCGGTGCTGGCCGTCCAGGGCCCGCGGTCCTTCGAGTTGATGGCCGACCTGGGGTTGCCCACGGACCTGGACTACATGGCGTTCCGCTGGCTGCAGTGGCGGGGCATTCCGGTGGCGGTCTGCCGTACGGGCTACACCGGCGAGCGCGGGTTCGAACTTCTGCCGCGCTGGGACGCGGCCGGGGAGTTATGGGATGCGCTGCTCGCCGCCGCGCCGGCGTACGGTGGGCGACCCTGCGGACTCGGTGCCCGAGACACGCTGCGGACCGAGATGGGCTACCCGCTGCATGGGCAGGACCTGACGCTGGACATCACTCCGGTACAGGCCCGGCTCGGCTGGGCGGTGGGTTGGGACAAGCCGGCGTTCTGGGGCCGCGGCGCGCTGCTGGCCGAGCGGAAGCGCGGCGCGGCGCGGCTGTTGCGCGGTCTGCAATCCCAGGACCGGGGCATCCCGCGACCTCACATGCCGGTGGTCGGCCCCTCGGGCGAGCCGGTGGGTGAGGTGACCAGCGGCACGTTCTCCCCGACGAAACGGGTCGGCATCGGGTTGGCGTTGCTCGACCGATCGGTCAGCGAAGGCGATCAAGTACGCCTCGACGTCCGCGGCCGTACGTCGAGCATGCTGGTGGTGAAGCCGCCGTTCGTGCCGGCGTCAACCACCTGACCCACGGCCGCCGGCGTTACGGCGGTGCCGACGCTGCCGCCGGATGGTCAGCCCCACTGAGTTCAGCCCCATTGAGTGCTGAGCACAGGACACCTCCGGGTGGTCGTTGGCGCAGACTGTCCGCCATTCTGCATACAGAGGGTCAGACACCGTAACTCTAAGTCACAATATCCTGTTTTGTGCACGGACCGTATTTGCAGAGTTACTGTTATGGAGATGCCTAAGAGTCCTGATGCGCGCACCCTTTCGGCCCCTTCGCGGGACACGCGGGTCGGGTCTGAGGGCTGGCTGTCCGCGTTCTCAACGCAGGGCGGAGCGCTCCGGGGCTGGGCACTGTGGTCGCTGCCCCGGCGGGCGCGGCGGTACGTACTGCTCGTCGATGCCATGGCGCTGCTCGCGCTACTCGCTGCCTTACATTCAGCGCCGTGCCGGCTGCCTGACCTCGGCGTGTTTGCCGCCTTCGTACTGTGCGGCTTGGTCAGCGTGGAGGGCTCACGCCACCTGGGTTCGCCGCAATCGCGGCGCGACCGAGCGTACAAGGACCTGCTCACGGCCTGGACGCTGCCGGTGGCGCTCCTGCTGCCGCCGGTCTACGCGACGCTGGTCTACCTGCCGATCATCGGGTACGCCCAGGTACGGGTCGCCCAACAGCCGCCGGTCAAGCGCAGCTTCAACATCGCGACGGTGATGTTGGCGGGTTTCCTCGCCTCCTCCGCCCACGAGCTGATGATGGGGGAGGCGCCGCCGTACTCAACCACGGAACTGGTCGGCACTCCGCACGCGATGCTGGCGGCCGTCGCCGCGGCCATCGTGTTCGCCATGGTCAGCGCGGGCTTGGTCGCCGGGGTCCTGTACCGGATCACGCCCGGTGCCGGGCGTCGACGCGCGTTGGGTAGCCGGGACGACATGGTGATCGACGCTGCCGACCTCTGCCTCGGACTCCTGGTGGCGGTGATCTGGACCGCTTCACCCGCATTCGTGGGTATCGCGCTGTTGCCGGTGCTGCTCCTGCAGCGGACGCTGCTGCACGGCGAACTGCTCCAAGCTTCCCGTACGGACGCGAAGACCGGCCTGGCCAATCCCGCGCACTGGCGAGACGTCGCCGAACGGGAGGTGGCCCGAGCGCTGCGCGGGGGACAGTCCCTGGCCGTCCTGCTCGTCGACCTCGACCACTTCAAGGTGGTCAACGACACCGTGGGTCACCTGGCCGGCGACACGGTTCTCGCGGCGGTGGCTCAGGCGTTGCGGGAGGCAGTCCGGCCGCGGGACCTGGTCGGCCGTTTCGGTGGCGAGGAGTTCGCCGTCCTGCTGACCGAGGTCGATGCCGAGGCGGCGGAGCGGACCGCTGAGCGGATGCGCGAGCAGGTGCAGCGGCTGCGCTGTCCGGTCGGGGAGCGCCGGCCACCGGTGACCGTGACCGTGTCCGTCGGTATTTCCCTGCTCGACGCCGACACCGCGGATCTCACCGGCCTGCTGGACGCCTCGGATGCGGCCCTCTACCGGGCCAAGGCCAGCGGTCGCAACCGAGTCTTCCGAGGCCCGGCCCGGCCGGCGCCGCCCATGGCCGGCCCCAACGGCCCGGACAGCGATCGCACGGCACTTATCTAACGGTCGGCCCGCTGATCGTCGGTATTCGCCGGTACCTGCCGGCCAGCACGATCGCCATTGCGGCGCCCACCGCTCCGGCGAGCGCGACGACCGTTGTCGGTGCCACGTGCTGGGCCGCGCCGCCGGCCAGCAAGATAGCGAGGCCCTGGACGGAGAAGATGCCGGCCTGCACCAGGCCATAGGCCTGACCGCGGCCGGTGGCGGGGACCGCGAGCACGAAGTCGGCATTAGCAATCAGCTGGTACGCCGTACCGATTCCCGACAGCGCCCAGAGCGCGAGGGTGAGCGCAAAGGACGGCGCCATCGCGCAGCCGAGCAGCGGCGCGCAGGACAGCACCGCCATCGGACCCATCCAACGGCCCCGGTGGGTCGATGGTACGCATCGGGCAAGCAGCAGCGCTCCGATCACCGCGCCGGCCGGTTGAGCCGCCATCAGCAGCCCTACCGTGCCGGCTCCACCACCGAGGGCGGCGGCGTACGGCGCGGCGAGTCCTTCCGGCACGACGTAGCAGCCGCATAGCCAGGCGAAGCCGACGAGCAGTCGTAACTGGCGGTTCCCGGCGATCAGCCGGTACCCGGCTCCTGCGCTGCGCAACGCCGAGGAGCGATGGGGGGCGATCACCGCGGCCGGGCGGTGACGCAGATAAGTCCGTAGCACCAACGCCGAGATTCCAAACGTGGCGGCGTCGATCAACAGCGTTTCGGCGGTCCCCAGAGCCAGCGCGAGTCCACCACCAACGGCGAAGCCGAGCACCTGTGCGCTTTGGGTGGTCATGTTGCCCACGGCGTTCGCCACGACGTACCGATCGTCCGGAAGCACCTCGGGAAGCAGCGCCGCGCGGGCAGCACCGAACGGTGCGGTGCACAGCTGTACCGCGATCAGTAGGGCGCACAGTACCCCGAACGGCAGCCGGGGGATGGCCATGGCGGCGACGAGGACGCCTCGGGCAACATCGCAACGGATCATCAGCTCGCGACGCGGCAGCCGATCGGCCAGCCCGGCGAGCAAGGGGCCGCCGAGAACGGCGGGCAAGAAGCTCAGCGCGTACACCAGACCGGTAAGCAACGGTGAGCCGGTGCGGCCGAATACCAACCACGCCAATGCCACCCGGGCGAGTTGATCCCCCACCAACGACAGCACCTGAGCCGCCCACAATGCGCGGAACTCGGCCACCGCGAACACTGCGCCGAAAGTGGCTCCAGCATGGCGAGTGTCGGCCAACGCGCTCCTCTCAAATTCGAGTGTTACGCGGTTATCGCGCGTGCGCGTCGGGCTTCGACTACAAGTGCCCCGATAGCGGAGAAGCTGAACAGCATTCATTCAATCGCAAGCAGATTCGCCCTGCACCACGTTCCGGGTACTTCGCGTAAAGCGGGCGCAACGGCGGCGACACCGGCCCCGATTCCGCATGCAACCGGGGCGATTACCGGCGGAGGGCCTCGTAGACGGTTGCGTCGATGGCCGCGGCATCTTCCAGGCGCATCGGGTCGAAGGAGACGATAATTTCCGACTGTTGCGGTGCGCTGCGGACGACCACCCCGGTGACCTCGATCGGATCGGGTCCGCCGAGGTCGAGCACTGTGATGACGTCACTGCCGACGGCCAGCGGCAGGGCCGCGCTGAGCCGCAACCGGCACCCGTCGGCGGAGAGGTCGATGGTGATGGCCGGGATCCCGGCCTGTTGCGGCGCAGCAAGCTCGGGAGCCGCCGGCTAACCAACCTCGTTCAGGAGCACGGGTACCGCAACGGCGGCCCGTACGGCGGCCCGGCGATGCTCGCGGGCCAGCCCGGCGACGCTGACCAGCTCGAGCACTCCGGAGCCCGCCTCGCTGTGCCGGGCCACGGCCTCCAGTACGACCAGGGCGTCATCGGGCGTACGGCCGCTGACGAAGACCGTCCGGTTGTCGATTTGGTCGGCGGTCGCCGGGTCGGTCACGGCGCGGGCGGTCACCACCAGCCCGGACGGGCTCACCGACCAGGCCAGCACCTCGGCCAGGCACAGGGTGGCGGTGGCCCCGGCGGGGCTCATCGTGATCGGCGTACCCGGTGCGAGGGCGTACTGCAGCCCGTCGGTGGCGGAAGCTTCAGTCGGCCGGATCATGACCTGCTCTGCTCTACGTAGTTGGACGACTACGTAACGTCAATCTAGGGGCCGTACCGTCCGGCCGCAGCCAAAACGATCAATCACCGCGTGGCTGCAAATTGCACGGCCATCAGGATCAATACGCTGGCCTGCGCTATCTCGACCTGTGCGCCCAGGACGTCCCCGGTGATACCGCCGAGTCTTCGGACGACGTGCCGTCGGAGCACCCAGACGATTCCCAACGCGAGCAGCAGCGCCCCGACGGCGCGCAAACCGCCTCGTACGGTGCCGGCGTCCCGGTCGAGGCGGCCGTAGACCCAGGCCTCCACGGCGACGGCGATCGTCCACAGGACGGCGAGCGGCCGACGGGTCGTGCCGGCGACCAGCGCGCCGAGGCCGTCCGGCCGGGCGGCGGGGGTACCGCGCAGGCACGACCAGAGCACCGTGAGCCGGCCGGCCAGGACCGCCAGCAACACCGATTCGGTGCTGCGATGGTTGGCGACGCAGACCGTCAGCGCGTTGACCTGCAGCAGAAGAACAAGGACGACGGCGACCAGCCCGATCGGGCCGATCTCCGGGGACCGCATGATGCGCAGCGCCCGGTCGGCGGGCAGGTGGGAGGCGAGGCCGTCCACGGTGTCCGCCAAACCGTCGAGGTGTAACCCGCGGGTGAGTAGGGCGAGTAACGCCACCGCGATGGCCGCGGGCAACAGCGGCCCGGGTTCGTCGGCGAAGATGATCCGGCTGCCGAAGAGGCCGGCAGCGACCACCAGCCCCAACCCGGCGCCCACCAGCGGCGTCCACGCCATCGCCAGTCGAGCGGTCGCCCGGTCGACCCGCCCCGGCCGCAGCGGCAGCACGGTGAAGGTGGTGACCGCCAGCCGCAGACCGTCAAGCACCGGCGGTGACACCGGATTCACCGAAGGTGGCCATCTCGGCCAGCGTCGCGACCGCCGCGGCCAGGACCGGGACGGCGAGTAGCCCGCCGGTACCCTCGCCGAGACGCAAGCCGAGATCCAGGATCGGGGTCAGTTCCAGGCGCTCCAGGGCTGCGCGTTGGGCCGGTTCGGGCGATCGGGAGCCGGCGAGCCACCACTGTCGCGCGCCGGGCGCGACGGTGTCGGCGAGTACGGCACAGGTCGCGGACACCACCCCGTCGAGCAGCACCGGCGTGCGGCGGAGCGCGGCCTGTACCAGGAATCCCGTCATCGCGGCCAGGTCCGCACCGCCGGCGCAACCCAAAAGGGCGATCGGGTCGGCCGGGGCCCGGCGCGCTCGCCGGAGGGCGTCGCGGACCACGGTCACCTTGCGCATCCAGCCGGCGTCGTCGATGCCGGTACCGCGGCCGGTCACCGCGGTCGCCTCCTGGTCGGTCAGGGCGGCGATCAGAACAGCACAGGAGGTGGTGTTTCCGATGCCCATGTCACCGGGCACCAGCAGGTCTGCGCCGGCGTCGACCTCCTCGTCGGCGATCGTCCGTCCGGCGTCGAAGGCGGCCTGAGTTTCGGCCGTCGTCAGCGCATCCTCCCGGTCGATCCGGGCAGATCCGCGCCGCACCTTGTGCTCGGCGATTTCCGCGGGTGTGTCGCCGTCGACGGCCATGTCCACCACCCGCACGGTCGCGCCGGCCTGCCGGGCCAGTACGTTCACCGCTGCCCCACCGGCCAGGAAGTTGGCCACCATCTGCCCGGTGACCTCGGCGGGGTAGGCCGACACCCCGGCGCTGGCGACGCCGTGGTCACCCGCGAAGATCACCACCCGGATCCGGGCGAAGGGTCGCGGCGGGCACCTGCCCTGCACCGAGGCAACCCAGATGGCCAAGTCCTCCAGACGGCCCAACGCGCCGGCCGGCTTGGTGAGCAGGGCCTGGCGGGCCCGGGCGGCGGCCTCGGCCTCGGCGTTGCGGGACGGTACGTCGATCATGTCTGCGGACGTCGTCGCGTTCGGATCATGAGCGTCACGCTAGTCGGCGGGGGATACCCGCAGTCACCAGCCACACTTCGTCGGAGACCGCGGCGAGCCGGGCGTTGAGCGTGCCGAGCGCATCCCGGAAGCTGCGGCCGACCGGAGTCGCCGGATGTACGCCCGATCCGACCTCGTTGCTCACCAACACGACGTACCCGGTCGTGTCCCGCCAGGCCGTGACTAGGGTGTCGGCCGCCGCGGGGTCATCCGGGTGGGCGGCCAGCCACAGCGTGACGCAGTCGATCAGCAGCGGCCCGGGTGGGTCGCGGAGCAGCGGCGGCAGGTCCGTGGTCTCCACCGTCGGCCAATCGGATGGCCGTCGGGCCCGATGGCGCTCGACTCGAGCCGTCCAGTCGGGGTCTTTTCGGAGGTCCGGTGCCGGCCCGGTGGCCACGTAGGTCACCGCCGGTTCAGCGGCCAGCCTGCGTTCCGCCTCGGTGGACTTGCCGGATCTCGCACCACCGAGGATCAGTATCCGCCGCGGTGGCCGCACCGAGCTCCGAGGCGGCGAGGTACCCACCTCCAGCACGGTGCCGTCGGCCACCGCCTCGGCGCCCCAGCCGGCCAGCCGCCGCTCAAACTCGGCTCCGTGGGGGTTGTTGTGGCCCAGGTGGACGGCCACCACCCGCGTCGACTCCGTCACCGCCTCGCGGCGGCGGAGCTCGGCGAGTTGGCGGGGGAAGGTGTCGCTGTCCAGGTGCTGGCCGCCTACCCCGGTCAACTCCATCAGCACCGCCGCGTACCTGGCGCCGGTCACCGCCGCGAGTGTGCTCTCTGGCAGTGGGCCGGTGTCGGTGGCGTAGAGCAGCCGGCGGTCCAGTTCGTACAGTACGGCTCCGTCCGGATGATCCGCTTCGAGCACCTGTACGTCGTAGGGACCAACCCGCAGCCGGTCGCCGGGCGCGACCGCAATGGGTCGTACCGGGTCGTTGGGCCCGATCCAGTCGGCGCAGGCCGCCAGCGCCGCGGGTGGGCCGATCAGGTCCAGCGACTCGCGCCGCTGCGCCCAGGCGCGCCAGAGCAACGCCGCCGGGCCGGTGTGGTCCGGGTGGGCGTGAGTGAGCAGCAGATGCCGTACGCCGGCCAGGCTGTGTCCCTGCCGGACCGCCGCCCGCGGCACCTCCGGGCCGCAGTCGAGCAGCAGGTCGTCGTTCACCAGGGCGGCGGTCTGGCCGCGGATCACCCCGGCTTCCCGGGCCCAGATGCACGACGCGCAGGTGCAGAACGGATTCGGCCAGCCGTCGGCCGCTCCGGTGCCGAGCAGGGTGAGCCTCATGCCGGTCGCAGCGCCCGCGCGAGGGCGGCCAGGAACCGCGCCCGGCTGGCCGGGTCGGCGGTCACGGCGACCCGCAGGTAGTGCGCGTCCAGCCCGGGGAAGGTGTCGGCCCGGCGGACCGCGATTCCGGCGTCCAGCAGCCGCTCCCGAAGGTCCGTACGGCCCGAGCGCAGCAGCACGAAGTTGGCCGGGGAGGCCCAGACCTCGACCGGGAGCCCGGCCAGCCCGCGAATCAGCTGCGCCCGGGCGGCGGCCACCGCCCGCGCCCGCTCCCGGCGCGCGGTCTCGGCGTGGGAGAGCAGTTCGACGGCCCGGGCGGCGAGGCAGTTCACCGGCCACGGTTGTACGGCAGCGGCCAGTCGAGCGACGACGTCGGGCGGGCCGAGGGCGTACCCGACCCGCAGCCCGGCGAGTCCCCACAGCTTGGTCAGGCTGCGGATGCACAGTACGCCCGGCAGCCCCATCGCGGCCAGCCCGGTGGCGTCGGGCAGGAAGTCGTCGAACGCCTCATCGACCACGACGGTCCGCCCGGGCCGGGTCAGCCGGGCGATTCGCTTCCTCAGCCCGTACGCCAGCGCCCAGAACGCCTCGGCGGCACCGTTGAGCAGCCGGCACGCGCTGGCGGGCACGCCGTGCCGGTCAGCGGCTGCGGCGGCTCCGGCGGAGGGGTCCGGGTAACCGGCGAGGTCCACCTCCGCGAGGGCGGCGCGCAGCCAGGCTGGCGGCCCGGCCCAGACGTTGACCGCGAGGTTGAGCGCGCCGGGCGGGACCTGCCGATCTCCATGATCGGACAGGTGCTCGGCCGGTTCAGTAGTCCAGGCCACGCTCGGCGCGCACCCCGGTCTCGGATATGTGCTTGACCTTCAGCATCTCGGTGACGGTATCGGCGAGCTCGATCAGCTCCGGTGGGGCGTTCCGTGCGGCAACGTCCAGGTACCGCCCGATCCCGACGACCGGGTGGATCCGGGCCGGCGGCTCGCCCATGATCAGGTCGAGTCCCACCGCGACCCCGACAGCCGCCATCAGGCCACCGCAGCCGAGCGGACCGGCAGCACGGCCCGGCTCCCGTCCGGCAGGAGCACCACCCGGACCTGCGCGCCGTACGCCTGCCCGAGCGCGGCCTCGGTGAGTACCGTCCCCGGCGAGCCGGCGGCGAGCGTACGGCCGCGGTCCAGCAGGACGAGCTGATCGGCGTACTGGCCGGCGAGGGTGAGGTCGTGCAACGCGCTCACCACGGTGAGCCCCTCGTCGCGTCGCAGGGTGTCGAGCAGTTCCAGCGCCTGCTGCTGGCGGCCGAGGTCCAGCGCGCTGGTCGGTTCATCCAGCAGCAGGATCCGGGGCTGTTGGGCCAGCGCCCGGGCCAGCACCACCCGCTGGCGCTCCCCGCCGGACAGTTCGCCGAGGCGGCGGTCGGCAAAGGGCGCCAGGTCCAGCCGAGCCAGCACTCCGGCCACCACCGCCCGATCGGCGGCGGAGTCCCGGCCGAGGTACGGCAGGTGCGGACGGCGGCCGAGTAGGACGTAGTCAGCGACCGGCATCTCCGGCGGCAGCGTCGGCTCCTGCACCACGACGGCGACCAGCCGGGCCCGTTCCCCGGTGGGCATCGCGTCCAACCGGGCACCTTGCCAGTACACGGTCCCGCCGTGGCGGAGCAGCCCGGCGGCGGCCAGCAGCGCGGTGGTCTTCCCGGCGCCGTTGGGGCCGATCAGCGCCAGCCAGCCGCCGACCGGCACGACGACGGTGAGTCCGTCGAGCACGGGTACCCCGCCGCGCCGGGCGGAGACCCGGTCCAGCATCAGGCCGGTCACCGGAGGTCCCGGCGCCGTGCGCGCAGCACGATGGCGAAGAACGGCGCGCCGACCGCTGCGGTGATCACGCCGATCGGTACCTCGGCGGGGGTGGCCACGCTGCGGGCGGCGATGTCGGCGAGTACCAGGAAGGCGGCGCCGACCAGCGCCGACAGCGGGAGTACCACGGCGTTCGAGGCCCCGGCCAGCATCCGGACGGTGTGCGGCACCACGATCCCGACGAAGCCGATCAGCCCGCTCACCGCCACCGCCGCCGCGGTGGCGAGGGTGGCGGCGGCGACCACCGCGAGCCGGATCCGGGTGGTCTGCAGGCCCAGCGCCCGGGCTTCGGTCTCCCCGAGGCGCAGGGCGTCGAGCAGCCGGCGGTGCGCCAGGATGACGACGGTGCTGCCCAGCACGTACGGGGTGATCAGCGCCACGTCGCCCCAGCCGGCGCTGCTCAGGTCACCGAGCAGCCAGGAGTACACCTCGCGGAGGGTGTCGGCGTTGCGCTGCTGCACATACGTCTGGACCGCTTGCGCGAATGCCGCGACCGCCACCCCGGCGAGGATCAGGGACGTGGTGCCCCGGCCACCGACCGAGCGGCCCAGTAGGTAGGTCGCTGCCACCGCACCGACCGCCGCGGCGAACGCCGCCAGCGGTAGCAGGGCACTCGCGCCGGAGGCGGCCGCCACCGCGAGCGTTGCGCCCAGGCCCGCGCCCGAGGCCACCCCCAGCAGGTAGGGGTCGGCGAGCGGATTGTCGAAGACCCCCTGGTACGCCGCGCCGGAGACCGCGAGGGCGGCCCCGACGACGAGCCCGAGCGCGACCCGCGGCGCCCGCAGCTGCCACAGCACCGCCTGCTGCCGCTCGGTGAGCGCGCTCGAACCGCGCCCGGTGATCCGTCCGAGCACCTCGGCGAGTACCCCGCGCGGCGGCAGGGCGGCGGCCCCGACCAGGAGCCCCGCGGTCGCCGCGGCTAGCACAATGACTACGGCGAAGACGATCCAGCGCAGCGGCAGGCCGCCGGGTTGCAGCCGAGGCGGCTCGGGGCGGGTCGCCGGCTCGTTCGCCGCGGCCCTGGTCGCCGCGGCCCTCGTCGACACCGCCCTGGCCGGCACAGTCAGCCCCGTCGCCACCCGGCCGCGCATACTCACCCCGTTCCGGCCGGCGCCGGCAGCCGGGCCAGTCGGGCAGCGACGGCCTGCACCAGGCCGACGATCCGGGGGCCCCAGCGGGAGGCGACGTCGTCGTCGAGCGGCACCACGTTGCCGGTCCGTACCGCCTTCAGCTTCGACCAGCCCGGGCGGGCACCCACGGTCGCCGCGCTCTGCTTGCAGCACTTGGTGTCGGCGAGGAGCACCAGGTCCGGGTCGGCGGTGAGGACGAACTCCGCAGCCAGCTTGGGGTAGTCCCCGGCCGACTTCGGCGCCTTGTCCGCGATGTTCACCAGCCCGAGCCGGGAGTAGAGCGAGCCGATGAAGGTGCGCGAGTTCGCGCTGTACAGATCCGGGCCGAGCTCGTGGTAGACGGTGGTACCGGGCCGCTTGGGAGTCTTGCTCACCGCCGCGGCCAGGTCGCGCTGCATCGTGGTGGCCAGCCGGGACGCCTCGCCGTCGTGGTCAGTGAGCGTGCCGATCTGCTTGATCTGGGTGTAGCTGTCCTCGATCTTGGTCGCCGCTGGCGACAGCAGCACCGGGATCTTGAGCTTGCCCAACCCGGCCACCAGCCCCTTGATGTCGTTGGAGACGACGACCAGATCCGGGTTGTACTTGGCGATCGCCTCCAGGTTGGGCTGAAAGCCGGAGAGCTTGGTCCGCGGCGCGGTGGCCGGGTAGTTCGACTGGTCGTCCACCGCCTTCACCTGCGGCCCGGCGCCGACGGCGAAGAGCATCTCGGTGGCGGTGGCCGATAGCGAGACGATCCGGGTCGGCCGGGTCGCCAGGGTCACCGGCCCGTTCGCGGCCTGGACGGTCCGGGGGTAGCTCTCCGCCGGCGAGGCCGACGACGCCGGCGCGGCACCGGTTGAGGAGTCGGACCCGCAGCCGGTGAGCAGCAGGACGGAGCAGGACAGTATCGTCGCGGCGCGGCGGTAGTACGGGCGACGCTGACGCTTGCGGGGCTGTGAGGTCACGCTCATCCTTCGAGAGATGCACGGAGGATGAAGAGAGCACCGGCGGCCAGGTCCGGGGACCCGAGTCGCGGGAACCGCCCTTCTTCCGAGGACTGTTCGCTGCCACGGAGCAGGCGACCTGACTCATCCCCGACGGCCGCTGCGGGCGGCGGGGCTTCACAGTTGCGGGACAGCACCGGACTTGCACCGGATTTCGCTGACACCCGTGGCGCTCGGGCGTCAGCCCGAGCGAGGCAAACTTACCGTACGAGGCCCGGCGGCTAGCGTCGGGTGATCAGGACGGTTGTGAAAGGAGCCCGGCATGGCGTGGACTTGGCAATACGAAGGACCCGACGGCGACGTGGTTACTCCTGCCGAGGCGCCGCGCGGCGAGTCCTTCCCGACGCAGTCCGACGCCGAGACCTGGTTGGGGGAGAACTGGCGCGAGTTGCTCTCCGCCGGCGTATATCAGGTCACGCTGTTGGAAGACGCCCGCAAGGTGTACGGCCCGATGGGGCTCAGCCCCGCGGAGTAGCTCTAG
>JBDUDX010000264.1:0-16116 GCA_040002735.1 Frankiaceae bacterium | reverse complement strand
GACTCCGCGGAGCGGGCGGCCGAGCCGAGATCGGGCACGGCCGGACCGACGACCACCGGACCGTCGCCGAACTCCGGCAACAGCCGGCTCACCGCCGTCACCGGTACCGACGCCCCCCCGAGTACGACGACCAGCAGGTCGTCCTGCACGGCGGCGAGCAGGTCGAGGGCGTCGAGATGGGCGGCGCGCTGCAGGCTGTCCAGTACCGCTTCGCTCTCCCCGGCCGGCCGGCCGCCGACCACCACACACACCGGTCCCGCCCCGGTCCATCCCAGCGCGGCCGCCCGGGATCGCAACTCGTCGTCGGACTCGCCGCGCAGCAGCGCGTCGACGACGAGGGCCTCCAGCCGGGCATCCCAGGAGCCGCGGGCTTCCGCGGCCCGGGCGTACACGTCCGCCGCGGCGAAAGCGATCTCCCGGCTGAAACGCAGCACAGCTTCGCGGAGCAGCATCTCGTCGCCGGGCGCGGCGAGCGCGTCGACCTGGGACTCCACGACGTCGACCAGGATCCGGACCAGATCGACCGTCTGGCGCAGGGTGATCGTCCGGGTGAGTTCGCGGGGGGCGGCCCGGAACACCTCGGAAACGTCCGAGCCGACGGTGCCTCCTCGTTCTGCGTCCCGTAGCCAGGAGACAAAGGAGGCGAAGCCGGCCTGGGCGACCAATCCCACCCAGGACCGTTGCCGGGCCGGCATGGTGGCGAACCACGGCAGCCGCTGCTCCATGGCGCCGATGGCCTGGGTCGCGAGCCGCCCGCTGGCCCGCTCCACGCGACGTACCGTTTCCCGGCTGCCGTGCCGAACCCGCAGCGGGGTCGCCGCTGCATCACCTGCCGGCTGCCGGGCCATTGCGTGCAGCCTGCCAGATGGCGGCTCGCGCGGGCAGCCCCGCGACGGTACGGTGCCGGCGTGCCACCGGAAGAAGCCGACCCAGTATCGGCCGCGGTCGAAGCGCTGCACCGGATCGCGTTCCTGCTGGAACGGGCCCATGAGCCCTCCTATCGGGTATCGGCGTTCCGCAAGGCGGCCGCCACGATCGCGGCCCTGCCGTCGGGTGAGTTGCCCCGTCGGGTGGCCGAAAGTTCCCTGCAGGAGCTGGCCGGGGTCGGCAAGGTGACCGCACTCGCCATCTCCGAGGCGTACGCGGGAGAAATCCCCGTGTACCAGCGCCGGCTGGAGGCCACGGCCGGCCGCCCGGTGGCCGAAGGAGGTGCGGAGTTGCGTGCCGCGTTGCGCGGTGACTGTCATGCCCACTCGGACTGGAGTGACGGTGGCAGCCCGATCGCGGACATGGCGCTGGGCGCGCGGGGTCTCGGGCACGAGTGGCTGGCATTGACCGACCACTCGCCGCGCCTGACGGTGGCCCGCGGCCTGTCACCGGAGCGGCTCCGAGAGCAACTGCGGGTGGTCGCGGAACTCAACGAGCGGCTCGCCCCGTTCCGGCTGCTTCCCGGGATCGAGGTGGACATCAACGAGGACGGCACGCTGGACCAGGAGCCGGAGCTGCTGGCCCAGCTCGATGTGGTGGTGGCGAGCGTGCACTCCAAGCTGCGGATGCCGCGAGAGGAGATGACCCGACGCATGGTCGCGGCCATCGCCAACCCATACACCGATGTGCTCGGGCACTGCACGGGGCGCAACGTCACCTCGCAGGGCCGGCGCGGACGGACCCGGCCCGAGTCGGAGTTCGACCCGGAAGTGGTCTTCGCGGCCTGCCGCCGCTTCGGCGTGGCCGTCGAAATCAACAGCCGGCCCGAACGGCTGGATCCGCCGAAACGACTGCTGCGACTCGCGGTCGAGGTCGGCTGCCTGTTCGCCATCGACACCGACGCGCACGCGCCTGGTCAGCTGGACTGGCAGCCGTTCGGCTGTGAACGGGCGGCCGCGTGCGGCGTACCGGTGGAGTCAGTGATCAACACCTGGCCGGCCGACCGGCTGCTCGCCTGGACCGGCGGATCGAGCTAGAAGCGCTGCTGCTCCACGCCGCCGCCGAGGGTCGTCCACACATCGTTGACGTTGGCGAACGTACGACCGCTGGGCAACTCGCGGAGCCGGTCGACCACCTCGGTCGGGGCGTTCTCGTCGATCGCCCGACCGATGAGCTGCTCGCGGACCGCCGGATAGAGATCCTTGCCCAGGTAGGAGGCCAGTTCGGAGCGGCCTTCGACGTCATCGGGATCCATGCCCTCGGGCGTGCCGCCGACCAAGGTGGCGTTGGGTACCCGGTCCACATCCGGCTCGTCCTCGCCGGACGGCTCGGCCGACTTCCACTCCTCGCGACCCTCTCGACCGGTACGGACGATCGCCTCCGTCTCGCTGCGTAGGGCTTCGTCTACCCGCCGAGAGTGCTTGTCGCTGCCGCGCTGCATCGATCCTCCTGACCGTCGACCCGGCGCCGTGCCGGGCTACTGATCGGCCCCTACCCGGCGAGGCGGCCGTCAAGTCAACCCGACTCAGCCCTGCTGCTCGGCCGGGTTCACCTTCTCCGTCGGGACGGCGGCCGCGTCCAGCAATTCGTATCGTGCCAGCGCCTCGGCGAGCACCTCCGGCTTCACCTCACCGCGGGCGGCCAACTCGGTCAGCACCGCGAGCGTGATCGACGGGGCGTCGACGTGGAAGTAGCGGCGCAGCGAAGGCCGGGTGTCGCTGCGGCCGTACCCGTCGGTGCCCAGCGAGGCCCAGTCCTGGGTCACCCACTGCGCGATCGAGTCCGGTACCGCGCGCATCCAGTCCGAGACGGCGACCACCGGTCCGGCCGCGCCGTCCAACGCCCGGGTCACGTACGGCACCCGGGGCTCCTCGTGCGGGTGCAGCAGATTGAACTCGTCACAGGCCAGCGCCTCCCGGCGGAGCTCCGTCCAGGAGGTCGCCGACCAGACATCGGTCTGCACCGCCCAGTCCTTCGCGAGCAGCTCCTGCGCGCCGAGGGCCCAATGGATCGCCGTTCCGGAGGCGAGGATCTGCGCCCGCGGCGCGTCCCCGTTGCGGCCTTCGGGCGCCGGCCCTTCGGCGAAGCGGTACAGCCCTTGCAGGACGCCCTGCTCCAGGTCCTCGACGTCGGGGGCGGCGACCTGGGGCTTGGGTTCGTTGTAAACGGTGAGGTAGTAGAAGATGTCCTCGCTCTGCTCCCCGTACATCCGGCGCAGCCCGTCCTGCAGGATGATCGCGATCTCGTACGCCCAGGCCGGGTCGTACGCCACGCAGGCCGGGTTCGTGGACGCCAGCAGCTGCGAGTGCCCGTCCTCGTGCTGCAGCCCCTCGCCATTGAGCGTGGTCCGCCCCGCGGTCGCCCCGAGTAGGAAGCCGCGACCGAGCTGATCGCCCATCGCCCACATCAGGTCACCGGTGCGCTGAAAGCCGAACATCGAGTAGAAGACGTACACCGGAATCATCGGTACGCCGTGGGTGGCGTACGCGGTGCCCGCCGCGATCACCGAGCCCATCGCACCGGCCTCGCTGATCCCCTCGTGCAGGATCTGGCCTTTCAGGTCCTCCCGGTAGCTCAGCAGCAGCTCGCGGTCGACCGGGTCGTAGTTCTGCCCGGTGGGGGAGTAGATCTTCGCGGTGGGGAAGAACGCGTCCAGGCCGAAGGTTCGCGCCTCGTCCGGGATGATCGGGACGAACCGGAAGCCGAGATTCTTGTCCTTCATCAGCTCCTTCAACTGGCGGACGAAGGCCATGGTGGTGGCCACTTCCTGCTTGCCGGAGCCCTTCTTGAGTTGGGCGTACGCCTTCGCGTCCGGCAGCGCCAGCGGCTTGGACCGGACCACCCGCCGGGGGAGCAGCCCGCCGAGCGCACGGCGGCGCTCCAGCAGGTACTGCACCTCATCCGAGTCCTCCCCGGGGTGGTAGTACGGCGGCAGGTCGCCTTCCAGTTCGGAGTCCGGGATCGGCAGGTAGAGCCGGTCGCGGAATGTCTTCAGCTCCGCCTTGGTGAGCTTCTTCATCTGATGCGTGGCGTTACGGGCCTCGAAGTCGGGCCCGAGCGTCCAGCCCTTGATGGTCTGGGCAAGGATCACCGTCGGCTGCCCGGTGTGCTCCCGCGCCGCCTTGAACGCGGCGTACACCTTGCGGTAGTCGTGCCCGCCGCGGGACAGCCGGGTGATCGCCTCATCCGAAAGCCCCTCGGCGAGCTTGCGCAGCCGCGGGTCTCGGCCGAAGAAATTCTCCCGGATGAACGCCCCGTCCGACACCGAGTAGGTCTGGAACTGCCCGTCCGGGGTGGTGTTCATCGCGTTGAGCAGTACGCCGTCCCGGTCCCGGGCCAGCAGGTCGTCCCACTGCCGGCCCCACACCACCTTGATCACGTGCCAGCCGGCGCCCCGGAAGTACGACTCCAGCTCCTGGATGATCTTGCCGTTGCCGCGGACCGGGCCGTCGAGGCGCTGCAGGTTGCAGTTGATCACGAAGGTGAGGTTGTCCAGCTCCTCGCGGGCGGCGACGCCGATCGCGCCGAGGGACTCCGGTTCGTCCATCTCGCCGTCGCCGAGGAACGCCCAGACATGTGACCGCGAGGTGTCCTTGATCTCCCGGTGCAGGAGGTACCGGTTGAACCGGGCCTGATAGATCGACTGCAGCGGCCCGAGCCCCATCGAGACGGTCGGGAACTCCCAGAAGTCCGGCATCAAGCGGGGATGCGGATAGGACGGCAGGCCGTTCGGCGCCGCGGTGATCTCCTGCCGGAAACCGTCAAGCTGATTCGTGGTCAGCCGGCCTTCCAGGAAGGCGCGGGCGTAGATGCCGGGGGAGGCGTGGCCCTGCATGTACACCTGATCGCCGGACTCCCCGCCCTCCTTGCCGCGGAAGAAGTGGTTGAAGCCGACCTCGTACAGGCTCGCCGCGCTGGCGTAGGTGGCGATATGCCCGCCGACGCCGATCTCCGGCCGGTTCGCCCGGGACACCATGATCGCGGCGTTCCAGCGGATGAAGGCCCGGATCCGGCGCTCCAGGTCCTCGTCGCCAGGGAACCATGGCTCGGCCTCGGCCGGGATGGTGTTGACGTAGTCCGTACTACGCAGCGCCGGCACGCCGACTTGCCGCTCCCGGGCGTGCTCCAGCAGCTTCAGCATCAGGAACCGCGCACGGCGCGGACCGGCGACGTCCAGTACGTGGTCGAAGGAGTCCACCCACTCCCGGGTCTCCTCCGGATCGGTGTCCGGGATCTGGCTCGGCAGCCCGTCACTGATCACGGCGTAGCGATTACGGGCGGATGCCTTATCGGCGGCCACGGGTCCTCCAAGTCGGGGGCGGGGAGTGCGGCTTGCCCATCGTCGTACGGGTTGCGCCCGCTGTCACTTGACTGTGGTGAAGTGACCTGGTGCTGGTCGCCTTTCTGCGCGCCGCCGACATCGAGTCGGTCGTGCAGTTGTGGCGCCAGGCCGACCTGGTACGGCCGTGGAACGACCCGTACGCCGACCTTCGTCTGGCGCAGGACTGTCCCGCGTCGACCGTCCTGGTCGGCCACCTGCACGGCAGCGTGGTCGGCTCGATCATGCTCGGCTTCGAAGGCCACCGCGGTTGGCTGTACTACCTCGCGGTGAGCCACACAGCATCGGCGCCAGGGCTTCGGGCGGCAGCTCGTTCGGGCCGCGGAGAAGGAGTTGCGCCGGGCCGGCGCCCCAAAGGTTCAGCTGATGGTGCGGACGGGAAACGACACCGCGACCGGTTTCTACGCCGCGTTGGGCTATTCGGCCCAGGAGGTCGCGGTGCTCGGCAAGTGGCTGAGCTGAGCCTGAAGGAGACGAGGGCGCACCATGCTGCTGCAGGTGACCACCGGCTCAAGGCCGGCCGTCCACGACCTCACCGGCGACTGCCAGCGCTTCGTCCGCGCCGCCGCGGCCGACGGCGATCGGGACGGGCTGTTGCACGTATTCGTCCCGCACGCCACCGCAGGAATAGCGATTCTGGAACTTGGCTCCGGCAGCGACGCGGATTTGCTCGCGGCCCTCGCCGACCTGCTGCCGGCGGACGATCGGTGGCGGCACGCTCACGGGTCCCGCGGCCACGGCAGATCGCACGTCCTGCCTGCGCTGATTCCGCCGTACGCCACGGTGCCCGTGGTCGATGGCGATCTGGCGCTGGGTACCTGGCAGAGCGTCGCGCTAGTGGACCTCAACGTCGACAACCCGAGGCGAGAGGTTCGATTGTCCTTGCTCCGCGGATAGCTGGCCTGGGGAATACTGGCACGGGCCTTGCGCGAGCGCCCGGGAACGGGTGAACTACGAGCAACCGAATGGTGGGAGGGTGTTCCTCGTGAGCGCGACCGCGGATCACGCGGCTGTCCAGCACGGCGCGGCCGGGAAGCTGGGAATCAAACCAGGCCAGGTCGTATCAGAGATCGGTTACGACGACGATGTGGATGAGGAGCTCCGCGCACGAGTGGCGGAGCTCGCCGGTGAACTTGTCGATGAAGACGTTGATGACGTCGTGGATGTCGTACTGCTGTGGTGGCGCGACGGCGACGGGGATCTCGTGGATGCGCTCGTCGATGCGCTGACGCCCTTGTCGGCCGGCGGGGTGATCTGGGTGCTTACTCCCAAGGGCGGCCGTCCGGGTCACGTAGAGCCGAGCGAGATCAGCGAATCGGCGCCGACGGCCGGCCTCACCCAGACCTCCAGCATCAGCGCCGGCCCGGATTGGTCCGGCGCCCGACTGGTGGCCCGGGGCGCCCGCCGGTGAGGGCTTGCCGGCAAGGTGTTTCGCGCCGGCTGAACGTTTGAACACACAGTCCTCGCTTTCGGGAGACGTTCAGAGATCGTTTTGAGCGTGCCGATCTTGCGGCCCGGTCAGCACTGTGTGTTCTTACGTTCATGCGGCTCCGGCATCCGTGCCCGACCGCTTTAAGACAGTCGCGGGATCCTACCGAGCAGGCCGCCGGCGGTGCGCAGCAGGCGGGTCGCCCCGCGCAGTGCCGTACCGCCCGGAATGTGCGGCGCGGATTCGATGAGCGGGGCCAGTCGCAGGAAGGCCGGCAGGTCATCAACGTGTACCTTGCGCGTGGCGATGAGCACGGCGGCGTTGGCCCGGCCCGAGGAGATGTCGAGTAAGTCTGCGGCCCGACCCCGTACGGCGGTATGGGATGATGCTGGCGGCCTCGACTCGGCGTTCACCTGCTCGGTATGCCAGCCGGCACCCTTGGCGGCGGTGAACCGCCAACCGGCACTGTCCCCCAGGGCGGCCACCGTGAGATGTACCCCGCCGGCGGCGGCCAGTGAGCCGGTCACGTCGATCAGTGCGGCCAGGCCGGCGTCGAGCAGGCTTGGTGGCGGCGCGGGGGCACCCGAGCTGTGCAGGTCGAGGCCCATGGACGGCGAGTTCGTAGCAGATGGTGTCGATCGCAGAGGTCGCCGGCAGTACGCCCACCGGCGACCGATCGGGTGCCGGGTGATCGCGGCCAGGTCCGGTGCGGCGAAGTAGGCGGCCGCCGCTTCTCGAGCCATGCGCAAGGCGTCGAGTACCGCGGAGCGGGGCTCGGCTCGGTGCAGTCCCAGTACGACCGCGTTGCTATCGTCCGGGTTGACCGGCGGCCCCGGTGCCAACCCGCGGCGGGCCGCCTCGGTGACGCGGCCAGCGCGGCCCGCTCGGGCCAGGCGCCGAGGTGTACGCAGACCTCCTGAGCCCGCCACCCGGGTAGCCGGCCGGGCGCCTGCAGATCGACCTCCTCGGCGAGGGTGAGGAAGTCGTCCCATGCCTGGAGCACCCGACGCCCGACCTCCTTCGGATCCGCGTCAGCCAGCCCCACGCCAGTACTACTGTCGGCAGTCGTCACGCACACTGGTGTTCCGTCGGCATCAGCGGCGCAACCCGAATCGGCTGGAGAAAGGGCGGGCCACGTGGCAGGCGCTTCCCCGCCGGAGCCTCAGGTGGGCGACCCGGCGCCGGAGTTCACGCTTTTTGACCAAGCGCGACGCCCGGTGAGCCTGGCTGAGTTCCGCGGCCGTAAGAACGTCGTGCTGGTCTTCTATCCGTTCGCGTTCACCTCGGTATGCGGCGGTGAACTCTGCGCCATCCGGGACAACGTCGGCGACCTGCAGAACGAGGACGTCCAGGTGCTGACGGTGTCGGTCGATTCGGTGCATGCTCACCGAGCGTGGGCGCAGCAACAGGGCTTCGACTATCCGCTGCTTGCCGACTTCTGGCCGCACGGCGCGGTGGCCCAGGCGTACGGCGTGTTCTCCGCCGAGATGGGCGCCGCGCTGCGCGGTACGTTCATCATCGATCGTGCCGGCGTCCTGCGGTGGAAGGTGGTTAACGCGGTACCTGACGCGCGGGAACTCGACTCCTACCGCAAGGTGCTCGCCGACCTCTAGCTAGGCTACTGCGCATGCCGTGTTACCGCTGCGGCCTCCGGCAGAGTGATCCGGTTCGGGGACCGAGCCCGTGGAAACGTGGAGTACGCGCCGGTCGGCAGGTGTTGATCTGCCCGGACTGCCAACGGGATCGGGACTGGACGGCGGAGTTGGACCGTTGCCCGCACTGTGACGCCACGACGCTGCACCGCGTTCTGGAGGAGACCACCTGCCGGGCGTGCGGTCACACCGGCTCCAGCCGACCGGTGGCGAGCTCCGGTACGCCTGAGCCGGCCGCTGCTGCCGGCCTCGCCGAAGACGTCGCGGCGGCCATCACCCGGGTGCTGCGCGGCGGTGTGCACTAGCGTTCGTGCGCTAGCGTCGAAACGGCTGGGCCCGTAGCTCAACGGTAGAGCGCCGCCCTTACAAGGCGGAGGTCGCAGGATCAACACCTGCCGGGCCCACCGTCGGAGCCTCCCGGTACCGTCCGCGCAGACAACCGGACGCACATTCCAGGGGACGTTATGAGCACCGACCCCAGCTCGGCCAACCCGGGCGACCAGGCGCCCGAAGGAGCCCCGGGCAGCGGGGACAACCTCTGCCCGGACTGCGCCGGCACCGGCGAACTCGACGGCCAGAAGTGCACCACCTGCGCGGGTACCGGCATCGTGCAGGACGCGGTCGGCGGCGCCTGAGTCTCAGCCCTCGGGCTGCTCGCCCGGCTCGCCCGGCTCGCCCGGCTCGCCCGGCTCGCCCGGCTCGCCCGGCTCTGGAGCATCCAGCGCCGCAATGTCGGCGAGCTGGGCGGCGAGCCAGTGGTGGACGTCGTGACGTCGTACAACGTCCACCGCTCCGGCCAGCATCCGATGGCGTTCCTCCGCCGGCAGGGTGAGCGCCTCGTATAGCGCCTCGGCCTGCTGCTGCACGTCGAACGGGTGCACGGTCACCGCGTACGGGCCGAGTTCCTCGTGCGCCCCGGTGTTCTCCGACAGCACCAGTACCCCGTCCCTGCGGTTCACCAGCGGCATCTCCTTCGCCACCAGGTTCATCCCGTCGTTCACCGCGTTTACCAGCAGCACGTCGGCGAGGGAGTACGCGGCGACGGCGAGCGCCATGTCGTTCTCCATCTGCAGCACGATCGGCTGCCAGCCGTCCCCGGTGTGCCGGGCGTTCACCTCAGCCACCACCGACCCGATTGCGCCGATGTAGTCGGAGTACTCCGGCACGTCCTGGCGGCTGGGCTGCAGCAGCGCGTAGAACGTCACCCGCCCGTGGAGTTCCGGGTGATCGGTGAGCAGCACGTCAAAGGCGCGGAAGCCACGGACGATGTTCTTCGACGGGTCGGTCCGGTCGACCCGCAGGACCAGCTGGCGGTCGTCGCCCTGGTACGCGGCGGCGAGCCGGCTGCGGTGCCGGGCGACCGGACGGGTCTTCGCCAGCTGTTCCAGCGACGCCGGGTCGACCGAGATCGGGTAGTACCGCACCTGCACCCGCCGGTCCTCGACGTCCACCGCCATGGCCCGCAGGTCGATGTCCAGACCGAGTACCTCCTGGCAGCAGAGCAGAAAGTTACGGGCGAAACGCCGGGTGTGGAAGGAGACGATGTCGCACCCGAGTAGCCCGCGGAGCAGCTGCTCGCGTACTTCTGGCGGCAGTACCCGCCACTCGTTCGGCCCGGGCCACGGGATGTGGACGAAGTGGGTGATCGTCACGCCGGGGCAGGCGGCCCGCACCCGCTTGGCGACGAGGTAGAAGTGGTAGTCCTGCAGCAGCACGATCGGGTCCTTGCCGGTCGCCGCGGTGAGCTGCTTGACCTGGGCGATCACCGCGTCGGCGAACTTCCGATTCACCGACAGATAGCCGCGGGTGTACGCGGTGTGTTCCCGGCTGGTCAGGATCGGCTGCTCCGCCTGTCCGTACAGGCCGTGCTGCACGAACCAGAGCAGCGGATTGGCGATCACGCCGTAGAACTCGTCGTGCCGGCGCTTGTCCACTGCGACCATCCGGGTGGTCACGATCGGGTCGTCCGCCGCCACGCCCTCGCCGACGATGTGCGGCGCGGCGGCCAGCGCAATGTGAACCGGCCGGTCCCCGTACTCCTCCACCACCTTGCGGTCCTCCGCGGTCGCCGCGGCGCATACCCATACCGCGTCGTCGCCGAGGGAGCCGGCGAGGCCCATCAGCGCAGTGACCAGGCCGCCGCCGCCGCGGGAAACGCGCCGCTGCCCCCGCAGGCGGCGGAAGGAGACCGGTCCGCGGTGCGAGAGCAGCACCACGGGCCGGTGGGTGAGCGGAGCTTTGGTAGGCATGCCTCGACAGTAGTGAGCGGCCTATTCACCCACGGCGAGCTACCCTGCCGAGGTGTCTGCCACCGCGTCCCTCGCCGAGGCCATTGCGACGCTGGAGCGTCGGTACGACCCGGCCTGGGCCGAGCCGTGGGACGCCGTCGGCCTGGTGGCCGGCGACCCGGCCGCCCCGGTACGGCGGGTGCACTTCGCGGTGGATCCGGTTTCTGCGGTCGCCGAGGAGGCGGTGGCCGCCGGCGCGGACCTGCTAGTCACCCACCACCCGCTCCTGCTGACCCCGGTACACGGCGTGCCGGCAACCACGCCGAAGGGCCGGCTGGTGCACCGGCTGATCCGCGCGGGGGTGGCGCTGTACGTGGCGCATACCAACGCCGACGTGGCCGATCCCGGGGTCTCGGATGCGCTGGCCGCCGTGCTGGGCGTGCAGGACCTGCAGCCGCTGCGGCCCAGCGGCGCCGACCCGCTGGACAAGCTGGTCACGTTCGTGCCGGACGCGGACGCCGATCGGCTGATCGACACGCTGGCCACTGCCGGCGCCGGCGCGATCGGGAACTACGCGCGGTGCGCCTGGACCACGACCGGCATCGGCACGTTCCAGCCGGGGGACGGCGCGAGCCCGGCGATCGGTCGACCCGGCGAGATCGCGGTGGTACCGGAGACCCGGGTGGAGATGATCCTGCCCCGCAACGCCCGGCGGGCGGTGCTGACCGCGTTGCGCTCGGCGCACCCCTACGAGGAACCGGCGTACGACTTTTTCGAGTTGGCGGCGTTACCCGGCACTCGAGGACTGGGAAGAGTAGGTGAGCTGCCCGCCGCGGTTCCGCTGGCAGAATTCGCCCGTACCGCTGCTCACTCGTTGCCGCGGACCGTGTGGGGGATACGAGCGGCCGGTGATCCGGCGCGGCCGGTTCGTCGGGTTGCGGTGTGCGGCGGCTCCGGGGGCGATCTGGCTGGCGCGGCCGGTGCGGCTGGTGCGGATGTACTGCTCACCGCGGACCTACGGCACCATCCGGCGTCGGAGGTGGTGGAAGATGGCGGGGTCGGGTTGGTCGACGCGGCCCACTGGGCCACCGAGGCGCCGTGGCTGGCGCTTGCGGCCGCGACGCTGCGGTCCGACCTGGCGGATACGGTGACTGCGACGGTGAGCACCATCGTCACCGACCCCTGGACTGTGAGCGAACGACTTTGAGTCAACGACGATGAACGCCCCTCCTGACCGTCAGCTGCGCCTCCTCGATCTGCAGGCGGCCGACGCCGACCTGGCGCGGCTGGTGCACCGTCGCCGTACCCTGCCGGAACTGGCGGTGCTCACCGACCTGGATGAGCGGATCGGGCGGCTGGCGGACGCGGCGGCGGCCGCGAGTACCGAGGACGGTGACCTCGCCAAGGACCAGCGTCGGCTGGAGGCCGACGTGGACCTGGTACGCAGCCGCGCGGACCGCGACCGGCAGCGGCTGGACTCCGGGGCCGTAAGTTCACCCCGGGAACTGGAGAACCTGCAGTCCGAGCTAGCCTCGCTCCGCCGCCGGCAGGATGATCTCGAAGAGCAGGTACTGGGCGTGATGGAGGCCCGGGAGGAGGTGCAGTCCCGGCTCGCCGGTCTGTCGGCCGAGCAGGCGCAGCTGGTGGCCGAGCGGCAGGCGACGGCCGATCGGTGCACCGCCTCCCAGGAGGAGATCGACCGGTCGGCCGCATTGCGCACCAGCGAGCGGGCGATGCTGACCCAGGAGATTCCGGCCGATCTGCTTACGCTGTACGAGAAGATCCGCGCGGACATGGGCGGCGTCGGCGCCGCCGCGCTGCAGCGCGGTCGGTGCGAAGGATGCCACCTGTCGCTGTCCGGTCAGGACATCGCGCTGCTTCGTTCCGCACCGCCCGAGCAGGTGATCCGGTGCGAGGAGTGCCGGCGGATCCTGGTACGTACGCCCGAGTCCGGCTTGTGACCCGTCGACTGGTCATCGAGGCGGACGGCGGATCGCGGGGCAATCCCGGCCTGGCCGGGTACGGGGCCGTGGTCCGGGACGCCGGCACCGGCGAGGTGCTCGCCGAGGTGGCCGGTGGCATCGGCCGGGCGACGAACAACGTCGCGGAGTACCACGGTCTGCTCGCCGGCCTGCGAGCCGCCGCGGACTGGGAACCCAGCGCGGTCGAGGTGCGGATGGACTCCAAGCTGGTGGTCGAGCAGATGTCCGGGCGTTGGCAGGTCAAGCACCCCGCCATGCGCGTACTGGCCCGGCAGGCGTTCGACCTGGTCGGACGGCTGCCGGCGGTGACCTTCCGGCACATTCCGCGGGAGCAAAACCGCCACGCCGACCGGTTGGCGAACGAGGCGATGGACGCCGCCGCCCGCGGGCGGGCCTGGGTCCGGGAGGCGCCCGAAGCCCCGAGGCCCGCTGCGGCCGACCCCGCGAGCCAGTCCTACGGCTGGCGTACCGAGACCGGTCCGGCCACCGTCGCCGGCCTGCTGCGCCACGGCGCCACCGCGCTCACCGCCGAGAAGCGCTTCAGCGGCTCGGGCGAGGTGGACCTGGCCCCGCTTGGAGAGCAACAAGCGCAGGCCGTCGCCGCCCGGTTGGCCACAGAGCCGGGGTTCGCAGCGGTACTCAGTTCGCCGCTGACCCGGGCGCGGCACACCGCACAGATCGCGGCCGAGGCCCTCGGGCTGGACGTGGTGGTGGAAGACGGACTGCGGGAGACGGATTTCGGGGACTGGGAGGGCTGTTCCTTCGCCGAGGTGAGCCAGAGCTGGCCGGCGGAGCTCGCCGCGTGGCTGGCGTCGCCGGACGTCGCCCCGCCGAACGGGGAGAGCTTCACCGCCACCGCCCGCCGGGTCCGACAGGCCCGGAACCGCATCCTGACCCGCTTCGGGGGTGAGCGAGTGCTGGCGGTTTCCCACGTCACGCCGATCAAGACGCTGGCCCGGATAGCGCTGGACGCGCCGCCGCAGGCCTTGTACCGGATGCAGCTCGATCCGGTCGGCCTGACCGAGATCTCCTGGTACGCCGACGGCCCGGCCGTGCTCCACCGATGGAACGACGCCGCGCACCTCCCGCTGCCGCTGCCCTGAGCGGCTCGACATCTGAAGGGAGTCGTAATCGACGTGGAGGAAGCATGACGTTCAGACACCCGGCGTATTGCGTCCTGCCGCCGTACGTGGTGGAGGCGATCGCCCGTAACGGCACGCCGGAGCAGCGGAACTGGGCACTGCGAACGCTGTCCCTGGATGCCGCCATCCGGTCGCAACGGGTGCACGCGCTGATACCCGGCCGGCTCGGAGTGCGCCCCGGTCGCCTCGCTGTGGGTTCCACCGTCGAACCGCAGCGGACGGTCTACGACGCGGCGCAGAAAGAAAGGCTTCCCGGGCGGCAGGTTCGCAGTGAGGGCGGCCCGCCGGTTGCCGACGTGGCGGTCAACCAGGCGTACGACGGCCTGGGCGCCACGTTCGCCTTCTACCGCGACGTCCTGGGCCGGGACTCCATCGACGATGCCGGCCTGCCTTTGCTGGCTACCGTGCACTTCGGCCAGGACTGGGACAACGCCCAGTGGAACGGTGACCAGATGGTCTTCGGGGACGGCGATGGCACCCTCTTCGGCTCCTTCACCGTCTCCCTGGATGTGATCGGCCATGAGCTCACCCACGGGGTCACGCAGTACGAGGCCCAGCTGGCCTACCTCGACCAGTCCGGAGCCCTCAACGAGTCGGTATCGGACTGCTTCGGCAGCATGGTCAAGCAGTACGCACTGCGTCAGATCTCGGAGCAGGCGGACTGGCTGATCGGTGCTGACTTGGTACTGCCCGGCTTCCATGGCTCGGCGCTGCGGTCCATGAAGGAGCCGGGCACCGCCTACGACGATCCGGTACTCGGCAAGGATCCCCAGCCCGCCCACATGCGGGACTACGTGACCACGGCGCAGGACAGTGGCGGCGTCCACATCAACTCCGGCATCCCGAACCGCGCGTTCGCGCTGACCGCCCTGGCGCTCGGTGGGTCGAGCTGGGAGCGGGCCGGAGCGATCTGGTACGAGGCGCTGCGGGATGCTCGGATCCGGCCGCATACCCGGTTCCAAGGCTTCGCCGGGGCGACGCTTCGGGCCGCGCAGCATGCTTTCGGGGAGCCGTCCGCGGGTGCCGTTCGGACCGCCTGGGGGGAGGTCGGGGTCGACGTCTGACCTGCGGGTCACGGTACGGCGAACCGGCGGCGTGACCGGCATTGCGCGAATCTGGTCGGTCACCGCATCGGAGCTGCCCCTGGCTGCTGCTGCGGAACTGCGTCGGCTCCTCGCCGCCACGGAATCGGGCCGGGCGCCGTCGCCGGCGGCGCCGACGCTGCCGGACGCGTTCACCTACGACGTAGACGTGGCCGACTCGGCCGACGTCCGGGTACTCACCGCGGGAGATTGTGCGTCGCCGGAGACTCTTCGCGCGTTGGTGGAGTTCGTGCGGTCCGAGGGGCAGAACGGGACGCCGTAGAGTATCTGTACGGCGGACGAGCCGGCCGGGCGGCCGCGTCGAGTCCCCTTCGGGGTGCTCGCCGAGGAAGGTCCGGGCTCCATAGGGCAGGGTGGTGGGTAACGCCCACCCGGGGTGACCCGCGGGACAGTGCCACAGAAAGTAGACCGCCTGCGCCGGTTCGCCGGTGTGGGTAAGGGTGAAACGGTGGTGTAAGAGACCACCAGCGCCCGAGGCGACTCGGGCGGCTCGGCAAACCCCACCCGGAGCAAGGTCAGACAGGAAACGTTCGAGGGCGGCCCGCCCGAGTTTCCGGGTAGACCGCTGGAGGCTGTCGGCAACGGCAGCCCGAGATGGATGGCCGCCGGGCGGCGCCGCGCTTCGGCGTTCGGTGTCGCTCACAGAACCCGGCCTATAGGCCGACTCGTCCGCCCCCTTATCGGCTCTACGACATAGAAGGTGCCGAGGGGCACCGGGTCGAGGTCCCCGGCGAGGGTGACGTCCCAAACCCGCTGGGCCAGCGTCGCCTTCCCGCCGCCGGTCGCTGAGCACACGGCGTGTACCGCGACCCCTGCTGCGGCCGCCACGTCGGCCATGGTGGTCGCCGGGTAGCGGCGGTCGAGCGTCAACTGGCGGGTGGCGGTGGGTACGCGGAGTGTGGTCGCGGGCGCCTGCGCGCGCCGCCGCGGGCTATCGTATTTCCGCTTGACATCGACCGTCATCCGGTGGGACCTGATTCCAGTGGAAGATGCGTCTAGCGAAAGATTCGCTCCGATGACCGTCGATCTCGCGGCCTGGGCCGCCGGTTTTACCGGGCGATCGAAACCGGGAGTCTCAGCGATGCCGTGGAGTACATCGCGCTGGGTTGGACGAACCGGGAGGCGGCGGTGGAACCGCCGGCGGCGCGGGGGGTCGGCCCGGCGGCGTTCGCCGCGACGGTGCGCTGGCTGCGTACCGCGTTGACCGATATCCGGTTCGACGAGCACGACGTGGGCGTCGCAGGGAATGTCGTGATGCCGGCCGTGACGAGGAGCGCCCGGCACACCGGGCCGATGGTGCTGGCTCAGGGGGCG
>JBDUDX010000263.1:0-10150 GCA_040002735.1 Frankiaceae bacterium | reverse complement strand
GGCCCTGCGGCTCCTGGTTCTCCGGCTGGGAGAAGAACTCGTACTCCTGGTCGGGTGTCATCGGCGCATTCATCGGTCCCTCCGGTACTGACGGGCGAGGATTGAAGAGGCTTCATAGCAGCCAATCGGGCGGCACCGGCTCGGATATCCGGTTCGGGCTGGCGCGAGCGGTACCACGAGCACCCTGCCCGCAACCTCGCCGCACATCAGGCCAGTGCGCCGGCGGCTTGGCGGGGTAGAACAATTGGCGGGGTAGAACAAGGGGTCGCTTGACCACAGGTCTTCGATGTCCTCGATGCCAAGGTATGGATGCTTGAAGACTTGCGCGGCCTGAGCATCGATCTCGAAAGGGTCGTCCTCGTCCAGCAGAGAGAAGTCAAACCGCTCTGGCACCCGAACACTGTATTACAAGAGAATACGTCCCTGGGACGCGGATGACTACACCAAATCCCAGGTGAGGGCGGTTCCCTTGCCGGCGTCGGAACGGAAGGTCCGCCCGAGTACCACGTCGATGGCGTCCGGCGGCAGCCCACCGGCCGGGCGGATGGAGCGCACGTTGTCCCGGGTGACCGGGTCGCCGTGGCGGACGTCGGCCACCACGTAGAGCGATCGACGGAACCGGAGGCCCTCGACTTCGCTCTTGGTCGGGCCGATCCGTACCTCGCCGAGCGCCTCCCATCCGACCTGCGATTCCCGGACCAGGGCGGCGAGCTCGGCCGGTTCGAGGGAAAACGCCGAGTCCACCCCGCCAGTACCGCGCGAGAGCACCAGGTGCTTCTCGATCACTGACGCGCCCAACGCCACGGCGGCAATGGCCGCGCCGATCCCGGGCGTATGGTCCGACAGGCCCACCACAGTGTCGAAGGTGTCGGCGAGCAGCGGGATGCCCCGCAGGTGGGAATCGGCGGGCGACGCCGGATAGCTCACCGTGCAGGACAGCACCACCAACTGGTCGTTGCCGGTCTCCCGGGCGGCCCGCACCGCCGCGTCGATCTCACCCACCGACGCCATCCCGGTCGAGAGGATCACCGGCTTGCCGGTCTCGGCGGCCCGTCGTACCAGCGGCAAATCGGTGATCTCCGAGGAGGCGATCTTGTGGCAGGGAACATCGAGGGTTTCCAGGAAATCGACCGCGCTGGCGTCGAACGGCGCCGAGAAGGCCAGCATCCCCAGCTCCCGGGCCAGGTCGAAGAGCGGCTCGTGCCACTCCCACGGTGTGTGGGCCTTTTCGTACAGCCGGTACAGGTTCGCGCCGCCCCACAGTTCGTGGCCTTCGGAAATGCGGAACGCCGGCAGGTCGACGTCGACGGTCATGGTGTCCGCGGTGTAGGTCTGCAGCTTCACCGCCCCCGCCCCGGCCTCCGCCGCGGCCCGCACGATCTCCTTGGCGGTACCGAGGTCCCCGTTGTGGTTGCCGGACATCTCGGCGATGACGAACGGGGGGTACGCGGTACCGACCCCACGGCCGCCGATGCGCACGCTACGGGGCGCGGCCATCAGCGGCTCGCCCCCGCCGGGCGCCGCAGGTCGGTCGCCCGGAACTCCAGCCGGATTACTGTTTCCGACCTGCCGTCCACGTCGCGTGAGTAACTGTCGACCTCCCGGATACCGTTACGGCGATTGAACGAGCGGACGGCTTCGTTCGCCTCCAGTACCTCCCCGTACAGCACGGTCAACGCCATCTCCTCTACCGCGTAGCGCAGCGCCTCGCGCACGATCGAGATCCACGCCGGCATCAGGGCACCCCGTGCTGCCAGCCCGGCGACGTCGAGGTAGTAGCCCCACCAGGCGGACCCCTCGGCCGCGTCACGGTCGAAAAAGGTCACCGCGCCGGACGGCACCTCGTACCGCTCGTACACCAGGACACGCCGGGTGGGATCGGCGAGCGTACGGTCCCACCAGGCGGCGTGCTCGGCCGGTGAAATGACGTGACGGGTCAGGCTCAGCGCCCGGACGTCGGGATGGTTCCGCCAGGCCAGCATGAGGTCGCGATCAGCGTCGATCGCGGGCCGGAGCACGGCGCCACGCTACACTTTTCCCGCCCGGTAACCCGTCAAGGCAGGATGATGAGCCACCTTTCCAGGAGCGAGTTGCGGGCGTTGATGGCCGAGGTGCTGGCCGCCCAGGACAAGACCCTTCCCGCCGAGGACAGTGCCTCGCTTCGGGAGATCAACTTTCGATCGCTGGACTTCTCCGAGCTGGCGCTGCGGGTGGAGGACGAGATCGGCCGGGAGTTGAACTTCGACGCCCCCGGGCTGCGGGAGATCGCCACCGTCGGCGACGTGCTGGAGTTTCTCGACCAACTGCAGCGGATGTGACCGAGGCAGCGGACCGAACTCCACCGGCAGGCGCCGCGAACGTGGTCATCGTTGGCGGTCGCCGCGGTACCTGGTCCGAGGTGGAGGCGATTCCTGACCCGCCGCCGGTCGCCGCCCACCTGGTCGAGGACAACGTAGCCGCGCTACGCGCGGTCTGGTCGCAGCTTCTCGGCCGCGGTGAGATGCTGCTCGCCACCGCGGGGCGGGTGGACGACACACTCGCCGAGGAGCTGCGCGCGGACGGGTTCGCGCTGGTTCATCCCGAAAGCGTCACCCCGCCGACGAAGCGCCGTCCGGCCGAGTCCGGGCGGGTCTGGTTGCTCACCAGCGGCAGCACCGGGCGGCCGAAGCGGGTGGCGCACACCCTGGCCACGCTCTCCACGGTGACCGGCGACCAGCCCCCGCGCCGGTGGCTGTGCGCGTACTCGCCCGGGGCCTATGCCTGGTGGCAGGTGGTCACGCTGTCCCTCGGGCATCCCGGTCAGGACGTCTTGTTCGTCGAGCAGGCGGACCTCGATCGCTGGCCCGACATCGCGCTGGCCGAGGGGGTCACCGCCGTCTCTGGTACCCCGACGTTCTGGCGCCAAGCGCTCTGGCGCTCCAGCGCCACCGTTGCCGCGCTCCCGTTGCGCCAGGTCACCCTCGGTGGTGAGCCCGTCGACCAGGTGATCCTGGACCGCCTGGCGGAACTGTTCCCGCAGGCCCGGATCTCCTGGATCTACGCCTCCAGCGAGGCCGGTGCGACCATTGCCGTGCACGACCGGCGCGCCGGCTTCCCGGTGGAGTGGCTGGACCGGGCTTCGCCCGGCCGCCCGCGGCTCGCCGTGGCCGACGGTGAGTTGGTGATCGACTCGCCGTGGAGCGCGGGCGGAATGGCCGGGCCGATCCGGACCGGGGACCGGGTGGAGGTGGGGGACGGCCGAGTACGGATCACCGGTCGGCTGGCCACCGACGAGATCAACGTGGGCGGCTCGAAGGTGTCCGCCGCGGGCGTGCGCTCGGTGCTGCTCGAGCATCCGGCGGTGGCCTGGGCGCAGGTACGCGGCCGACGGGCGCCGCTGGTCGGGCAGATGGTGGTAGCCGAGGTCGTGCTGTCCGGTGACGTGCCGCCGGAGGACTTGAGCCGCTGGTGCGCGGAGCGGCTGCCGGACTACGCCGTACCTCGACGGGTGCGGGTGCTGGCGGAGATACCGATCAAGGAGACGCTGAAGAGCGATGTCTGAGGATCCGACGCCCTTTCCGCCGGCCACCGCCGTGCTGGTCTCCGGGGGCTCGCGCGGGCTGGGCCTGGCGATCGTTCGGGACATTCTGGCCCACGGTGCCCGGGTAGCCACCTTCGCCCGCACGCTCACGCCGGAGTTGACCCAGCTCGCCGCTGAGCACCCGGCCGAGGTGTACGTCGATGCCGTGGACGTCACCGATACGGCGGCGGTGGAGGCGTTCGTACGCTCTGCCGGGAGCCACCTCGGTCCGCTCGATGGCCTGGTGAACAACGCGGCGATCGGTCAGGACAGCCTGCTGGTGCATACCTCGCCGGACCGGATCGCCGCGCTCATCGAGACGAACCTGACCGCTCCGCTCTTGCTCACCCGGGCGGTGCTGCGCCGGCTGCTGGTCAGCGGCCGCCGCGGGCGCCTGGTGATCATCAGTTCGGTCGGCGCCCAGCGCGGCTACTCGGGGCTGGTGGCGTACGCGGCGACCAAGGGCGGGCTGGAGGCCGCCGCGCGCACGCTGGCCCGGGAGATGCACGGCCGGGCGCAGGTGAACTGCGTCGCGCCGGGCTTCTTCGCCTCCGAGATGTCCTCCGTACTCGGCAATGAGCAACTCGACACGATCGTCCGGCGTACGCCGTCCGGTCGGCTGGTGGAGCCGGAGAACATCGTGCCGCTGGTCCGGATGCTGCTCTTCGAGGACACGAATCTCAACGGTCAGGTGCTCACCGTGGACGGCGGATCCAGCATTTGACCGTCGGCGTGCGCGCGGACATTGTGGCTGCCTTGCTCGCGGCGCCGGCCTCGGTGCGGATTTCGCCGGCGAAGGTCAAGGTCCCCGCCGGGACGCCGCGGTGCTACCTGGGCGACGGCCGGAGCGTGCTCTGGGCCTCGGGCGGGGCGCTGCGCTGCGCGGTGGACGCGGAGATCGCCGGCCGGTCGGTGCCGCGGGCGCTGGCCCGCCGCTACGGCGCGGAGCCGGCGCGTTTCTGGCCGCGGTGGACCGCCGTCGAGGTGGTCTGCAAGCTCCGTAATGTGCCGCTGCCGGTGTGGTTGCGGCAGCACGGGCTGGTACCGGATCCCGATCTTGCCGTACGGACGTTCCGGCTCGCCGACCTGGTGGTGAGCTGCGGTGCCGCCGAGGCGGGTCCTTACACCCGGCTGGCGAGTCGGCGGGCCATCTCCATCGCCCGGTGCAGATAACCGGGCGGAATCGCGGA
This sequence comes from Frankiaceae bacterium, assembly GCA_040002735.1. GTDB lineage: Bacteria > Actinomycetota > Actinomycetes > JADGOV01 > JADGOV01 > JADGOV01. Next base: position 5,401 of record JBDUDX010000263.1, on the reverse strand, counting down.
GAGCATCATGCGCCGGATCAGGGCGCTCAGACTGCGTGCCGGCCAGGTGAAGAAACGTCCGATCTTGAAGCTTGCCGATTCCCGCACTGCGCTCTGCTGGCGTTCCAGGTCACCGACCTGCCGGTCTCGGGCCCGTACCGTCAACTGCAGCCACTCGACCTGACTCTCCCGGTCATCGAGGCTCTGCGCGAGGCGGCCGCTCAACGTCAGCGCTTCCCGGTACGCGCGGGCCGGTCCGGACTGGGAGACGAACTGAGAGCGACCGATGTCCAGGTTGCGGGCGTACGCGCGAGACTCGCTCACCGTGTCCCCGCCGTGGACCGCAAGGTCGATCTCGGCTTCGGCCCGGGCGACGGTGTCGATGAGCTGCGGAGTCACCTCGACCGCCGCCATGGCGGCCAGCGTCCTGGTGAGCCGGTCCGGGTTGATGTCCGGAGCCCAGGGATGCTCAGCGCCGGATTGCAGCAGGCGGCGGGCGAAGTCGCGCAGCCCTCGTACCAGCAGAACGCCCTCCGACAGCCGCTGGGACAGTCGCCAGGTGCGGTCGAGGACGGCGAGGTCGCCATCGGCCAGCAGCAGGTTCGCGGGTACGGCGAAGAACCGAAGGTCGTCCTCGGGACCGGTGGTCTCTGCGCCGCCGGCGGTCGCGGGCGGGGGGTTGGCGAGCCAGGCCGCATACTTCAGCACGAGTTCGCGAACCTGCCGGACATCGTGCGCCGTTGCCGCCTTCCGCAGTGCCGCCTCCAGCGTGATACCGGACAGTACGGCCGTGTCCAGTTCCCGGTAATTGCGCACGACGCGGCCCTCGCGGGTCTCCGTCGCCGGTACGACTGGCGCCAGCCGCTGGGTCCACTGCCCGTCCACCCGCTCCACCGAGCGGAGCACCTGCCACTGGGGCCGGCCGGCATCCTCTACGGCGAGCAGCGCGGGGAGGCTCGGAGGCGGTGCGTCGGCCGAGGTGGGCCGGGCCAGGACCACCCACGCCGAGGCCAGCGGCAGCACCTGGTGACTCTCGAAGAGCCGCATGGCCAGGTCGGACGGGTCGACCAGTGCCGGTTGGTCGGAGAAGTGGGTGGCTTCGATCTGGGCTGCCAACGCCGCGGCGGTGGAAGCCAGCCCCTCCTCCTCGACGCAATCCCGCCCGACCAGCAGACCCACCTCCTCGATCGATGGGAAAGCCGCGTACACCCCGGCGGCGGTCAGGCCGGCTGAGTGCAGTACGTCGTCCACTTCCCGGTAATACAGCGGGCGACGGTCGAATCCGGCGGCGCCCCGATACCACGCCGAGTCGCTGTTCTCCGCCGCGCTCCGCAACCGGAACAGGCTGTCGAACCCGAGATCATTCTCCAGTACGACGACGAGTTGTCCACTTGGCGCCAGCCACTTGGCGAACCGCTGCAGGATCTCGCGATGGCTCAAGCCGACCGAGTCGGGGGAGCACAGCCCCGGCGGACCGTCGAGTGCCACCACCAGGTCGTAGTTGCCCGGCGGGATGAAGCGATCGAGACTGCCGCAGTAGACCGTCACCCCGCGGCGTAGTTGAGCGACGCTGGACAGATGCCGAGCGTCCGGCAAGCCGCGGACCAGCACATCGACTTCCACACCCGCCGGCATGTCCTCGAAGCATCGACTCGCTCGCGGCCCCACGGAGAGCACGCGGCCGGACTGAGCGAGGCTCGGAAGGAGCCGGAGGAGGAATTGCCGGGATACGCCGGGCGAAACGCCCGCGTCCAGATCCGACCACTGCAGCATCTCTCCGCCGATGAGGCGGGCACCGGACACCGGGTCCGGCTGGTACGCGGTCAACGAGAGATCCTCCAGCAGCAGTCGCCGGCTCATGTTAGTGGAACGGCCGGGAACCCCGGAGATGAACCGCGCGCGATGATGCTGAGTAGTGTTTCCGTTGGGTTATACCAAGCGTTGGTTTCCGGTGTCCCGGCGTCGATACCGTAGGCACCCGGGTGGGATGACGCGGAGGATGAGGTATGACGCTGGTCGGCGGTCCGATGCAGCGCGCCGCACCTCGTACCGTATCCAGAGTGGACTCCTCACCATCGGTCGGCGCGGTCGTGCTGTCGATGGGCACCCGGCCCGCCGACCTGCATCGAGTACTCGACTCGCTGGGCCGCCAGCGCGGTGTCGCACTCGACATCGTGGTGGTCGGCAACGGCTGGTCGCCCGAGGGGCTGCCGGCGGGTGTCCGGAGTGTCGCCCTGCCGGTCAACGTGGGGGTGCCGGAGGGTCGCAACGTAGGCGCGAGCCACGCCCGTGGCGAGATCGTGCTGTTCATCGACGACGATGCCTATCTCCCCGATGACACCGTGCTGGCCCGGTTGGTCGCCGTGCTGGACGCCCACCCGAATGCCGGCATCGTGCAGCCCCGGGCCGCCGATCCCACCGGCCTGCCGTCGCCTCGGCGCTGGGTGCCGCGGCTGCGGGTCGGGGATCCGACCTGCGGCGGGGTGGTGGCCGGCGTATGGGAGGGCGTCTTCGCGATCCGGCGCGCTGCGTTCGAGCAATCCGGGGGATGGCCGGGAGACTTCTTTTACGCCCATGAGGGCATCGAGTTGGTCTGGCGGTGCTTCGACGCCGGCTGGGTGGCCTGGTACGCGCCCGAGATCGTCATCTACCATCCGGCCACCAGCCCCACCCGGCACGCTCCGTACTACCGGATGAATGCCCGCAACCGGGTGTGGGTGGCTCGGCGCAATCTGCCCCGGCCACTGGCGGTGATCTACGTCGGCGTGTGGGTGGTCCTCAGCCTTGCCCGGATCCGGAAGCTGGCGCCCCTGAAAGTATGGTTCGCCGGGTTGTGGGAGGGCGTACGGACGCCGTGCGGACCGCGGCGGCCCATTCGGTGGCGTACGGTGCTGCGGCTGACGTTGGCTGGGCGGCCGCCGGTTGTCTAGGTACCGCTCCCACCGGCGGGGTCGCCGGCCGACAGATACCCGGGTATTCCTCTCCGGGGTGCGCAGCCGATCCCATCTCGTCTACGCCTCCGCCTACCTGCGCCACCTGCTGCGCCAGCGCGGCGTCGGAAGGGTCACCGTGGTGAACCTGGGGCTCGGCGCGTTCCTCGGCGTCGAGCAGGTGACCGAGGGCGACGTGACCAGCCGGTTACCGGCCGGGGAGCACATTTCGGTGGAGCATGCCCGGTCGGCCGAAAATTGGCGGGCGAAGCCCGGCGAGGCGCTGATCTATCTCGCCGTCGGGGCGCCCGGGATCAAGCCGTACCTGCGTCTGCTGCTGGCCAATCGCTCCCGGCTGCACCGGGTCGTCGTGGATGAGGGCCTCGGCAGCTACGGCGGATGGCGGGCTCGCTGGGCAGCTGGCCGGCGCCAAGGTGGCCGCGGCCTCCGGGCTCTGCTGCGCGCGGTGGCGGTGACGCTCGCCCAGCGGTGCTTCACCGATGAGCGCTGGGCGCTCTACCGCCGGACGGGCAGTGGCTGGCGGCTGGACAGCCGGATCGCGAGTGAGTTCCGGGCCCAACTGGCACCGGCTGCCCCGGGTGCGGGTAACCGTGCCGTGGTACTGCTCTCCCAGCCCTGGGTGGAACTCGGCCAGCTTTCCGCCGAGCGCTACCTGGCCGTTCTGCAGGACGTACGACGATCGTGTGCCGCCGCCGGCCTGTCCCTGCGCGTCCGAACACATCCGGCCGAGGACGAGACCCGGTACGCGTTGCTGCAGCGCGACGGTTGCCTGGACGACGGGTCCGGACCGGCCGAGTTGGACCGCACGGTGGTCGACGCGGCCACGGTCCTCGGGTTCAACAGCACCGCCCTGATCAACCTCTCGGCGGTGTTCGGCACGCCGGTCCTGCGACTCGCCCTGCCGGAGCTGGCGGCGGTTGAGACCGGCATGTCCGCCGGCCAGGCCTCGTTGCTGGATGCTTTCGTACCGGGGCCGGTACCGATCTCCGAGCTCACCGACCGGCTGCGCGCCGAGCAGCGGCGGTTGGCCGTCCCGCGTAACGGCTCGGGGCCGCCGCCCCGGGACGGGACCCAACGCGAAAATGGGGCGTACGGCCGCGCGGCGTCCCGGCAGGTGTCTTAAGTACCGAGGACGCTTGAGATCTGGGCCCGTGCGCGGATGCGACGATCTCCTTGGCCACCACGGTGGTTGCTGCGGGACCGTGTCTGGCGCCGGCGGCAGCAACCGGTGGGGCCAAGGGGATCGTCAGGGAGGTCGTCAGGGCGAACACAAGGCGGCCATAAGCCATTGCCAGCGCTCAAGACGATCGAGACGATCAAGACAGGCTCGGTGGTCCGCGGCCGCAGCATCGGCCCGGCGCTCGCTCATCAACTCGTCGCTGAGGCTGGCACGATCTCCGGCGGCGGAGGCGAACGTCTCGCACAGTGTTCCAGCGCTGTGCGTCGCCTGGGGTCCCATCCCATCAGCGGGTCGTCGGCCGCTCCCGATTCGCTCATGATCCGAACGGTAACTGTCGCGCGAGGCTTGCGTCAGGTCGCCGTCGCCGTCGATAACAGCGTCGGAACGCCCACCAAGGCGTACCCGTCAGCCCGCAGATCGCCGACCAGCCCGGACAGTGTGCGGAACAGGGCTGCATTCGGGGTGGGACCGCCGTCGTGGGCCAGCACGATGGAACCCGGCCGCACGTCCCGCCGGCAGAGGGCGGCGTCGGCGTCCGGGTCGGAGCCGCGCACATGCTGGGACCACAGAACGACGTCGAGCCCCGCTTCGGCGGCCGCGAGCAGCGCGACCGGGTCCAGGTGCCCGTACGGCGGTCGGAGCAGCGTCGGGCGGACTCCGATGATCTCGGCGACCGTGTCGCTGGTCCGGGTCACTTCCGCGGCCGCCCGGGTAGCCGACACCCCGGTCAAGTCTGCGTGAATGTAGGTGTGGTTGCCAATGGCATGCCCGGCGGCGGCAACCCGCCGCAGCAGCGCGGGATGGCGCGCGGCACGTTCGCCGACCACGAAGAACGTCGCGGTGGCCCCGTGGCGGGCGAGCAGTTCGATCACCTGCGGGGTCCATCGTGGATCCGGCCCGTCGTCGAAGGTGAGCGCCAGCGCGCGCCGCGCGGTCCGTACGCGGAACGTGACCTCGACCCGGGCATTGCCGGCCCCGGTCTCGGGCCAAATCTCCCGAGTACCGGCGTTGTGACCTGCGGCCATCGGTGGCGTCGGCGCGATCGCGGCGTCGGCGACGGTGGCCACGCCGAGGGCGGCGAGCCCGGTGAGTACCTGCCGACGGCGCACGCCGGCTAACTTACGCCGGGCTCCGCCCGATCGCCCGCCGCCCGATCGCCCGCCGCCCGATCGCGCGCGGCTCTTGCCCGCCCGGCCCCATTCGCGCGCGGCACTTGCCCGCCCGGCCCAATCCCGTGCCGATCTTGCTCGAACGGCCCATTCGCGCGCCGATCTTGCCCGCCCGGCCCAAT
>JBDUDX010000262.1:0-11489 GCA_040002735.1 Frankiaceae bacterium | reverse complement strand
GCCCGTCCGGTCGCATCGTCACGGCCCGTCGCACCCCGCTGGTCAGCGCGATCGCCGCACCGTAGGAGTCGTAGTACGGCTCGAAGACGAGGACCTCGTCGCCCGGCTCGCACAGTGCCAGCACCGCCGCGGTGATCGCCTCGGTCGCGCCGACCGTCACCAGCACCTCGCCGGACGGGTCGTAGGCCAGCCCGTACCGCTTGGCCCGATGCCCAGCGATCGCCTCTCGGAGCACCGGCAGACCGGGCCCGGGCGGGTACTGGTTGAAGCCCTCGCGGATCGCCTGCTGGGCGGCTTCCAACATCCCCGGCGGCCCGTCGGTGTCCGGGAAGCCCTGGCCGAGGTTCACCGCGCCGGTCTCGATCGCCAGCGCGGTCATCTCGGCGAAGATCGTGGTGCCGAAGCCGCGCATCCGTTCGACTAGCGAAGCCGTCATGGGCCAGAGGTTAGTTGTCCCGCAGAATGCAGCTATGAAAGTGGCGGTAGTGCAGTTCGCGTCCGGTACGGACAAGGCGGCCAACCTGGTGCGGGTTCGGGAACTGGTGGCGCGAGCGGCCGCCGCCGGCGCGGAGCTCGTCATCGCCCCAGAGGCGGCGATGCATCCCTTCGGTGCGCCGGGTGATCCCCTTGCGGCGCTCGCTGAGCCGCTGGACGGGCCGTTCGTGAACGGTCTGGCAGCGTCGGCGGCCGAGCACGGCGTCACGGCGGTGGCCGGGATGTTCGAGTCCGTCCCGGGGGATTCGGCCAAGGCGTTCAATACCGTGGTGGCGGTGAACGGCGACGGCCTGATCGGCCGCTACCGCAAGCTGCACCTGTTTGACGCGCTCGGCTGGAGGGAGTCCGAGAGCCTGGCGCCCGGGGTGTTCGACGGGTCGGAGTTGCTGGTCTTCGACTGCGGCGAGTTCACCGTCGGTGTGCTGACCTGCTACGACATCCGGTTCCCGGAGATCGCCCGCGCGTTGATCGACCGGGGCGTCACGTTGCTCGCCCTGCCCTCGGCGTGGGTCGCCGGGCCGCTGAAGGAGGAGCAGTGGTCCACGCTGGTCCGGGCCAGAGCCATCGAAAGCACCGTCTACCTGGTGGCTGCGGACCAGTGCCCGCCGACGTACGCCGGGCGGAGCATGATCGTCGATCCGGTCGGCGTGCCGTTGGCTCAGTTGGCCGACCAAGTGTCGATCGCGGTGGCCAATGTGACCGCCGAGCGGGTGGCGGAGGTACAGGAACGGATGCCGTCGCTGCGGCATCGCCGCTACCGGGTCGAACCGGGCTGATTGGCCGACGGCTGGGGCGGCTCCTGAACGTTTGAACACACAGTGCTCGCCCGCCGGCAAGATCTCCACGCTCAGCGACAAGATCATAAGCCTTCCCAGGGTGGGCACTGTGTGTTCAAACGTTCACCAAGGCAGCGGGGCGAGAATGAGACGTGGACTTTCTGCGGCCCTCGCCCCGACTCTGGACCGCGCGGCTGCTGGTATGGGCCGGCGCCAGTGCCGTCGCGCTGACCGTCAGTACTGGCGCGGCGGGGTGGATGGTGGGACGCACCCTCGCGGCGGCAGTCGCCGTCGGGGTCGCGGTCGTGGCGGGGCTCTGGCTATGGATGCTGCGCGGCCGATACCGAGCTTGGGGTTACCTGGAACGCGATGACGACCTGCTGGTGCGGCGTGGTGTGTTGATCCGGCGGCTGTCGGTGGTGCCGTACGGCCGGATGCAGTTCCTCGACGTCACGGCCGGGCCGGTGGACCGCTGGCTCGGCCTGGCTACTGTGCAGCTGCACACCGCGGCCGCGGCGACCGACGCCCACATCCCCGGGCTGACCAGCGCGGACGCCGGCAAGTTACGGGATCGGCTGGCGACCCTGGGAGAGGCTCGCGCGGCCGGGCTGTGACCGACCACCTCCTCGACCCCGCTCCCGGCGAGCGGCCGTGGACCCGACTGCACCCGCTGTCCCCGCTGTTGCACTTCGGCCGGGCGATTGCCGTGGTGGCGGCGGTTTTTCTGCCGCGGATGGCGAATCCCCTGCTGCACGAGGGCCACGACGTGCCGTGGCCGGAGATGGTGGGTGGGGCCGGCTTGGTACTCACCGGTTTCGTGTCCTGGCTGGTCACCCGGTGGCGAGTCAGCCACGGCGAGCTGCAGATCGAAACCGGGCTGATCCGGCGGCAGTCGATCCGGGTACCGCTCCGCCGGGTGCAGGCCATCGACATCGTCCGCCCGCTGCTCGGCCGCATCCTCGGGCTGGCCGAATTGCGGATCGCTCTGGCCGGCACCGGTTCCAGCTCGAGTCGGCTGGCCTACCTCACCGAGGAGCGCGCGCATGAGGTTCGCGCGGAGTTGCTGGCGCTCGGCGCCGGGCTCGCGGGCGACACTCCGGTCCCGTCGGAACGACGGATCGTCTCGGTCGATTTCTGGACGTTACTGGCATCCGTGGTGTGCAGCGCGACCGCGGCGGTGGTCACCGCCGTGGTCATCGCGGTCGCTGTGGCCGCCGTGCTCACCGGCTCTCCGCTGCTCGTCTTGGGCATCGGCTGGCCGATCCTGCTCACCGCGGGTGCGGCGATGGCCCGCCAGCTCAACGCCGAGTACGGGTTCACCGTCGCGGAAGCGCCGGACGGGCTGAGGCTGCGCAGCGGGTTGCTCTCCACCCGAGCCGAGACCGTACCGATAGGCCGCGTTCAGGCGGTCCGCTGGATCTCACCGGTACTGTGGCGGGCTTTCGGCTGGCACCGACTGGAGATCGACGTCGCCCGCCAGCGGCTGTCGGCGGGCGGTGAACACGAAGGCGGGCACCTCAGCAGCGCACTGCTGCCGGTGGGCAGCGAGCATGACGCGGCCACCCTGCTCGCCCGGGTGCTGCCCGGCACCCACGTCACGCCGCCCCCCGGTTCCCAGCCACCCTGGCGGGCGATGTGGCGGGCGCCGCTGAGCTATCGCAACCTGCGGGCCTGGCACGACGACACCTACGTATGGACCCGTACTGGCCGGCTCCGCCCGACCGTGACCATCGTTCCGCTGGCGAAGGTGCAGAGCCTGCGGTGGGTGCAGGGGCCGGTGCAGCGCCGCCTCCGGCTGGCGACCGTGCACGTCGACACCGCCGGGCGGGGGTGGCACGCCGTCGCGTACGCCCGTGACCAGGACGAGGCCGACCTGCTGCTGTGGCGGCTCACCGAGTTGTCCCGATCGGCCCGGCGTCCGGCGTAACTTAGCGTCGGGGCACCAGCTGATGGGGCATGGGTCCACCGGGTCGCAGGACCACTCCCGCCGGTACCGGCCCGGCTGCTGCACCGGCCGGGCAGATGGTGTGCTCGCGGACCAGCCGGGCGACCGCGATGCTCGCCTCCGCCATCGCGAGCTGCGCACCGATGCAGATCCGCGGGCCGCCGCCGAAGGGCAGGAAGCTGTACCGGGAGCGGCCCGCTGCTGCGGCGTCGGCGAACCGGCCCGGGTCGAAGCGCTCGGGCTCCGGCCATACCTGCCGATCGCGGTGCAGAGCGTACGTGCCGATCGCGATATTCGACTCCGGCAAGATCTGCATGCCGCCCAGCATGCCGCCGGCCTTGGTGTACCGGCTGATCGCGTACGCCGGGGGGTACAGGCGCAGCGCCTCGTTGATCACCTGCTGGGTGTATGGAAGCCGACCACCGGCGCCAGTCCTGTCCACCTCGGCCGCGACCCGCTGCTGTATCTGCGGGTGGCGGGCCAGCAGTTGCAGCGTGAAGGCCAGGGTGGTCGAGGTGGTCTCGTGCCCGGCGAGCAGGAAGATCAGTACCTGGTCGCGTACCTCGTCGGCGGAGAGCGCGCCGCCGGTGTCCGGGTCCCGAGCGGCCAACAGCCGACCGAGCAGGTCGTCGCCGGCCCCCGGTCGGTCCCGCCGGGCAGCCACCACCGCATCGACGACGGCGTAGAGCTTCGCGCGGGCCTTGCGGCCGGCGAGGTTCGCCGGCGTCGGCCAGGTACGTGGCAGCGGGACGCTGGCCGTGATCCGGTGGCGCAGGTAGGCGTTGCCGGCAGCGAACGCCGGCGTCAGGGTCGGCAGGATGCCGTCCAGCTCCTCGCCGAACAGGATCCGGCCGATCGCCCGCAGCGTGTACCGAACGCTCTCGGCGTGCACGTCGACAATCGCGGACGGTGCAGCCAGCCAGCGTTCCCGCAGCCGATCTGCTTCTCCCTCCAGCAGCGGTACGTAGTCGGCCGCGAGCCGGTGCGGGGTGAAGAGCGGGGCGACCAACCGCCGCTGCCGGCGCCAGCGTTCGTCCTGGCTGGTGAGCAGCCCGTCGCCGAAGAGAGCGGCGGTCTCCTGGTACGGCAGGCTGTCCTTGCGGTACCCCTCCGCCTCGCCGACCAGTACCCGGGCCGTCGCCTCCGGGGAGAAGATGCCGTACGAGCGGATCGGCACCCCCGGCGGCAGCCGGAAGCGCACCACCGGCCCGACGTCGGCCGCGCGCAAGAGCGTACCGAAGATGTCCCGGCGGAACTCCGGCCCGACGCCGAGCAAGGGATGCCCGCGGTAGACCGGAGGCGCCGCGTCGACGGAAACCGTCATGACCGCACGATCCCACAACGGGGACCCGCGGACTAGCCTGCTCTGCGCGCCGCCGTGCGCGTGCCCATCGCGAAATGGAAGGAATAGATGACCGCTATCAAAGACCGAGCCAGAGGTCTTCGTGCTCGCGGAGAACGCCCTGCTCAAGGTGATCGACGCCATCGGGGAGAACCAGTGGCAGCAGACCATGCCCACGGAGTTCGCGACCCGGGCCACTGACCACCCGCTGACGCTGGGCGAGGTGGTCAATTACCACGCGTACGACGACGCCTGGGTGCCGGACATGCTCGCCGGGCGCACGATGGCCGAGGTCGGTGCCGACGCCTTTCAGGGCGATCTGCTCGGCGATGATCCGAAGGGAAACTTCGCCGCCATCGTGGCGAAGGCGTGTGCGGCAGCGACCTCACTCGATGACCTGGAGCGTACGGTGCACTGCTCCTTCGGGGACTTTCCGGCCCGGGAGTACCTCTGGCAGATCAACTCCTTCCGCGGGCTGCGAGCCCATGACCTGGCCAAGGTGATCGGTGCGGATCCGACCCTGCCGGGCCGAGTTGGTCGAAGGATTGTGGGCCGAGCTGGAACCGCACGCCGAAGAGTGGCGGTCGATCGGTGTGTTCGGGCCCAAGGTGGAGGTACCGGCGGACGCCCCGCTGCAGGACCGGCTCCTCGGGCTCACTGGCCGCAAGCCCGACTGAAGGGACGTACCGGTTCGCGGGCGGAGCGGCTCACTGCGTGGCCAGGCGAAGCTCGGTGAACTCGGCATCCATCGCGGCGGTGAGCCGAGCCGGATCCGGTACCAGATCCGCATCGGTGGCGACGCCGATCGACACCGTGCCGGCATAGCTGAAGATGCTGATCCCGATGCCGATGGAACCGATCTGCGGGATCCAGAACGTCAGTCGCGACACTTCGGCGCCGGCGAGGTGCACCGGCCGCCGCGGCCCGGGAACGTTCGTCACCACCGCCGTACCCTTCGCACCGAGTACCCGCCCAGCCAGGGCATGCGCCCAGTTCGGCAGCATCCCGAGCAGCCGGATCAGGCCGGCGGTGGCCGCAGCCTCGCTGCCGGCCTTGAGTACCGTCATCCGCCGCGAGATCGCCGCTACCCGGGCGAGCGGATCGGCCTGCGCTACCGGCAGTCGCGGAAAGAGCAGGCCCAGCCGGTTGCCGAGCTGCCGGGACGACGCTGCCGAGCGGACATTGACCGGTACGTACACTCGGAGATCTTCCGGCCGCTGCCCGGCCGCGGCCAGGTACCGTCGCAGCGCCCCAGCGGTCACTGCGAGCAGCACATCGTTGACACTGCTGCCGGTCGCCGCGGCGACAGCTCGTACCTCGGGAAACGGCATCCCGGACGTCCAGGCCGCGCGTTTTCCCGCGTCCCGCGCCCCGGTCAACGGCAGGGCGGGCTCGGAAGGCAGCGTCAACAGGCGGAGGCCACTCCACGCCGTGCCGGCGCCCTGCCGCGCAGCGGTAATGATGGGCGGGCGAGGGGTCCGGGCGTCAACCGGCTGCTGCCCGGGGGAGTGGGGGGCCTCGTCGGTGAGGGCCAGCAGTACACTGGCCAGCGCGATTCCGTCGGCAATGCAGTGGTGTAGCCGGATCACCAGCGCGTCACCGGTGCGGGCGGTCACCAGGTGGCACTGCCACGGCGGGCGCGCGAGATCCAGCGGCTGGGAGAGCAAGCCTTGCACCACCGCCGGCAGCCCGTCGTCGGTGCTCAACCGCTGCAAGTGGACGTCCAGGTCCACCTCGGCGTCGCGCCAGCGCGGTGCGCGCAGCGGCCAGCGGCCCGGCACGACCCGCTGGCCGAAGCGAGGGTACCCGGCCAGTAACCGATCCGCGAGGACCGTCCGCAGCGCCGCCTCGTCGATCGGATCGGCGAGCTCCAACACGGCGGTGACGACCATCACGTTGCGCGGCGAATCCAGGCCCAGCCAGATCCGGTCGGCGGCCGGCATCCGGCTGGACGGATACGGTCCGATCGGCCGGGACATGGTGCGCAGTATGACCGGGGACACCCGTGACACCCGGGGCCGCTCCGCGGAACCGGCGGAGGGTACCCTCCCCGGACGATCTCAACGAAGGTGACGGCGTGCGCACAGTACGGCTGGTCGAGCGAATCGACGGATACCAGCGTCGGCATTCCTGGCTCGGCTTCCCGCTGGCGGTGATCTACAAGTTCTTCGACGACCAGGGCAACCTGCTCTCGGCCATGATCGCCTATTACGGGTTCCTCTCGTTGTTCCCGCTGATGCTCCTGCTGACCACGGCGCTGGGCTTCGTCCTGCACGACAACGCCCACCTGCAGGCCCAGGTCGTGCAGTCCGCGCTGGCCCAATTCCCGGTCATCGGGGATCAGCTGCGGACCAATATCAAGGCGCTGCACGGCAGCGGCACCGCGCTGGTCGTCGGCATCCTCGGCACGGTCTACGGCGGACTCGGCATCGCCCAGGCGGTGCAGAACGCGTTCAACAAGGTGTGGGCGGTGCCGCGCAACGAGCGCCCCAACCCGGTCCTCTCGCGGCTACGCGGCTTGTTGCTGCTGTTGGTGATCGGTCTGGGTGTGCTCGCCACGACGGTGCTCTCCGCGCTGTCCACCGGTGCCAAGGCCTATGGCGCCGATCTCGGCGGTGGAGCCCGGATCGCGGCCACCGTGTTGTCGATCGTGGTGAACGGGCTATTGCTGATGCTCGCCTTTCGGGTGGCGACCGCCCGAGACATCTCTACCAAAGACATCCGGGTCGGTGCGGTCACGGCCGCGATCGCGTGGCAGCTGTTGCAGATGATCGGTACGTACTACCTCGGCCACAAGCTCCGCGGTGCCACCCAGGTGTACGGCCTGTTCGGGATCGTGTTGGGCCTGCTGGCGTGGATCTACCTGGAGGCGCTGATTCTGGTGTTCTGCACGGAGATCAACGTCGTCCGCAGGGACGGGCTGTGGCCCCGGGCCCTGCTCACGCCGCTCACCGACGACGTGGACCTGACGTCGGCAGACAAGGAGGCGTACGCCTCCTATGCCGCCGCGGAACGCTTCAAGGGCAACGAGGAGGTCGAGGTGAGTTTCAACGACCGCGGCAACGACGGCACGGCGTCGGAACCACCGGCGGAGAGCCCACCGGCCAGCCGGTGACTCTGGCGAAGCTGGCCGGGTGCGGCTCAGCGCTTCCCGGAGTCCGCGGCCTGCCGTAGACAACGGTAGGAGATTGCCAGGAAGTCACTCGCCGTAATGATGCCCACCAACCGGTCGGCCTCGACCACCGGTAGGCAGCCGACGCCGGACTCGCGCATCGTCTCCATCGCCGCCAGCGTCGGCGTCGAAGCCGTCACCGTGACCGGGTCCGACTTCATCACCGACCCGGCGGTGAGTGCCCGGGCCGGGCGCTCCACGCTCGGCGCAGCGACGGTGCGGAGTAGGTCACGGTGGGAGATCAACCCGACCAGCTTGCCGCCGTCCTCCACCGGAACGTGGCGCACGTGCCGCCAGTCCATCACGCTGGCCACCAGATCGATCGGCTCGTCCGGCGCCACCGTGAACAGGTCGGTGGACATCACCTGCTTCACGAGCCGGTACGAATCAAGCCAATTGCTCGGCGTCTCCGCCGGTCCGGTCGGCCACGTGTGCACCGGGCTCCCGGTTTCCTGATGGGCGAGCATCGCCGACACCAGCGCCTTATCGCGTTGAGCCGTCGTACCGTTGGCGGCGGCGCCGACCGAGGACAGTGCCCAGCGGGCCGCAGTCCGACCACTGCTCACCCGCTCCGCGAGCACCCCCAGGTGACGGTCCACCTCGTCGCTCGGCACGCCGACGCTCGCGAGTCCTTGCCGGGCCAGCGGCAGCAGGTGATCGGTGATCAGCGACTGCACCGGCCAGCGCCGCCCGTCGATCCAGACCAGTTGCGCGTCGAGGCCGTGCCGGGCGGCCGCGAAGAGGTTCGCCTTGGCGTCATCGAAATCCAGCAGCGCGCGGATGTCCCCGTACTCTGCCGGCAGCGCACACATCAGCCCGACGAAGAAAGCCGTGTTCGCTACCTCATCGCGCACCGTGGGTCCGGCCGGCAGTACCCGGTTCTCCAGGCGCAGGCTCGCTGTGCCGTCCAGAACGCCATAGCAGGGTCGGTTCCACCGCCACACCGTCCCGTTGTGCAGCGACAGAGCGCTCAACTGAGGTGCGTTGCCACCGGCCAGCACCTCGAGCGGATCGTCGTCCAGCGGTCCGACCAGGATGGACCGGAACCGGGCCAGATTGTCGCGGTAGATCTCCAGCACCGAGTCGGTCACCCAACCGTCGCCGAAACCCACCCGGGTGGGCGAACTGCGCGCCTGACGAGGTGTCGAGCGTTCGTCGACCGCATGCTGGAACAGCGCCAGCCGGGTCTCCTGCCACAACCGGTGACCTAACAGCATCGGTGAATTGACCGCTGCGGCCAGTAGCGGAGCGGTGATGGCCTGCGCCAGGTTGTAGTCCCGGGCGAAGTGCCGCGGATCGACCTGCAGGTGCACCTGGTAACTGGCATTGCAGGCTTCGAACATCACGTTGTCGTGCGTGACGTGCAACTCATCGACGCCCTTGATGTGCACCACGAACTCACTACCGCGCATGGCCCGCAACTGCCGGTCCAGTTCCTCATACCGCGCCAAGGGGGTGAGGTTGTGCAGCCCGAGGTCGGACTGCCGCAGGGTGGGCAGAATCCCGGCGAGCAGTACGCGCGCCCCGTACTGCCGCGCGGCCCGGTCCGCGGTATGCACGGCGTCAAGCAGGTCGGCCTCGAGTTGATCGAAACAACCGGCGGCCAACGCGTACGGCGGCAGGTTCGCCTCGAGGTTGAAGCGGCCGATCTCGGTGGTGAAGCGGTCGTCGTCGGCTGCCTCGAGGACTTCCATCACCAGCGGCGCGGGCGCCATAGCGGAGTCGACCAGAAACATCTCTTGCTCGGCGCCGATCCGTCGCACGCCGGATTCCACTACGTCGGTATCGAGCATTTGCTCCAGCGCAGCGAGGTCGCGCAGCGCCGCCCGAGTGAACTCGGCCAACTCCCGCTCATCGCGAGCGGCATTGACCTCGTGGGCGCCCATGCCCGAACGGTAAACCGGACAGTTCCGAAATGCGAGCGCAGGCAACCTCGGCAGGTGTCCGAACAGCGCCGCGGTGTCCTCTTCGGGGTGGCGGCGTACGGACTGTGGGGCCTCTTCCCGCTGTACTGGCCGCTGCTGGAGCCGGCTGGAGCGGTGGAGATCCTTGGCCATCGGGTGGTCTGGTCCCTGGCCTTCCTGCTCGGCGTGCTGACGGTGTCCCGGCGTTGGACCGCGTTGCGCGCGTTGCGGCGGCAACCCGGCGCGCTGCTGCGACTCACGGTCGCCGCCGTGGTCATCGCGGTCAACTGGGGCCTCTATATATGGGGCGTCAATAGCGGCCACGTGGTGGAGACGTCGCTCGGGTACTTCATCAACCCGCTGGTCACCGTGCTGCTCGGGGTGCTGCTGCTCCGGGAACGGCTCCGTCGGGCGCAGTGGGCCGCGGTCATCCTGGGCGTCACCGCGGTGCTGGTGCTGGCGGTGGAGTACGGCCGACCGCCGTGGATCGCCCTGACCCTGGCGTTCTCCTTCGCGACGTACGGTTTCCTCAAGAAGAGCGTCAACGCGGGTGCGGCCGAAACGCTGTTTATCGAGACTGCGGTACTCGCCGTTCCGGCGCTCGCGTTTCTGGTAGCGCTGGGAGTGGCCGGCAATGGCACGTTCGGCCGGGGGGCCGGGCATTCCGTCCTGTTGGCCGGGGCCGGCGTGGTCACCGCTATTCCGCTGATGTGCTTCGGCGCGGCGGCCACCCGGCTGCCGCTCACCGTCATCGGATTGCTGCAGTACCTCACCCCGACGATGCAGTTCCTGCTCGGTGTCGGCCTGCGGCACGAGCCGATGCCGGCCGCCCGCTTGGTGGGCTTCTGCCTGGTCTGGTGCGCGCTGGCAGTGCTCACCGCCGACCTGCTCCGGGGTGGCGGTCGGCCGGCGCTACAGCGGCAGGATGAGGACCGCCGCGCTGAGCTGCAAGCTGATGGTGAAGCAGCCCAAGGCATACAGCGTGCGGCGGCCAGGGTGCCGTCGGCCGGGCCGGGATCCCAGCCTGACCGCGACCAGCACGAAGGCTGACATACCCCACGCCAGCCCGGCCGGTAGGACCCGGAGCGGGCTGCCGAACCCCTGGGCAACGCGCAGTAGAAGGCCGCCGACGACGACGAAATCCAGTGCCGTGCGCTGCCAGGCCAGCGTGGTCCGTTGCCGGGCCAGGCCGTGGACGGGGCGCGGCACGTCAGCCCTTACCCAGGGAGCAGAACGAGAAGCAACCCGAACACGGCGATCACCGTGAGGCCGGCGGCGAGAATCAGTGGCAGTCGGGTATCCGGCAGTGCCCCGCCGGAACGCATCGCTCGCTGCACGCTCTGCCAGCGGTGCACGCTGGTGGCGGCCACCATAATCGAAAGTCCGATGAGCAACTCACCGACGATGTACCGACCGGCGGCAAAGCCGAGCCGAGGTACGAGTTGGACGACCGCCACGCCGCCGGCGAGCAGGGCGAGCGAGGTTCGGATCCAGGCCAGGAACGTGCGCTCGTTCGCCAGTGTGAAGCGGTAGTCGGGCTCTTCGTCGCGGTCGTTTTCCGTTCGCTGCTCCTCGGCCCCGGTCACGGCCGTCATCTTCGGTGAGCTGCCGCAGGGAAGTCGAACCGTACTCCGGTCAGCGCTTCGGACCGTTCCCACAGCCGCCCGGCCACATCCGGATCCCGGGCCGCCGCCAGCGCGGTCTGCAAACCCAGGCCGCTGTTGGCACCGGTCACGACCGCGTTGGCACCGGCGAGGCTGGGCACGTCGGCTGCCGTCCAACGGGTCATGGCAACTCCTGACAATCGGTGTGCGGAGCCGGCGCCCAGCAGCCGAGCCTACGTGAGTGGCTGCGG
>JBDUDX010000261.1:0-1919 GCA_040002735.1 Frankiaceae bacterium | reverse complement strand
GGCCCGCTCGACTGCGTCGCCGTAGAGCGAGCGGGTGAGGACCAGCTCGGCGACCAGGTCGGCGACGTCCCGGCAGGCGGCGCGCAACTCGTCGTCGACCTCGACGTGCGCCCGAAAGTCCAGCTGCAACACCCCGAGCCGTTCGCTGCCGTCCACGACCGGCGCCCACACCGCGCATCGACCGTTCCTGGTGGTGCCGGTGTGCTGCCCGAGATCTGTGAACGTCCGGCCCGCCAGGGTGCCCTCGATCGGCACCGGGGCGGCCGCACCGCACGCTCGGCGGCGAGCTGCTCCCCGGCACCGGCCGCCAGACCCGGCAGGTCATCGGCGTCGGCGACGTGGCGGAACGCAGCAACCCCGCAGAGCGCTGAACACACGTTCGGCCTTTGGATCGGCCCGCGGTCCTCCGGCTATCGCGTCGAGCACGGAACGCCGTCGCCACCCGGGCAGGGGGGGACGGCATGGGCGAGCAGTGATGCAGGTCATTCCCCGCGGCGCTGTGGACGGCGGGCAGCGGCGGGCCAGGTGCAGCGGCCCGCGGCCGCCCAGGTCGCGCAAACAATTCGCCAAAGTGCGGATAACACTTGCGTCGCTTCGGGTAAGGACCCGTCAACCTACAAGGAGGACGCGAGATGTCGGACAACAGCATGAGCTCTGGAATACAAACCAAGCAGGTCGTGGACTGGACGGACCTCGGCAAGGAGATGTGGTCGTACCTCACCGGCCAAGGCGCGGTCATCGACTACAGCTTCGTCGACATGACGATCGAGGTGCCGCGCGACACTGGTCCGGAGGCGCCGCGCGCCACGTGGCGGCTCAACGGCACGCTGCGGATCAGCACGCGGGACCGCGACAACGCCGGCGCGCTCGGCAGTTGATGGCCCAGTTGCAGGTCGAGGGCGACATCGCCGTCAACGTCGACGGCATTCCGGCCACGCTGTCCGGCCGCGACAACGTGCTGGTCATCAAAACCGATTCGCCGAAGCGCCTGCTGGACGGGGCCGGACCGGCCCTCGACCGGATCGACGCGGTCGCGGCGTCACTCGCTCTGGCCGGCCTTCGGCTGGTCGTGGAGGGGCCGCACGGTCCGGTCGTCACGATGGGCGCCGAAGTGCACTCCACGATGGGCCGGCTGCTGGCCGGTTCGCAGCGGGTGCGCCTGGGCCGTCCAGCGGCGGTCTGGCCCGTGGCTCGCGGCCGGATCGCCCGGCGGCTTCGCAGCCGCTCTGGACTGGCCGCGGTGGCGGTCATCGCTGTGGGCATCGCGTACGGCGCCCGCCGGGCCGGCGCGGACCGGCGAACCCAGCGTCGCCCTCGACACCGTGGCATCCACGGCAGCCGCGACGTCACCGCATGAGGAACAGTGACCGACCGCTCACACCATGAAAACCGGGAAGCTGACCAATCAGGGACAGGCGTACACGACGAGCGGCTGGCCACAAGGCTGCATCAACAGGCAAGCCCGCGGCGGCGCTCAGTCTTCGGAGTTGACCCCCAGCCATCCCACATGCGGGGGACAAGCTCGCCGAGCCCTGCGAGCAGATCACCCACGGCGTAGCGGCGCTGGTCGACACGTCCGCGCCTCGTCAAGTCCGGTTTATTGGCGCACGTGCCAGCCTGAGTTGCGAGCGGCAGCAACGGTTAGTCGTAGACAGTGCCGTCGCGGCTCACGGTGAAGTTGTGCTCGGTTGCAGCCCCTTCCTCGGCGGGCAGGGGGTCGGAGGGCAGTGGTGGGATCGGGTCGTGGCGGCGGGGGTGCATGACGTCGCAGAGGGAGAACGTCCCGCCCTGGTGGAGGAGCTGCCCGAGGGCGGGGTCGGCGTGGTCGCGCAGCCATACGGATATGCCGGTCGGGGTGTCGGCGAGGGCGAGCCACGCCCGGCGCATCCCTTCCAACCGCAACACAGCTTCCGGATGGT
>JBDUDX010000260.1:0-5512 GCA_040002735.1 Frankiaceae bacterium | reverse complement strand
CACCAGCGAGTCGCCCCGGTAGCGGCGCCGTGCACACACCCCGCCAACGGAGGGGGCCAACCGCCAGAAGCCGTTGCGATCGTCGCCCAGCAGCCGGGCGAAGCACGCTGGCGCATCGAAGCGCGGCAGACACAGCCAGTCGATCGAGCCGTCCCGGCCCACCAGCGCCGCGGTGTGCAGGTCACCGAGCAGCCCGTACTCCTCAACTCGTGACGCCATTCGCACACCTCCGCAGCCGTCGTGGGCGACTACCCCGCTGGGCGTACCCATGCATAAGACACGTATGCGCAGGGCAGCTAAACACGGTGACCCCCGTCGGCCACTCCGAGAACGACGTCGACGTCGACCTCGTGGAAGCGTTCCTTACCGCCAGCAGAGTCCTGGTCGCGATCGCCGCCCGGTCCCTGGCCGCCGGGGATGCCGAGATCACCCTGCCGCAGCACCGTGCCCTGGTCCTGCTCGCCTCCCGCGGACCGCAGCGCATGGCCGACCTCGCCGACCTGCTCGGGGTCAACAGCTCGACCGCCACCCGCCACTGCGACCGGCTGCAACGGCGCCGGCTTCTCCGCCGCGAGCCCGCCCTCGACGACCGGCGCGCCGTGCGCATCTCCCTCACATCCGCCGGTGAACGGCTGGTGCACCGGATCAGCGACGCCCGCCGCGCCGAGATCAGCCACATCCTGCGGGCCATGCCGGAGCACACCCGCCGGCCCCTGCTCCACGCGCTGCGCGGCTTCACCGACGCCGCCGGCGAGGTCCCCGAACAGGCCTGGTCACTCGGTTGGGGCACCCCGTTCACCACGGCAAGCCCGACCAACGACGGAGCACGTCCGTGAACCGACCGCTGGAGTAGGAGGTGAACATGCTGCGACTGGGTGTGACCTGGGATCAAGCGTTGTCGGTGGTGCTGTCCACCATCGGGATCTACCTCACGTTCCTCCTGCTGCTCCGCCTGGTCGGACAGCGAGCGCTGGCGAACATGTCCAGCTTCGACTTCGCCGCAGCCATCGCGCTGGGCGCGGTGATGGGCCGGGTGGTCCTCGGCTACACCCCCACCCTGCTCGCCGGGGTTATCGGTCTGGGAACCCTCTTCGCCCTGCAAGGCGCCGTCGGCTTACTCCGCCGCAACCCACGCGCGGACGCCCTGCTGTCCAACCGGGCCCTGCTGCTCATGGCCGACGGTCAGCTCCTGCAGGACAACCTGCGGAAGGCGCACATCATCGAGAACGAGCTGCGGGCCAAGCTCCGCGCCGCCGGCATCCGACGCTACGACGACGTGGCCTGCGTGATCCTCGAGCGCACCGGCTCGATCAGCGTGCTCCACCGCGGAGAAACGATCAGCCCCACCCTGCTCGCCGACGTGCGCGGCCGGGAACTCCTGCCGGCCAGCATCGCTGACACCTCCGAAGGACAAGCCCGCGGCTAGCAGACACTGCTGGTGCCAGTGTCACCAATGTCGACGTAGCCGGCGATCGGGGTCAGGACGCCCAGCGCCAGGCCGAGGGCCTTCTTCGCTGGGTGTCCGCCTGCGCCAGCCTGGTAAAGCCCGCCGCCGCGGGGCGAGGCCTCGACCGCGCTTGATCAGCTGGTTCGGATGGCCGCGGCGCGCCGCCGTCAGCAAGTCCCCGGAAATCCCCGCGGCTTGGGTCATCAGATCATCAACCTTCGCCTTCAGCTGGTCCGCAGCGTCGCTGGCGGCTGTATCCGTCGAACTCGGACTGCACGCCGGCCGTGTCCTCGACGACACCGTTCATCGTCTGCTCCCCATACGGGTCGAAGGCGCCGTTCCGCTCGACGATTTGGACCGCGACCCGCCGCGAGGACTATCGGCACAAGGTCGCGCGCAGTGCGGAGTCGATGCGGTCACTGGACGGGAATCCGCCGTCGTCGCCATCGAGCTGCGCCTGCGATTGGCGGCACACCGCACTTCTTGCATTGGGCGAAGTCGAAACCGGGTAGCGCAACCGGAGCCTGGTGGGAGGTCAGATGGACAACGACGTCCTGGTCGTCGCTGTCACCGTGTTGGCGTTCGGCCTCGTCGCCGGCCGGCTCAAAGGCTGGCCGGTCACGATGCCGATGCTGTTCACCGGCGCCGGGTTACTGCTCGGCCCGAAGGCGCTCGGCGTGCTCGACTTCGACGTGGAGAACGAGCTTGTCAGCGCGCTCGCCGAGGCGACGCTCGTCGTCGTGCTGTTCACCGACGCCTCCCGTATGGACCTGCGCACCGTGCTGCGCGAGCACTCCCTCGCGCTGCGGCTGCTCGGCATCGGACTACCGCTCGCCGTCGTCGCCGGCACCGGAGCCGGGCTGCTGCTGCTCCCCGGGCTGGGCCTGGCGTCCATCGCGCTGCTCGCCGCGACCCTCGCCCCGACCGACGCCGCGCTCGGTCAAGCGTTCGTGGAGGACGAGACGGTACCCGCACGGATCCGTCAGACCCTGAACGTGGAAAGCGGGCTCAACGACGGCCTCGCCGTGCCGTTCATCACCGTGCTGCTCGACATCGCCCGCCACGAGACCGGCTCCACCCCCGGCTACGTCTGGCTGTTCCTGCGCCTCGTCGGAGTCGGCGTGGCGGTCGGCGCGGCCGTCGGCTGGGCCGGCGGCCGGTTGCTTGAGGCGAGCACCCGCCGCGGCTGGGCCACCGAGACCACCAAACGCCTCGCGACGATCGCGGTTGCCGCGATCGGCTACGCCGGCGCCGAATTGCTTACCGGCAACGGCTTCGTCGCCGCATTCACCGCCGGCCTCGTCATTGGCACCACCGCCCGCTCCCTGCTCCCGCATACCACCGCGTTCGCCGAGGCCGAAGGGCAGCTGCTATCCCTCCTGACGTTCCTGCTGTTCGGCACCGTGCTAGTCGCCGGCGTTCTCGATGAGCTGTCCTGGCGAGTCATCACCTACGCCGTGGCCAGCCTGCTGCTCGTCCGCCCGGTCGCTGTCGCACTCGCACTGCTCGGCGCCGGACTGCGCCCGGCGACGGTCGGCTTTATCGGCTGGGCCGGGCCGCGCGGCCTCGCCTCCATCGTCTACGCCGTCCTCATCGCCGAAACCGCCCACGTCCCTGATGCCCATCAGGTCTTCGCCGTCGCCGCCTGGACGATCCTGCTCAGCGTCTACGCCCACGGCCTGACCGCAACGCCGCTCAGCGCCTGGTACGGCAGACGGATGAGCGTGCAGGGCACCTCCGGGCCGGAACGGCAGGACATCAGCGCGCTGCCCGTCCGGCTGCCGCCGTACGGGCAGCACCGCAACGTCCACTAAGCACCGGTCCGCCACAGCCCTGCCGGCTGTTCCGCAACGTCAGGCGGGTGGCGGGGCCCGGAAGGTGGATGGATGACTCCGGTCGAGATGCTGGGGGAACCGGCTGGACCCTGTTCGGGGCCGCCGCGGTAGCCACGGGGTCGGCTACCCGTGGGTGGTGCTCAGGGCGCCGCCCAGCATGAAGGGCAAAATGGTGGGACGGCGGCGAAGGGGTTGGACGGTGAACCGCCGACGGTAGACACCAGGGGTGGAGCTCAGAAGGTGTGGCCTTCGGTGAACTCCGGCACCGGCACGGGGTCGTGGCCGGTGCAGCTACGGATGACGCCGGCGGCGACGTCACGCAGTTTGATGTTGTTGTTCTGGGAGTGCACCCGCACAGGGCGAACGCATCCTCGGCGGTGCACCGCCCGGGGCCGACCCGGGGCGCGTCCTGCCCCGGGCTGCTCCGCTTGGCGGCGCCGAGGATGGTCTGCTCGGCGTCGAGCACGTCCCGGGTGGTGTACCGGGCGGCGTTGCTCATGTGCCCGGTGGCGGGCTGCCCCGCCGACCCGGCACTCGCCTCCGGCGTGGACAGCGGAACGAACTCCGACCGGGCGAGCACCAGGTCGGTCAACGCCTCCATCTGCTCGACCGGTTCCCGTCCATTACGAACCGCTCAGACCCGTACATTAGGAGCCGCAGCGGTGTCAGCCTCGGTCCTCGGCGGCGACCCGTCCGACGAAACTGTCCGCCAGCCGACAGGTGACGACGGCAGCGTGGGCGGGCAGGACGAGCACCCAACCCGCCCACCGGATCGGAGCGGAACCGTTGGACATCACGGAGCTGATCCTCAACCAGCACCACGAGCAGCGGCGCACCTTCGCGCTGCTCGACGACATCGATCGCGGGGACGCCGACCGGCTTACATCGGTCTGGGCCCGTCTCGAGGTGCTGCTGGAGGTCCACGCCGCCGCCGAGGAAGAGTTCTTCTACCCCAGGCTGCTCCGCATCGGGAAGGGCGGCGGCAGCGCCTCGGACGCCCCCGACGAGGTCAGCGACGCCGTCAAGGACCACAACGAGATCCGGGACGCCATCCGCGAGGTGGCGCGACACGAGGTGGGCAGCGACACCTGGTGGGGCGCTGTGGCCGCCGCCCGGGAGGCCAACAGCGACCACATGGCCGAAGAGGAGCGCGAGGACCTGCCAGACTTCCGGCGCAACGCCGACCTGCAGACCCGCCACGAGATCGCGCTGGAGTTCCTCGATTACGAGTCCCGACACGCAGCGGGTATCGCCCCCCGGGACAAGGACCCGCAGGTCTACGTCGACAGCCACCAGGTCGACAGCCACCAGTAGCCGCCGCCGCGGTCTGCCGCGGTCCCATCGGCTCGGAGGAAGAACGCGGACCCGCCCGCGGACAGCGGCACGGCGTCGACCGGTGGCGTCCAGCGCGTCCCGGTCGAACGAACCGCCTGTAACGCCGGGTCGCTGACGCCCACGAAGCCGCCCGAGGTCGCTGCTGGACCCCAGCCCCGGCAGGGAATCTTTGCGGCACGGCGCGTGGCGGCGTCCCTTCGTTCCTCTATTCGGACAGTGCCGTGACGGTCGCGAGCAGGACGGCGTAGCCGACGAGCCCGACGGTGAACCACGACAGTGACGAGCCGCGCTCGCCCGGCAACTCCTCCTTAAATACGTTGAGGAGCACGCTGCCGCCGAGGAGCGCGGTGAGCAGGCTGACGACGATCGTGTTGGACGGCGCGAACAGCGCGGCCAGGCCCCACCCGATGACAAGGAACGCCGCGAGCAGGAACCGCCGCGCCCTGGAGAAACGCCTGCCGTAGTGCTCGGTCAGCCCCCGGTCGGTGAGGACGAAGTGCAGCCCCATCGCCACGGTGAACAGCACGGCGAACGCCACACCGGTGCGGAACCGCAGCGCCATCGTGTAAGTGATCAGACCGTTGTAGACGCAGAACGAGCCGAGGTGCACACGGAAGACGAGCGCGCTGCCGGTGCCCGTCCGCACGCCCTCCGACTACCGCTCGGCGAACCGCTCGAGGGAGAAGAACAGCAGGAACCCGGCCAGTGCGATCGCGAAGATCGCCAGGTCCGTCAGCGGGGCCGGCCGTACGACGTTGTCCAGCGCCTCACCGATCGCCTCGTTGCCCTCCGCCAGCTCGGGCAGCAGGTGGAGGAACACGTAGGACACGGCCAGCCCGCCGGCGAACGAGCCGAGCGCGCGTTCGGGAATACCGGGGAGCGTCCTGATCCGCGG
>JBDUDX010000259.1:0-7925 GCA_040002735.1 Frankiaceae bacterium | reverse complement strand
TAATGCGGTTGGGGGCTTCAACCCCCTCCCGGGTTCAAATCCCGGAGCCTCCGCCAGTTCGCTCAGCCGGTCCGTTCGATGTCGCGGATCTCGCTGACGGCTTCCCGTACGGCCGGGAGCAGGGCATCGGCGATCACCGCGTAGCCGGCGCTGGACGGGTGAAACCCGTCGGCGGAAAACAGCGCACGATCGGCTGCGAAGCCGGCAACGCTGCGGGCCTGCGGGTCCGCGACCCGGCCGCCCTCGGCGGATACCGCTTCGGCTTGGGCTCGCCGGAGTTGGGTACTGGCGCCTCGGAGCGCCGCACGCATCGGCGGCGGTATGAACGGAACGCTGCTGATATCAGGCGTCGGGGCGACGACAACCTGAGCGCCGTGATGGCGCAACGCCCGTACGGCCTGCCCTAACTGCGCGGCGGCCCGCTTGATGGGCACTCTGTTGGTGAGGTCGTTCGCACCAATGACGATCACCGCGACGTCTGGCTGCCACGGGGTTGCCTGGGCAACTTGGCGGGCGAGGTCAAAGCTCTGCGCCCCGGGTACGGCGAACACCCGGCTCTCCACCGGAAGCCCGTCAGCGGACAGGCCTGCGGCCAGCCGCTGCGCGAGGGTGTCCGCGGGCCGGCTCGCCCCGGTGCCGTATCCGATCGAGTCGCCGAGTACCGCCAGTCGAAGTCTCATCGCCTCATGCAACGCATCCCGCGCGTTGGGCATGCCACCGGCCAGCCGCCAGCGCACGCCTCGGCGCGGTGGCGAACTCCGAGCTGGGCGCGACGACCACCGCCGCGGCGGCGGCGATCGTGGATCTCGTTGGCCGTGCTGATTGTCGCTGAAACCCCACGACCACACCGTCGCGGCCACCACACCGGCCGCCAAGGAGATCACGTACCTGGGTGCGGGGATGCCCCTTTGCGCCACTGCCGGGCCACCACACCGGCCGCCAAGGAGGTCCGCGCCTTCGCTCGACGGGTCTGGGACGCCGAGAAGCGGCTACTGTTTGGCGGTCGCGACCACGGAGCTGGAGGAGTCGGAATGGCGCAGCACGTACGCGGCGTGGTGGCGGCGGAGAAGGGCGCGCCGGTTTCGCTGGAGACCGTTCTTGTACCCGACCCTGGACCCGGCGAGGCCGTGGTCGCGGTCGCGGCCTGCGGGGTCTGCCACACCGACCTGCACTACCGCGAGGGCGGGATCAACAACGACTTCCCGTTCCTGCTCGGGCATGAGGCGGCCGGGGTGGTGGAGGCGGTCGGGGACGGCGTCACGAACGTGGCCCCAGGCGACTACGTCGTGCTCGCGTGGCGGGCGCCGTGCGGCACCTGCCGCGCGTGCCGGCGCGGCCGGCCCTGGTACTGCTTCGACAGCGCCAACGCCCGCCAGCCGATGACGCTGGAGGACGGCACGCCGCTCTCCCCCGCGCTGGGGATCGGCGCGTTCCTGGAGAAGACGCTCGTCGCTGCCGGGCAGTGCGTACCGGTCGATCGCCGCGCCGATCCGGCCGCCGCCGGGCTGATCGGCTGCGGGATCATGGCCGGTTGGGGCGCCGCGGCGAACACCGGCAACGTCCAACGCGGCGACACGGTTGCGGTGATCGGCTGCGGCGGAGTGGGCAACGCGGCGATCGCCGCCGCGGCCTTCGCCGGCGCTCGGACCGTGATCGCGGTGGACGTCGATGAGCGCAAGCTGGAGTGGGCCCGCGGCTTCGGCGCCACCCATACCGTCAACGGCCGGGACGCCGACGTTGTGCAGAGCATCCGGGAACTCACCGACGGCTTCGGCGCGGACCTGGTGGTGGAGGCGGTCGGGCACCCGGAGACCTATGAGCAGGCTTTCTTCGCCCGCGACCTGGCCGGCACGGTCGTGCTGGTTGGCGTCCCGACGCCGGACCTCACCGTCAGCCTGCCGATGATCGAGATTTTCGGGCGCGGCGGGGCGCTGAAGTCCTCCTGGTACGGGGACTGCCTGCCGACCCGCGACTTCCCGGTGCTCATCGACCTGTACCTGCGCGGCAAGCTCGATCTGGACGCGTTCGTCAGCGAGCGGATCGGACTGGAGGACGTGGAGGAGGCGTTCGCCCGGATGCAGCGCGGCGAGGTACTGCGGTCCGTGGTGATGTTGTGAGCCGCGGATCGAATCGCTGCCGTTGGCGGCCGGCGGGTGGTCGCCATCGCCTGCACTCACGCGCACAGCGATCACGTGGACGCCGCACCGGAGCTCGCCGCTGCCACAAGCGCCCGTGCTGCTGCATCCGGCGGACCGGGTGCTCTGAGATCTCACCCATCCGGAAGCTTTGCCGTCCGGCGAGTTGGCGGACGGGCAGTTGCTCAAGGTGGCCGGAGTGGACGTCACCGCGCTGCACACCCCCGGACACGCGCCCGGCGCGGTCTGCTTCACGGTACCGGCGCTCGGCGTGGTGTTCAGCGGGGGACACGCTGTTCGCCGGCGGCCCGGGTGCGACCGGCCGGTCGTACAGCGACTTCCCGACGATCCTGACCTCGATCCGCGAGCGGCTGCTAACCCTGCCGCCGGAAACCGTCGTCCACCCCGGCCACGGCGAGAGCACCACGATCGGCGCCGAGGCCGGCGGCTACGACGAGTGAGTCCGCCGCGGGCACTGACCCCGTTACGGGCGCACCCCCGCCGCCCGCAGCGCGCTGCGGAGATCGCTGACCGCGGCGCACCGAGGGGTGAGCGCCGGCAGGCCGTACGCGCGGGAGATGGTCGCCAGAATCGACGTGGTGTCGTGGGAGGTGAAGTCGACGCCGGAGTGCGGCAGCGACGGGCTGATCACCAGCGCCGGCACCCGGGTGCCGGGTCCGTAAAGGTCGTGCGGGCCGCCGTTGGTCCGACCGCCCGCGGTCTGCCCGGGCGGGGAGACGTGGTCCCACTGGCCACCGAACTCGTCGTAGGTCACCACGACCAGCGTGTCCTTCGCCTGCGGGCCGGCTGCAATCGCCTTGAGCAGCGTGACCAGGTGCCGGCTGCCGTTACTCTCACTCGCGTACCCGGGGTGCTCGTTCTCCGCACCGATCGGCTTGACGAAGCTGACCTGCGGCAGCGCTCCACGCCGGGCGGCGGCGAGGAACGCCTTTTCGTCCTTGAGGTGCGCGGCCCGGTCCGGCGTGCCAGGGGCGTACCGGGCAAAGTAGTTCAGCGGCTGGTGGTGGTACTGGAAGGAGGTATCCGGGCAGTTCGGGTACGTCGCGCCGGTCACCGTGCGCGGGTCGGCGCAGGTACCCGCGGTGCCGTTCGTCCAGCCGGGGCCGCCGACGTTGCCGGCCGCGTTGTCCCAGCCGCCGGAGTACCAGGCCCAGGAGACGCGCTTGATCGACATCAGGTCGCCGATGTTCTTCGCCGTCGTCCGGTCATCGACCGCTGGCAGCCGGCTCGCGTCCGGCGTGCCCGGGGTGTACGGCTGGTACTGCGGCTGGATCGTGTTCACCGCGAAGTCGCCGCACGCGACGCCCGTCTTGGTAGTCGGCAGGCCGCAGGCCTGGGTGAGCGGGCTATCTTTCACGGTGGCTGTCGTCGGGGCGTGGAGCGGGTATGCCTTTGGGAACCCGTTGGCGTCCAGGACCGAATGCAGGTCGGTGCCCGAACCGTCGTTGACCGCTCCCGGGAACGGTGGGGCGGCGGCGGCCACCAGGTACTGGTGGTTGAGGAAAGATCCGCCGAACGCGCCCTGGAAGAACCGGTCCGCGATCACGTACTTCGGCGCGCCCGGGCTGTGCAGATACCGGTAGATCGGCAGGTTCTGAGTCCGGTAGTACCCCTGGGTCAGCCCGACCGCGTCGCTCCCGGTGGTGTAGCGGTCCTGGCGCCCGCCGTCGAGCTGGTACTGCTCCTGATAGAACCGGTGCACCAGGTCGCGGGTGCAGCCGCC
The DNA here is from genome assembly GCA_040002735.1 of Frankiaceae bacterium. Lineage (GTDB taxonomy): Bacteria > Actinomycetota > Actinomycetes > JADGOV01 > JADGOV01 > JADGOV01. Next base: position 4,046 of record JBDUDX010000259.1, on the reverse strand, counting down.
GGGCAGCCCGGTGCCCTTGAGGACGGAGCTGAACCCGCCCGGCAGCGGGCAGGTGGCGTCGGTCGGCTCGACATAGTCGTCGATCGCGAACGGCCGGTTCGGGAAGTGGCTGGCGAACGTGGTGCCGCTGGCGTCGTCGGTGCATCGCGCGCTGAGCGGCGGTGTCGCGAGGTTGACGTCGTTCTGGAGCAGGCAGGCGTACGTCCGCCCGTCCTGCTTCACCTGCAGCGTGTTGGTCGGGTCGGCGTCCGTCAGGCCGTCAACCGGCCGGCCGTTCGCCGAGCCCCAGCCGCCGTACAGGTTGTCGAAGCTGTGGTTCTCCTCATAGATCACGACGAGGTGCCGGTAGTGCCCCAGCACCGGGTTCGTTGCAGCCGATCCGGCTGCCGCGCCTTGGGCCGCGCCCAGGTTGACCGCGGCAGCCGCCAACACGGCGGCGCCCAGCGGGAGGAGGCGGTTCCTGGTCCTGCGGCGCATGGCATTCCCTCCGGTGGCCCGGCCGGGTGCCGGTGCCCGAGAGGGAAGGTACGCGCTCGCAGTTGACGCGGAAAGGTGCCGGCGGTTACACGCAGGTGACCGTTTGGCTCACAACCCGTACGCCTCCAGCAGCCGCAGCCACACCTCGCTCACCGTCGGGAACGACGGCACCGCGTGCCACAGGCGGGTCAGCGGCACCTCACCAACGATCGCGATGGTCGCCGAGTGCAGCAGTTCCTGCATGCTCGGCCCGGTAAACGTGGCGCCGACGATCACGCCTCGGGCCTCGTCGATCACCAGTTGGCTGGTGCCGGCGATGCCGTTGCCGAGCGTGTACGCGCCGGCCACCCCGCCGGTCGGCGTGCTCACCACCCGTACCTCCAGCCCCGCCTCGCGGGCCTGAGCTTCGGTACGGCCAACCGCGCACACCTGCGGATCGGTGAACGTCACCCGGGGAACGGCGGCTTGATCTGCCGGGTCTGTGGGTGCGTCGCGCACAGGCTTGCCGAGGAGGATGTCGCCGACGAGTCGTGCCTGGTACTTGCCCATGTGCGTCAGCGGCGCCCGGCCGTTGACGTCGCCCACCGCGTACAGCCAGTCACCCTCCACGCCGACCGCGCGGTAAGCGTCGTCGACGTCGACGTACTTGCCAGGGGTGAGGCCCACGGACTCAAGTCCGAGGTCGGCGGTCTTGGGCCGGCGGCCGACCGCGACCAGCATCTCGTCCCCGACCAGCTCCCGGCCGTCGGCGAGGGTGGCGACCACGGCGTCGGCGTCGTCCCGGCGGGCGGCGCTCAGCGCAACTCCGGTGATCACGGTGATGCCCTCGGTCTCGAACGCGTCCTGGACCTCCTCGCCGGCGAACGGCTCCTCGCGGCCGAGCAACCGCGGGCCGCCCTCGATCACGGTCACCTCGCAGCCGAACCGCCGGAACGCCTGTGCCATCTCCGCGCCGACCGCCCCACCGCCGAGAACGAGCAGCCGCTTCGGCAGCGACTTGGCGCCGGTAACGTCCCGGTTGTCCCACGGCTTGATGTCGGCCAGGCCCGGTACTGGCGGGATTAGCGGACCGGTACCGGTAGCCAGTACGACGGCTCGTCGGGCGGTGATCGTGGTCGTGCCCTCGGGGCTGGTTACCACGACCGTACGGGGGCCGATGAGCCGGCCATCCCCGCGGAGGAAGGCGATGCCTTCGCCGTCCAGCCAACTCAACTGGCCGTCGTCGTGCCAGTTGCTCGTCATGTAGTCCCGCTGCGCGAACGCCGCGTCGACGTCGAGTTCGCCGGTGACCGCCTCGGCCGCGCCGGGGACTCTTCTGGCCGCAGCCAGCACGTCACCCGGGCGGATCAGCGTCTTGCTGGGGATGCAGCCCCAGTACGAGCACTCGCCGCCGACGAGTTCCGACTCGACCAGCGCGGTTCGGAGCCCCCCGGCGGCGGCGCGCCCGGCGGCGTTTTCACCGGCCGGGCCGCCGCCGATGACGATGACGTCGTACTCGGTGTCCATGCGGGACTCCTTTCGCTCGGGAGTGCCCAGTCTGGCGGTTGGCCGAGATGCCGTCAGCGGGTGCGGCGGGGCCGGGCGACGAGAACGCCCAGCACAGTTGCCGCTCCGAGCAGCACTGCTCGGCCTGACGCCGGGCGCATCAGCCGGGCACGAGCGATGGGCAGTACCGCGGCTGGCCGGCCGAGACGGGCTCGACTAGAGCCGGCGAGGAGCCGGCCGAGCGTGGAGTGGATGCCCGCGCCCAGGGTGATGACATCGCCACGCGGCCCGGTGACGACCACGCGGAGGCCGGCCTCGGTCAGCGCGGCCCCGATCGCATCAACACCTCCGGCCGCCGGACCGAGAGTCCGTCGATCAGCGCTCCGGGCTGGTCGGACCGGAGGACGAGCGCGGGGCCGCGTCCGGTCAGGGTGGCTGCGACACCGTCAACCCGAAGGTCGACGGTGCCCTCCACCTGCAGGCTGGCGGTCAACTGCCGAGCGCGCCGGCATTGTCCCGGTCCCGGGTGGTGATGCGCAGTGTTCCGTTCAGCCGCCAGCTCGCGCGCGGCGCCTCGGGGCCGGTCCCGCGGTACCTCGACGGTCATGTCCACGAAGCTGTAGTCGATGGCCGCGCCCTTGCCGGTGCGGTAGGACCACATCTCCTTGCCCAGGTCGGTCCAGTCCAGGTGCTCCTTGGTCTGGATGCCGCCACTGTTGTACGCGGTTTCGGTCATGACGCTCTCCTTGCTGAGGGGGTTGGTTACGATCGATATACCACCCGCGAACCGCGTCACACGTTGTGCGAACTGATTTCTCGGCTGGGGTGCACCACGCGGCCGCGGAGAACGATGCAGTCCGGATGCCCCAGTACGCCGATGTCTTCGCGGGGGTCTGCGGGATAGATCACCAGGTCGGCCGGGGACCCCTCGCTGAGTTGGCCTGGCAGCCCGAGCCACACGCGGGCTCGCCAGGACCCGGCGGCGAGCGCGTCGAGCGTCGGCAGGCCGGCGGCGTTCAGCGCCGAAATCTCCTGGCCGACCAGCCCGTGCGCCAGACTGCCGCCGGCATCGCTGCCGGCGTAGATCGGTACGCCCGCCTCGTACGCCCGGCGGATCACGGCTCTGGAGCCGGTGTGCAGGTTCCTCATGTGGCTGGCGTACGTCGGGAACTTGCCGGCCGCCGCGTCGGCGATACTGGGAAAGCTATCGATGTTGATCAGCGTCGGCACGAGGCCGATGCTGCGCTCGGCCATCAGGGCGATCAGGTCGTCATCGAGGCCGGTGCCATGTTCGATGCAGTCCACGCCGGCGTCGAGAAACTGGCGTACGCCCTCCTCACCGAAGACGTGCGTGGTGACCCGGGCGCCCGCTTCGTGCGCGGCGTCGATGGCGGCTTTGACGGTCTCGTTCGGCCAGCACGGAGCTAGGTCGCCCCGCTCGCGGTCGATCCAGTCACCGACGATCTTCACCCAGCCATCGCCTCGTTTGGCCTGCTCTGTGGCGGCTCTCGGGAGCTGGTCCGGCTCAAGCTCCAGGCCGTAGTTAGGCAGGTACCGCCGGGTGCGGGCCAGATGCCGGCCGGCGCGGATGATGCGCGGCAGGTCGTCGCGGTCCTCGATCCAGCGGGTGTCCGCCGGAGAGCCGGCGTCCCGGATCAGTAAGGTGCCGGCGTCCCGGTCGGCTGTGGCCTGCTCCTCCTGGGTGCTCTTGTCGACTGCGCCGTTACGGTCGAGGCCGACGTGGCAGTGGGCGTCCACCAGGCCCGGGACGATCCAGCCCTCGCCGATCGTGGTGGCGGTGGCGGTCGGCTCGTAGGTCACCCGGCCGTCCACGAGATATAGGTCGCGGTGCTCGCTCTCGGGCAGTACGACGCCACGGAGGTGCAGGACGTCCGGAGATGTGGTCACGGTCGCCGGAGGCTACCGGACGCTGCTTCAGCGTCTCGTGAGAGGGCGCCGGCAGATTGGCGTTCGCGCCTGGCGGGTCGCCCCGGTATCCTGACTCAACTGCGCTCGTAGCTCAACGGACAGAGCATCTGACTACGGATCAGAAGGTTGGGGGTTCGAGTCCCTCCGAGCGCGCA
>JBDUDX010000258.1:0-9818 GCA_040002735.1 Frankiaceae bacterium | reverse complement strand
GCCACCCCGACACCGACTGCCACCCCGACACCGACCGCCACCCCCACGGGTACCCCCCTGCCGACTGCCACCCTGACGCCGACCGTCACCCCCACTGCGCAGCCGGCGCCCGCGGTCAGCCTTGCGTCGCCGAGCGCCTCCACGAATGGGACGCAGTCGTCCGGAAGTCCGTAGTGACGGTCGGCGGCCGCGCTTTTTTCCGCCGAGGGCGTTATCGCGGCTGGGTCGCCACCGCGGCTGCCGCTGTCGCGGCTGTCACTACCGCGATCGTCGCTCTATGGAGCACCGAGGCCCCGGACTCTGCGACCGTCGGGCGCTCCCTGGTACCCACGGATACCGCTCGCCCCACGGCACCCCAGAGGGCGGCATCCAACCTTCCCCGCCGCGTCGTCGCCGGTTACTGGCAGGGCTGGGGAGATCCCGCCCTGCGCCTGAACCGCGTGCCGCGTGCCTACAACGTGATTATGGCTGCCTTCGCGGTGGGTGACGGAAGCGGTCGAGTGCGGTTCTCCCAAAGCGTCCAGACCCCGGCGTCCTTCACCGCCGACGTGGACGCTCTCAACAGGGCCGGCCGCCGGGTGCTGCTCTCCGTCGGCGGCTGGGACGACGGCGGCTTACAGATCACCAACGACGCGCAGAAGGCGGCCTTCCTGCGGAGTGTTACGAGGATCATCGACACGTACCACTTTCAGGGCATCGACTGGGATCTGGAGCACGGTATCGACCCGGCCCAGGTGGCGGATGCCACGTTCACGCTGAAAGCGAAGTACGGACCGCGGTTCCTCATCACCATGGCGCCCGGCCTGGACAGTCGGCTCGAACGGGAGCAGCTGGACCTCGCGGCTCGGATCAAGGACGTGCTTGACATCGCGAATATCCAGTTCTACAACCAAGCCGAACTGACGCCGCAGTTTGTGGTCAGCCGGACGCTGGCCTGGGGAAACGTCTTGGGACCAGACCAGGTCGGCATGGGCTTCATGACCGTACGAACGCCGACCGACACCGGAATCCAGACGCCGGACGGCGTCTGCGCGATGTGGCGCAACCTGGTGCGGCAGGCCCCGACCGCCAGGGGCGTCATGACCTGGTCCATCAACCTGGACAGCACCAGTGGCTACCAGTTCGCCCGCACCTGCGCTCCGGCAGTGCGCAATGCCCGCTGACCGGCCCGCTGACCTGCGAAGCGATTAAAGGGCGCAGTGCCCGCCGCTGGCAACGCTGCCGGAGGTCACTAAACGCCCTGTCGGCGGATTGATCTCGACGGTGGTGTTTCTGGTGATCCGACTGGCGCACGAATCGGCACTCGACGCCGTGCCGCCCTCGCCGTCGATCCAGATGTCCAGCCAAGCTGAAACGTTCGACGCGTGCCGGTGACACGCCCCGTTCTGCGGTTTCGGGCCGTCACCGCAGGTGTCCTCGACGAGGAAGTACCGCTTCAGGTACGGCAGATAGAAGCGGGTGCCGGCAGCGTAGTCCAGCACGTCCCGTCCGCTACTCAGATCGTGCCCGACCGCGACGGTGATCGGGTCGGCATACGTGCCCGTGCCGTCGGCCGTCTGATGCAGCACCGGGTTGCTGATCTCCGCGGAACCCGGCGGGGTGTTGTCGAACCAGGTGTAGCCGGTGACGTATGCGGTGAAGGTGCGCCCTACTGGCGGTGGCACCGTCGCCGCGATGGTCAGCACTGTGCCGACCGGCAACCGCCGGTTGGGACGCGGGTGGTCACCGACCACATTCCGGTTGTCCCGGGCCAGGTTTCGCCACGACAAGCCGAAGTGCGTCGCCACCTTTGCGAGGGTGTCACCGGCCTTCGTGGTGTACTTCTGCGCCGCCACCCTGGTCGCGGTGGCGGCCTTGACCGTCGTCGTCGTCGCTGTCGCCGTCGTGGCACTCACCAGGCCGACCGCGGCCGTACTCGCCAGCGCCGCCGCCGCGATCCGGGCGGCCAGCCGTACGTGCGAGCCCGATCGACCTGCGACTGACGTTGTGCTGGTGCCATGTCCCCGCGCGGTGCGAGCCATGTACGACCACCTCCGACCTGCCTCCTCAGCCAGATCGGATGTGCCGGAGCCGAACTTGAGCAGACGCGGGGAGGCAACCGATCGAGATGGCGAGGGACCGGCGGAGAGCCAAGCCCGCCTCGGACAGCTACCGGCTTGGGCGGTGGTGCGCGTGCTGGGCGGCCGCCGACTTGACGACGGGTATCCGCCCCCGCGGGTCCGCGGCGCCCCCGTTCGGGGACGGGCCTCGGCCGTTCTGAGCCATCGGTACGGAGCGCCGCTTGCGGATGCGGGGCGAGGCGAGCCACCGCAGTGCCATGCCCACCGTGGGGCAGGGCAGGGTGCTGACCATCAAGGCGCTGAGAACAACCGTCAGTACGAGGGTGAGTACGGCCGGTGGGCCGGTTACGACGAGCACCATCACCAGTACTCCGGCGAGCGGGATGGGCAATCCGACGAAACACGCGGACTGCTTCACCAGCGGATAGCGGGCCAGCCGCCAGGCACCGGCCACCAGGAACGCAACGCAGGCGGCGGTTCCGAAACCGGACAGCGGCGCCAGCGGTCCGATGTGCAGCCCGAACGCCGGTACCACGCCGAAGGAGACCACATCGGCGAGTGAGTCCAGGTTCATCCCGAATTCGCTCTCCTGCGAGCCGCGCCGGGCGACCACCCCGTCGAGCACGTCGCATACTGCCGCGAGGCACACCAGCGCCAGAGCGGCCCGCGCCGAGCCGCCTTCCAGGGCGACCAGCGCGAAGAATCCGGCCGTCAGATTACCGCCGGTGATGATGTTCGGCAGGGTCAGATGTCCTGGCATGCCACCACCGATCGGTAGCGGGCCACCGGCGTCACGCCGGCCCGTACCCGGTCGCCGGGAGCGACCAGCGGGTCAGATGTGCCGGTCGGTAACAGGACATCCGTCCGCGACCCCAGATGAATCATCCCCAGCCGTTGCCCGGCCGCCACTCGATCTCCGGTGTCCGCCCAGCCCGAGATCCGGCGCGCCAGAAAACCAGCGATCTGTACCAGGACGACCCGACCGCTCCGCCCGTCGATGGCGACCCGCCGCCGCCGGTTGTGCTCGGCGCGGGCGAACAGCGCCGGCAGGAACCCGCCCGAGAGCGATTCGACGGCCGTGATCTGGCCGCTGATCGGGCTCCGGTTGACGTGGACGTTCTGCAGACCGAGGAACGTGGTGATCCGCAGCCCCCCGGCCGCCAACCATGGATCGGGTACCCCGTCGTGAACTCCGGTGACGAATCCATCCGCGGCCGCGTACACCAGATCCGGCTCCGGAGTGAGCGGCCGGTCGGGGTCGCGGAAGAACGCAACCAGCCCTACCGCCGCGCCGAGCGCCAGCCAACCACGGCGTCGACGCCCGGAGCCGAGCATCGCGACGCCGACGGCCGTCACGGGCAGGACGTACGCCCGGGCCTCGCGCCAGGCGAGTCGCATCACGGCGGGGCCGCCTGCGTGGGCAACGGGTTCCGACAGGCGAACAACACTGCGGGCGGCACGTTGTAGGGACAGATGCCGCCCTGTACCGATCCGAAGAGCCGACGCAACTCGCCGCGGATCAGCGGCGAGTACTGCAGTACAAGCAGCACCCCATCCGGAGCCAACACGGACCGGGCGCGCTGCAGGATGGTCCGCCGGAGCGTCGCTCCCAGGGAGGTGAACGGCAGCCCGGAGACGATGATGTCGGCCGGTGCGCCGGCGAGGTGGGACGCGACATTTTCCGCGGAGTCGCAGACGACGCTCACCCGGGGGTCACCGAACTCCGCGGCCAGCCGCGCGGTCAGCGCCGGGTCGATCTCCACTGCCAGCAGCCGGGCCTGCGGGCCGAGTCGGGCCAGGATCTCCCGGGTGTAGACCCCGGTGCCGGCACCGAGCTCGACAACCTGGCCGGCCGCCGGTACGTCGGCCATGTCGAGCATTGCCCGTACGGCACGGCGGCTGGTCGGCAGCACCGCTCCGACGAGTCGTGGATGGGCCAGAAAAGCTCGGAAGAACAGCAGCCGTTCCATCAGATCCGGTCGCATCCAACTCTTCTCGTGGCCAGGGCACGGGCTCCTGAGCCGGGAGGCAGAGGCGCCGGAGTGGAGCCAGCATTCCATACCCGAGCTCTTCGGGGTCCCCCTTGGGAATCGTACGGGGGGAACCCCTGCGCACGGCGTCCGGCAGGGCAGCACCCAACCCGAGTAGCGTGCCCGTCACCCAGCATGGAGGACGCGGTACAGCATGCCATCCGTGATGCCTTCCGTGCCCTCCGTGAGGTTCTGGTCCGGGCTGCGCGCCGGAGCGGTGCACGCTTACACCGCGTCCGGATCGGTCTTGGCGCTGCTGATCGTGCTCGCCGCTATCGACGGCGACGTGGCCCGCGCCCTGTGGCTCGGCCTCGCTGCCCTGCTCATCGACGGCACCGACGGCATGCTGGCTCGGCGGTTCGCCGTCCGACAGCGCCTGCCGTGGTTCGATGGCGCGCTGCTGGACAACATCGTCGACTACCTCACGTACGTGTTCGCGCCCGTGATCCTGCTGCTGCAGGCCGGCTACCTGCCCGACGATGCGCCGGGCCAGCTGGTCGCGGCCTTGCCGTTGCTCGCGTCGGCTTACCAGTTCTGCCGGGTGGACGCCAAGACCGAGGATCACTTCTTCCGCGGATTCCCGAGCTACTGGAACGTCGTTGCCTTCTACGCGGTCGCGCTGGACCTATCCTCGGCTGTGGTGTCCGCCGTGGTTCTTAGCTGCGCCGTGCTGGTATCCGTGCCGATCGGCTTCCTTTACCCGTCCCGGATGCAGCATTTCCGCAGGTTGACGTTGGTGCTCTCCGGCCTGTGGCTGCTGGCGTACGCGGTCGTGGTGGCCCAACTGCCCGACCCCAACCCGATCGTCCTCGGCGCCTCGATCGGCTACCTGGTCTATTACCTCGGACTCAGCCTGGTGCTCGACGGTCGGCGGCGGTCGGCGACGTCACCGGACGTGCGGCCGCTGGGCAGTCAACCCTGAGCACCGTACTGGCCTTCGCCGCCGCGTTGGCAGCCGCCATGGCTTTCGGCGTCGCTGCCGTGCTTCAGGGCATCGCCACCCGGGGTACCACCTTCGGACGCCGGGTGGATCCCGGGTTGTTGCTGCGTCTGCTGCGACGACCGGTGTTCCTCGCGGCGCTTGCGCTCAACATGGTCGGCTTCGGGCTGCACATCACCGCCCTGCAGTCCTTGCCCCTGTTTCTCGTACAGGCCGTCATCTCCTGCAGCGTCGCGGTAACGGCGGTGCTCTCCATCTGGGTCTTCGCCGCGCCGCTGACCAGGGGGCAGTGGGCCGCGGTCGCCGCGGTGCTGGTGGGCCTGGCGATGCTCGCGCCCACGGCCAGCAGTGGCGCTGCGGTCGATGTGGGCCTGGCCGGGCCCGCCGTCCTGTTCGCCGTGGTGATCGTCTCGATCCTGGCATCGGCCGCGGCTGCCCATCTGCCCACGCTGGCCGGCGCCCTGGCCCTCGGTCTGCTCGCCGGGGTCAGTTTCGGCGTCGTCGCGGTGTCCGCCCGGCTGCTGCCGGATCTCTCGCCGCTCGTCCTGGTCCGGAGCCCCGGGGCCTACGTGTTGGTCTTCGCCGGGCTGGTGGCCTTTCTGCTCTACTCCACCGCGATGCAACGCGGTTCGGTGACCACCACGACGGCCGCCGTCGTCGTCACGCAGACGGCGGTACCCGCCCTGATCGGGGCGACCGTGCTGGGCGACCGGGTACGGGTCGGTCTCCTCCCGCTGGCGGTAGCCGGCTTCACCCTCTCCTTGCTGGGCGCGTTGGGTCTGGCCCGCTTCGAGGCCAATGTCTCGGTCGACGCGGGGAAGGGGTCTGCCCGCATGCGATGATTCGCCGACCGTCGGACTCAAGTGTTGCCGCGGCGGGGCGATACGTCCTCTCAGAGTTCGCAGTTTTCTTCTACTGAGGTGGCTTCATGTCCCATGTCGTCAAGATCGCCGCGCAGAGCATCCCCGCGGCCCGCGGTCAACACCCCGACGCTGGGCCGATGTCCGCGGCCGAGGAAGCGGCAATCGCCGCTGCCGAGGCGGTGGCAGCGGAAGCGGCAGCGGGGGTGGCAGCCGAGGCCGCTGCCCAGGCCGCAGTGACGGTCAGCGTGGCGACTGCGGCGGCCTCTCAAGCCGCCATCCGAGCCCGACGCACCGCGGAGGCAGCCGCCGTGACCGCCGAGTCCGCGGTGGCACATGCCATCAAGCGGACCCCGGGAAGCGCCGTCGGCCTCACGGACGGGATCGCCGTAGGGGACGTTATCGCCGACACGGCGGCGATAGCCGCAGCCAAGACGGCGGCCGAGGCCAGGCTTTCCGTCGCGGAAGCCATCGCCGCGGAAGAGGCTGCGGCGGTCGTCGCGGCGGCCGCCACCGCCGCCGCCCCGGTGATCGCCGCCGCCACCGCGGCGTCCGCCGCCGCCGCCAGGACCCGGCACACCATCGAAGTTGCCGCTCGACTGGCCGCCGAACGTGCCGCGGCGCTGATCGCCGCCGCGGCCACCACCGCTGAAGCGACCCTCGATGTCGCTTCAGCGGCCGCCGAGGCGACCCTGGGCGCAGCTTCCGCGGCAGCCGAAGCCACCATTGACGCCGCCGCGGCGGTTGCTGACACGACCCGCGTCGCTGCGGCCACTACGGCGGCAACCCGAGTATCGATTGCTGCCGATTCGGCGGCCCAAGCTGCCGATGGACCGACGGAGGACGATCTTCACCCGGAGAACAACGAATGGGCGGTCATGCTCGCTGATCCGGTGATGGCCAGGTTCGCCTGGGACCGCGCCGAGACAGCGGTCAGCCACGTCAGCCCGGCCGAGAAAGGACTGTGGCGGGACATCTCGTTGGCTCGGCGGATGGAAGCGGCATTGCGGAGGGACGTGGCGGAGGTGGAGGCCGCCTTTTTCCACGCGCCGGCCGCCATGGCGGTGCTCGCCGTCGCCGGCGATCGCCCGGCGGAGTTCCTGCGGGTGAATCCGGCGCTGTCCCAACTCACCGGTTACCCGCTCTTGACCCTGCTGGGACTGGGCCTGGAGGACCTCGCCCCTCCCCGGGAGCGCACCGTCGACGGCCGGGGTTATCCGGTTGCGCCGAATCCTGGCGGTGTGCCGCACGAGATGATCCGCCGCTGGATTCACGCCGACGGGCATGATGTGTGGGTTCGAATCCGACTCGCCGCGGCCGGTGCCAGCGTCGAGCACGCGGACCGGTGGGTGTGCCAGGTGGAGGACGTCACCGTATCCGCGCGTGCCGCGCAGACCAGGCGTACTGCCCACAGCCGACTTGCGATGCCCTCGGCGAGTGCGACTCCGACCAGCGCGGGCAAGCACGGTGTGCTCTTCTATTCCGACGAGCGGGCGATGTTGGACCACGTCGTCGGCTGTGTTCATGAGATCCTCCAGGGATCCGGACAGACGATGGTAATCGTGACGCACGAGGATGGTCAGGCGTTGCGGGCCGCTCTGCCCCGCCGGTTGCTGGCGAAGGCGGAACGTGGGGGACGCTTCCTACTTTGCGATGCTCGGGCGATGTTGTCCGGCTTTATGCGCGACGGGTCACCCGACGCCGACCTGTTCGACGAAACGGTGGGCGACCTGCTGGTGCAGTACGGCAGCCACACTGGCTCGGTCACGGTGATCGGAATGATGGTCGCCGAACTCTGGAAAGCGGGCAACGAAAGCGGCGCGCTCCAACTCGAAGAGCTGTGGAGCGAACTCCAGCACCGTACCGACATCACGACCGACATCACGCTGCTCTGCGGATATCCACTCACCGTGGCGAACCGGCGAGAAGGCGGGCTCGCTCAGGTCTGCAGTCCGCACAGCGGGGTGTACCTGCGCTAGCGATCTTCTATCGCTGGGCGTTCGGTAACCGTACCGGGGAGCCGGCAGCGGACTGGAAGAGTTGCTGTTCGAGATCGATGGCCGATAGCGGGTGGCTGAGGTGGTACCCCTGCGCACGATCGCTGCCGAGGTCGATGACCTTGCGGTATTGATCCCGCGTCTCCGCGCCTTCGGCGACCGACGTCAAGTGCAGGGCGTGGGCCAGTTCGATCACCGAGGCGACGATCGAGCGAGCGGCGAACTCGCCACCCAGGGCGCCGATGAAGCTGCGGTCGATCTTGATGACGTCGAACGGGAAGCGTCGCAGGTAGTTCAGCGAGGAGTATCCGACACCGAAGTCGTCGAGGGACAGCCCGACGCCGAGGTCTTTGACCTCGTGCAGGACCGCGGCCGCCCGGTCCGGATCGTCCAGGAAGAGGCTTTCGGTGACTTCGAGAAAGACCGAAGCCGGATCGCTGCCCGTTTCGGTGAGCACCCGGGCGACCGTGGCAGCGAACGCCGGACCCATCACCTGGCGGGCCGAGACGTTCACCGCCACCTGGGAGACCGCCGACGGTCCGTACCGCCGTGCCCACCGCTGGTGGTCCTGGCAGGACTGCCGCAGAACCCACTCTCCGATGTCCAGAATGAGCCCCGTCCGTTCGGCCAGCGGCACGGTGATGTTGGGTCCCACGACGCCGCGTTGCGGGTGATCCCAGCGCAGCAGCGCCTCCACCGCGAGAATCCGACCGTCCCGGAGATCCACGATGGGCTGGTAGACAAGTCGAAGCTGATCCCGTCGAAGCGCCATCTGCAGGTCGCGCTTGAGTTCCGCTTGATCTTCAAAGGCGCGCCGAGCGGTCTGGTCGATGACCTGGTGAGCTGTGCCGCCCGCGGATTTTCCCTGGTACATCGCGAAGTCGGACTCGGCCAGCAACGCCTCGGCGATGTCCTGACCCGAACCTGCGAATGCCACGCACGCTGGCGGCAACCGTGAGCCGCTCGCCGTCTACCTCGAAAGGTTCGGCGAGCGTCGCCGCGACCCGGCTGGCGACGCCCCCAGCCTCCGAGGGCGTTCTGAGGTCCTCGCCCAGGATCACGAACTCGTCGCCGGAGAGTCGGGCCACGGTGTCGCCGGGGCGCAGTACCCGGGTCAGCCGGGCGGCGACGGCGATGAGCAACAGGTCGCCGATGTGGGAACCGAATCGGTCGTTGACCGAGGTGAAGTCGTCGAGGCAAACGAACAGCACCGCTGCCGCCCGCTGGCTGCGACAGGCTCGCGCCGCGGCGTGATCCAACCGTTCCTGGAACAGGGCACGGTTCGGCAAACCGGTCAACGGGTCGTGCAGGCCGCGGAACCGTAGGAGGTGGGTGGTCACCTGGGTGTCGGCTGCGCGAGCATCGTGCAAGTAGGCGGCGACGGCGTCGGCAAGCACCTGCGCAGCTCTGGCGTCAGCGGCAGGCAGTTGCCCGACGCTGTCCCGGTAGAGGTGAAGCGCGCCGAGGCGATGATCGTCCCGGCGCAGCGGGAAGGTGAAGACCGCGGCCATCCCATCAGCCCACGCCCGCGGCGAGAACCGGCGGAACTGCTCATCGAGGCTCAGGTCCGGTACCGTGACCGGCTTCCCGCTCCGCAACGCCGCCCAGCATGGACCCTCGTGCAATTCGTTCTGCAAGGATTCGATCCGCAGCACCTTCGCGTTCGAAGCCGCAGCGAAGTGCGGCTCGTGGCTGTCACACAGCAACATGACACCTGCGCCGGTCACTGACAACGTCTCGACAATTCGCCGCAGAAGACGGTCCAACATCGCTTCTACGGAGAAATCAGCCCCGAGAGCGGAGGTGAACTCGACCAGCATCGCCTCGACCTGCTGCTCCCGATCTCCCACCGCCACCCCGCAGTGCCACCCCACCGATTAAGCGCGGTATCGTAGTCGTACCTCTACTCAGTGTTACTGATGGAACGGTAC
>JBDUDX010000257.1:0-6242 GCA_040002735.1 Frankiaceae bacterium | reverse complement strand
GTCGCCGTTGTAGTCGGCGGGGACGGGGATGTCACCGCGGGTGCCGTAGGCGATGGACGTGGTGCCGGAGATGTACCAGCGGGTGTTGGTGGGGCGGTAGACGGCGATGTCGGTGCGGCCGTCGCCGTTGTAGTCGGCCGGGACGGGGAGGTCGCTGGAGCGGCCCCAGGCGACGCTGCGCCCGTTGCGGATGTACCAGCTGCCGTTCCCTGGGCGGTACACCGCGAGGTCCGTCGTGCCGTTACCGTCGAAGTCCGCCACCGTATGCGCCGCCGGTGAACTGCCGGTGGCGTGGTAATACGGGTCACGACCCATGGCCGCGAAGGCGCTCAACGCTGATGGCGACGAGTCGACCCACCACGGATGGACCACTGGTGCGTGGAAGTACAGCACGGCCTTGATCGCAGGCATGGTCTTGAACCCGGCGGCGGTCTGGGCGATCCACGCCGCCTTGCGCCCCGGTACGGCGGGATCCTCCAGAGAGCCGTACTCGGAGACCATCATGGGCTTGGCGTGCGGGCGGTCCCAGGCGGCAAAAGCAGCGAGGGCGTCGGCCAACGGGCGCCAGGCCTTACCGGGCACCGCGCCGTACCAGTTGTACCCGTCGGCGGCCACCCAGTCGATGACGTCGTCGCCGGGGTAAAAGGAATTCGCGATCGAGGGGTGTTCAAAGCTCCACGCCATCAAGATCCATGTGAAGGAGACGTTGGTAGCGCCCTCGGACCGAAACACGGAGACGTAGTGGCGCCAGGCGGCGACGTAGGCGGCCGGGGTGCCGTGCCCGGGGTCGTCCTCAGGCTCATGGTGCAGGGCGAGAAACAGTGGCACGTTCAACGCTTTGAGTCCGCGGGCTTGGGCGCGAATCTGGGAGTCTTCGCGGCCCGCGGCGATGTCGGCCCAACGCACCACGGTGCCGTTGCGGCGGGTCGCCTTGATGGACAGCACCGGGGTGCGACCTTGGCTCGCCGTCCACGAGGTGATTGCGGTGGGCTGCTGGTCATCCCACACGTCGTACAGCCGATGGATGTCGAATTTCCGGCCGATCTCGCTCTCCAAGGTGGTGACCGAGGTCTTCACGTCAGCTCCGGGCCGGCCGCTGACGGCGGCGCCGAACAGGGCTCCCCGGGCCGGCACCGCAGGGCGGTTGGCGATCGTCGGGGCCGAGGCGGTGCGCGCGGTCGCGCCGGCGGCGTTGGCACCGGACAGCAGCGCACCGCAGCCGAGCGACGCGACGATCGACACGGCGGTGGTGAGTACGAGTGCGGTACGGGAGTTCCTTCGGCGGGACTGCATAATCGCATCTCCTCAAAGTGGTAATGAGGTTTTCGCCGACGCCGAAAAGCCGCTGTAGATATCGGCCCTCCGTTCCCCCGACTGCCGTGAAGTCGCCGCCAGACGGCTTATCGAGTCCGCACGCAAGCCAGAGAAACCGCCCGTCGGCTGGTTCAATGGAGGTTGGAACGTCACCTACCGGCGCTCCGCTGACAACGGGGAACTCGGAGGATGATGGAGTGGGGTATGTCACCCCGAAGGGCGCCCTCGCACAACCGCAATCAGCCTCATCCGGGCCCCACCTCGGTGGGCAGACCGCGGGCCGGGTTCTCCTCGTAGGGTCCAGCGGTGGGCACCTCGCGCAGTTGGCGGCCCTGCGCAGCTGGTGGCAGGATCGTGAGCGGCGATGGGTCACCTTCCGTACGCCCGACGCCGTATCGTCCCTAGCCGGCGAGGACGTCGTGTGGGCGTTTCACCCGACCACCCGACACGTCGGCAACCTCATTCGCAACACCGGCCTCGCGGTCCGGGTGATGCGCGCGTACCGCCCCGATGTGGTGGTCTCCACCGGCGCCGCGGTCGCTTTCCCGTTTTTCTTGCTCGCCAAGCTGACCGGCGTACCTACGGTCTATATCGAGGTATACGACCGCATCGATACGCCGACATTGACCGGGCGACTGTGCCGGCCGCTCAGTGACCGCTTCTGCGTCCAGTGGGAGGAACAGCTCGCCTTCTACCCCGGGGCCCAACTGATCGGGCCATTACTGTGAACCGCGCGCCGGCGCCGAAGACGGTGCTCGTGCTGCTCGGCACCGACTGGCACCCGTTCGATCGACTGGTCCGCTGGTGCGATCGGTGGATAACTGACCAGCCGGCGACGGACACTCGCTGCGTTGTTCAGTACGGCTCCTCCATCGCGCCGAAACGCGCTGAGGGCGTCGCCTTCTTCAGCGCGGCGGAGATGGCGGCCCGGATCGGGTCCGCGGACGTGATCGTCTGCCACGGTGGTCCGGCGACGATTACCGAATCCCGCCATGCCGGACGCCTGCCCATCGTGGTGCCACGGGACAGCAGTTTCGGTGAGCACGTGGATGACCATCAGCAACTGTTTGCTGCTCGGATGGACGAGGCCGGGCTGGTGCGGATGGCCAAGACCCGGGCGCAGTTCTTCGCCGCCCTGGACGCCGCGTTGGCCTGCCCGGAGTCGTTTTCCGTGGCTCCGTGCGCGGAGCACGAGCGCCGGGAGACAGCGGTGCGAGCGTTCGCCAACGTGGTGGCGGGTTTGGCGAATCCGGCGATGCCACCGACCGATCGGCCGGTTGTGCTCTACCTGGGTGGTTTCGGTCGTAGCGGCACCACGCTGCTCGACCGGATGCTGGGCGAGGTGCCCGGCGTGGTCTCCTCCGGTGAGTTGGTGCATCTGTGGGAGCGCGGCGTCGCGGCCGATGAGCGCTGCGGTTGTGGTGAGCCGTTCACCGCCTGTCCGCTGTGGACCGAGGTCGGTCGGAAGGCCTTCGGCGGTTGGGAAGCGCTCGACGTGGCACACGTCATCGGCCTCAAACGAGCGGTCGACCGCAATCGCTACATACCGGCGATGCTGGCCAAGGCCCTACTGCCGCGGTATCGCCATCAACTGCAGGAGTACGCCGAGCTGCTCGGCAAGATGTACGGCGCGCTCGGCGAAGTGGCCGGGGCATCGGTCATCGTCGACTCGAGCAAGCACGCCTCCTACGGCTACCTGCTGCGCGCGGTGCCCGGCATTGACCTGCGGCTGGTACACGCCGTGCGGGATCCGCGGGGAGTGGCGAACTCCTGGCTCAAGCAACGCCGGCGGCCGGAGGTGGCTCGGGGGGAGAGTTACATGCCGATCTACTCACCCGGCCGCTCCGGAGTGTTGTGGACCGGGCACAACGCCATGGTCGAGGGGCTGGCCCGGCTGGTCCCCTCCATCGTCGTCCGCTACGAAGACCTGATCGACGACCCGGAACGACAACTGCGACGGGTGCTGCGACTGGCCGGCGTTCCCGACGAGGTGCCCCTGGACCACCTCGATGCGGGCTCGGTCACCCTCGGCCAGGGCCACACCGTGGCGGGTAACCCGATGCGGTTCCGTACCGGCCGGATGGTGCTCCGCCGGGACGAAGGTTGGCGCAGCGGTCTGCCCCGGCGGTCCCAAGCCCTGGTGGCCGTCGCCACCTGGCCGCTGCGTCGGCGTTATCGGTACTGAGCCGCCAGCGGCTACCGCACCGCGGCGCGAACCGCTGCCAACACCCGCTGGGCCAGCTCCGGTCGGCAGACCAACAGGTCGGGCAGCAGCAGGTCCCGGCGGTTGTACCGCAACGGCGATCCGTCGATCCGGGAGGTGTGCAGGCCGGCCGCCCGGGCCACCACCACCGGAGCGGCCGAGTCCCACTCGTACTGGCCGCCGGCGTGCAGGTAGATCTCGGCGTGGCCCTGCACGACAGCCATTGCCTTGGCACCGGCCGAGCCCATCAGCAGCACGTCGGCGCCCAGCGTCCCGGCCACCTCCTCGGTCCACGCCGGTGGTCGTGTACGGGAAATCACCATCCGGAGGCGGCCGTCGGGGGCCGGCGGCAGGGACATGGTCGGCGTGGCGAAGGTAACATCGCTCGCCGGCAAGGCGACGGCTCCGGCGGTCAGGTCTCCGGATTCCCACAGGGCAACGTGCACCGCCCAGTCGTCGCGGAACTCGGCGAATTCCCGCGTGCCGTCGAGCGGGTCGACGATCCACACTCGGTCCGCGGCCAATCGTGCCCGGTCGTCCCGGCCTTCTTCGGAGAGCACAACGTCGGTGGGGCGGGCGGAATGAAGCTCCGCGAGCAGGTACTCGTGCGATTCGCGGTCGCCGGCTGCCCTCCGTTGGCCCTGCTCAGCGTCGGCGTAACGCTCCCGAACGTCGAGGAGGAGCTGGCCGGCTCGGGTGGCCAGCACCGCCGCCAGTTCGGAATCGTCCAGCTGCGAACGGTCGGCGGAGTCGATCACTGCCTTACCGTACTGGCTCAGCAGGCCGGTCGAAGCCGCCGCGGCAGGGACACCAACCAATCCGCGTCGATCTCCGCCAGGGAGGTCAGCACCGGCCGGGTGAGAGTCGCCGGAACGGGTGCCAAATCGGGCACCGCCACACAGAGACAGCCAGCGGCTTCGGCAGCGGCCACCCCGGTACGGGAATCCTCCAACGCCACGCAGCAGGTGGGATCCACGCCGAGCAGGGCGGCGGCGCGCAGATACGCCTCCGGATCGGGCTTGCGGGCCTGCACCTCGTCGCCGGCAACGGAGGCGTCGAAGGTGTGATCGGTCACGCCGGCCAGCGCGATGTCCATCAGCCGACGCTCGGAGGAGGAAACCAGCGCAGTGGGGATGCCGAGCTGCTGCAAGCCCGCCAACAGGTCGGCTGCGCCGGGCAGCAGCGGCACTCCTCGGCGCAGCCGGGAGGCCATCCCGTCGATGAGCCGGTTTTCGATGTCGGGCAGGGCGGCCGGCGACGCGGATCGGGCCAGGATTCGGCGGGCCGTGGCATGCAGGGGCCCACCGACGCACCCCGCCTGGTCCGCGGGCAGCCACTCGCCGCCGAGGGAGTGAGCGATCTCCGCTTCCACCTCGTACCAGAGCGGTTCGGAGTCGACCAGGAGGCCGTCCATGTCGAACAGCACGGCGGCCGGTCGGTCGTCGTATGTCCTCACTTGGCGTTGAAGTACTTCGCCTCGGGGTGGTGCAGCACGATCGCGTCGGTGGACTGCTCCGGGTGCAGCTGGAACTCCTCACTCAGCTTCACCCCGATGCGCTCGGGTTCGAGCAGGTCCACCAGCTTCGCCCGGTCTTCCAGGTCGGGGCAGGCGCCGTAGCCGAAGGAGAACCGCGCCCCGCGATACCGCAGGTCGAAAAAGTCCTCGGTGCGGTCCGGGTCCTCGGCGGCGAAACCCAGCTCGGCGCGCATCCGCTGATGCCAGTACTCGGCCAGGGATTCGGTCAGCTGCACCGACAGCCCGTGCAGTTCCAGGTAATCCCGGTAGGCGTTGGTGGCGAACAGCTCGCCCGTCACCTCGGCGATCCGCGGGCCCATCGTCACCAGCTGCATGCCCAAGACGTCGGTCTCGCCGGAGTCCGCCGAGCGGAAGAAGTCCGCCAGACAGAGATGCCGGCCGTGCCGCTGCCGCGGGAAGGTGAACCGGTGCCGCTCGCCACCGTCCTCGGTGAGTACCACCAGGTCGTCGCCCTCGCTGACGCACGGGTAGTAGGCGTAGACCACGGCGGCTTCCAACATCCGCTCGGCCTGTACCCGTTCCAGCCACATCCGCAGCCGCGGGCGGCCTTCGGTCTCGACGAGTTCGGAGTACGACGGACCGTCGCCACGACTGGACTTGAGCCCCCACTGCCCCATGTACGTGGCTCGCTCATCCAGCAGGACGGCGTAATCCGCCAGCGGGATGCCCTTGATGACCCGGCTCCCCCAGAACGGCGGGGCCGGTACCGGGTTGTCCCGAGCCACATCCGACCGCACCGGCATGTCCGCGTCCGCGGTGGCGTCGGGACGGTTGGAGGTACGAACCCGCCGTTCCCGCAGCGCCGGCAGCTCCGCGCCGGCGACGCCACGCTTCACGCCCATCAGCGCGTCCATCAGCCGCAGCCCCTCGAAGGCGTCCCGGGCGTACCGGACCTCACCGGCGTAGACCTCGGCGAGGTCCTGCTCCACGTAGGCGCGGGTCAGCGCCGCGCCGCCGAGCAGCACCGGCAGCCCGGTGGCGATCCCGCGGGAGTTCATCTCCTGCAGGTTCTCCTTCATCACCACGGTCGACTTCACCAACAGGCCGGACATGCCCACCACATCCGCGCGATGTTCCTCGGCCGCGTCCAGGATGGCCGACACCGGCTGCTTGATGCCGAGGTTCACCACGGTGTAGCCGTTGTTGGTGAGGATGATGTCGACCAGGTTCTTGCCGATGTCGTGCACG
>JBDUDX010000256.1:0-5722 GCA_040002735.1 Frankiaceae bacterium | reverse complement strand
GCCCCACAAGGAAAAACGGCAACACAGGAACTTGATCGTCGGAAACTCAGGCTAGCGAACGTGGTCCGGTCCTTCCCCCTACCGCCCGGCCGGCGATTGCTTGGCTGCGCTGCCGGACTGGCCGTCCGATATCGTGCCGGGCGACACCGTGCTGGCGGCCGGCGCCGGCTCAGGCTCTCCGCGCAGGTACAGGTACCAGTAGGCGACGGCGACGAACACCACTGCGCCGACGAGGTTGCCCAGGAAAGCGAACACCCAGTTGTCGAGGACGTCGCCCCAGCCGAGGCCGGGCATGTGGGCGTAGATCGCGGCGGGCAGGAAAAACATGTTCGCCACTACATGGTCGAAACCCATCGCGACGAAAGCCATGATCGGGAAGAAGATGGCGAGGATTTTCCCCGCGATGTCCTCGGCCGCGATGGCCAGCCACACCGCCAGGCATACTAGCCAGTTGCAACCCACAGCCCGCAGGAAGATCTGGTAGTCGGACTCGGTGAGCGCCTTCGCCTTCGCGATCCCGGCCAGTCGGTTATACGTCAGGCCGGCGGCTGTGGCCGGGTCGGCGCCGTGGCTGCCGATCACCCCAGTCTTGATGGCCATGAAGTACGCCACGAAAAGTGAACCCAGCAAGTTGCCGATGAAGACGACGGAGAAGTTGTGCTGAGCTGCGCATGCCCACTTTGCGTCGGAACAGCGCGATCGGTACCAGGGCCATGTTGCCGGTGAGCAGGTCGGAGCCAGCGAGGACGACGAGGATCAGGCCGAGGGAGAAGACCGATCCGCTGATCAGCGTGGGTAACGTGCCCCACGTTTTGATGTCCAGGCCCGAGGTGACCGCGATCGACAGCAGGCCGCCGAAGGCGATGTAGGCGCCGGCGAGGAAGCCGCCGACCAGGACACGGTCCAGCTTCTGGTGAACTTTGGCAGCGCCGACAATTACGGCCGCCGCCGTCGTTTGCTGCGGAGTCTTGTACGGCATGGGCGATCTTTCCTTTCCCGGGGTCACGGCGGTTTCAGCGACGGGTTACGGCCGGCGGGCGGATCATCTTCCCGGCAGTGCGGACGGAGTGATGGCCTGGGCCTCCGTCCGAGCACCTGCGGGACGCAGCGAAACGGCGGTCACCTTGTACTCCGGGCAGGACGTGAACTCGTCCGTCGCGTCGGAGGTGAGCGCATTCGTCGGCGCCTCTTCGAAGTGAAAGGACAAGAAGACCTCGCCCGAGGCCACCCGGTTGGTCAGTTCCGCCGGTACGACGATCGCGGCTCGCCGGCTGGCCACCTCCACCCGGTCCCCGTCGGCCACCCCGAGCCGCAGCGCGTCGTCGGGGCAGATCTCCAGCCTCTCCTCCGGCATCAGCACTGCGTTCGGCGTCCGCCGGGTCATCGTGCCGGCGTTGTAGTGCTCGAGGCGGCGACCGGTGATCAGCACATACGGGTACGCGCTGTCCGGCTGCTCGCCCGGCGGCAGGTACGGGCGGGCAGCGAGTTGGGCCCGGCCGTTCGGCGTGGCGAAACCGTCGAGGAACAGGGTCGGCTCTCCGGGGTCGGTCGCGGATCGGCACGGCCAGTGCAGCGCGCCCTCGCGGTCCAACCGCTCGTGGCTGATACCGCCGAAGAGTGGAGCCACCGTGGCGCACTCAGCCATCGCAGCCGCCGGCGTTGGGCAACCGAGGTCGGTACCCAGTGCGCCGGCCACCAGGTTGAGAATGTCGAAGTCGGTCATCGCCGCACCGGGCGGCGGCAGGGCGGGGCGGACCCGTTGGAACCGGCGGTCGAAGTTGACGAACGTACCGTCCTTCTCCAGGAAGGACGCCGCCGGTAGAACGACGTCGGCGAGCTCGGCGGTCCGGGACAGGAAGATCTCCTGGCTGATCACCAGGTCGCAAGCTTCGATCGCAGCCCGGACATGCCGGGTGTCCGGGTCGGTGGCCATGATGTCCTCGCCGAGGACGTACAGCGCCCGGACCCGCCCGTCGATCGCCGCGGAGAACATCTCCGGGATGCGCAGCCCCGGCGCCGGCGGTAGCGTCACCTGCCAGGCCCGTTCGAAGCGCGCCCGGGCGGCCGGATCGGCGACCCGCTGGTAACCGGGCAGCAGGTCCGGCAGCGCTCCCATATCCGACGCACCCTGGACGTTGTTCTGTCCGCGCAGCGGGATCACGCCGCAGCCCTCGGGCACGCCGACGCGGCCGGCGAGCACAGCGAGGTTGGCCAGCGTGCGCACCCCGTCGGTGCCGTGCGCGTGCTCGGTGATGCCGAGCCCGTAGACGATCGCCGGGGCAAGCGCCCGACCGTATATGACGCCGGCGCGGTGCAGATTCTCCGCCGGTACCCCGGAGAGCTCCTCCACCCGCTCCGGGGTGTACTCGGCCAGCAGTTCGCGCAGTTCATCGAGGCCGTCGGCCCGCTCCTTGAGGAATACCTCGTCGATCAGGCCTTCGGCGAGGAGGACGTGCGCGAGGCCGTTGAACACCGCCACGTTGGACCCGGGCCGCCCCTGCAGGTGCAGGTCGGCGTAGCCCGCCAGCTCGATCCGCCGCGGGTCCACCACGATCAGCCGAGCCCCGCGCAGCACCGCCTGCTTGATCCGGGCACCCACCACCGGGTGCGCCTCGGTGGTGTTCGAGCCGGCAACCAGCAGGCAGTCGGTGCGTTCCAGGTCCTCGGCCGGATTGGTGCCCCCCGAGGCACCGAAGGTCGCAGTGAGTCCGGCGGCCGACGGCGAATGGCACAACCGGGAGCAGTTGTCGATGTTGTGGGTGCCGATGCCGGCCCGCATCAGCTTCTGGAACAGGTAGTTCTCCTCGTTGGTGGCCCGCGAGGAGGAGATGGCGGCGATCGCGTCTGGGCCGTGCTCGTCACGGATCCGCCCAAGCCGCTCGCCGATAAAGGCGAGCGCCGCATCCCAGCTCGCCGGTTCCAGCCGGCCGTCCCGGCGGATCAGCGGGGTGGTCAGCCGGTCCGGCGAGCGGACGAAGCCGTGCGCGAAACGGCCCTTCACACACGCATGGCCGCGGTTCACCGGACCCGGGGCGGGTGCGATGGAGACGACGTCGTCCCCGCGGGTCGCCACGTCGAGCATGCAGCCCACGCCGCAGTATCCGCAGGTCGTGGTCGTCGTCCGTTCCACCGGGCGAAGGTCCAGCAGACCCGGCTCGGACAGCGCCCCGGTGGGGCAGGAACTCACGCAGCCACCGCAGGCGACGCAGTCGGACTCCGCCCAACTGCCGCTGCCCGGTGCGACCACGGTGGAGTAGCCGCGGGAGGCGAGCGTCAGCGCGAACGTGCCCTGCACCTCGTCGCACATCCGTACGCACCGGCCGCACGCGATGCACAGGTCGCGGTCGAGCTTGACGTAAGGATGGCTGAAGTCGAAGCCGCGGGATTCGTAGCCGGTACCGAAGTGCTGGGCGCTCACCCGAAAGTGTTCGCACACCCGGACGAGCTCGCTGCGCTCCGCTGGGAGGTCCAGGGCCCGCTCCGGCAGCTGGGACACGATGAGCTCGAGCACGCTACGGGCCGCCGCAACGACGTGGACGTCGTTGGTCCGCACGGTCATGCCGTCGGTCGCCGGGGTGACGCAGGCCGCGACCGGCCCGCGGGCGCCGTCGACGTGCACCAGGCAGACTCGGCATGAGCCGTACGGCGCCAGCCGGTCATCCGAACACAGCGTCGGGACCTCGACCCCGGCCGACTGGCAGGCCTGCAACACCGTCACACCGGGCGCCACGGCAACCGCGGCACCGTCCACGGTGAGCTCGAAGGTCTTGGCCGGCGCGCCGTTGACCGACGGAGCTGTCATGATCTTCCCTCCATCCAGAACTCGTCGCCGTAGACCCGCAGAATGCTGCGCACCGCCTGCGCCACCCCAGGTCCGAAAGCGCACAGGCTGGTCAGCTTCAGCGTCTGGCACAACTCCATCAGAGCGTCCAGGTCGCCGCGGCGGGAGTACTCCAGCCCGCGGCGGCTACCCACCCGGCAGGGTGAGCAGGTACCGCAACTCTCCGCAGCGGCGAACCGCCACAGGTGCTTGAGTACGGCCCGGCCCGGGATGGTGTCATCGAAGCCGAGCAGGCTGGCGTGCCCGAGCGCCACGCCGGCCGACGCCAGCGCGCTGCCCGTCATCGGCAGGTCCAGCTGGTCTGGGCCCAGGAAACCGCCGAGCGGCCCGCCCACCTGCAGCGACCGCAACTGACGACCCTCGGCGAGACCACCGGCGAGGTCCTCGACGATCCGACGCAGCGGAATGCCGAGCGGCACCTCGTACACCCCCGGGCGGGTGAACGTCGCGTTGACGCAGACCAGCCGCTGCCCGTGCTCGCCCTCGGAGCCGAGCGCAGCGTAGGTCGCGCCCCCGTGCTCCACGATCCAGGGGACGGTGGAGACGCTCTCCACGTTGTTCACCACGGTGGGGTACCCGAACAGACCACTCGTGGTGGGGAATGGCGGCCGGGCGAGCGTCCCGCCTCGCAGACCCTCCATGGAGTGGATGAGTGAAGTCTCCTCACCGGCGACGTAGGACCCCGCGCCCTCGACGATCTCTACGTCGAAGTCCAGGCCGCTGCCGTGGATGTCCTTCCCGAGGTGCCCGGCAGCGCGCGCCTCCGCAACCGCGGCGCGCATTCGATCCCGGGCGGCCGGATACTCGGCCCGCACGTAGACGTAGGCGGCGGTGGCCCGGGCGGCGAACCCGGCGAGCGCTGCACCTTCCAGCACCCGGTGCGGGTCGCGCTGGAGCAGCAGCCGGTCGATGAAGGAGCCCGGGTCGCCCTCATCGCCATTGATCACGAGGTAGCGCGGCCCCGGCGTCGGGGCTGCGGCGGCCGCGGTCCACTTGTCGGCCACCGGAAAACCCGCACCGCCCCGGCCGCGCAACTGCGACGCGCCGACCTCGGCGAAAATCCGGGCCCGGTCCCCGGCCCGGACAACCTCCGGCCACACCCGCCACGACGTCTCGCCACCGAGGATCCCGGCGAGCAGGACGGGGCGGTCCGCCCCGCTGTACGCGGGGATCTCCGGGTCCCGGCGCGGTGCCCGCCCGGCTAGCTGGTCCACCAGGTCCGGCCCGGCGCAGGCCGATTCGCCGTCCAGCGCCGCCGGCCCGCCGTAGCAGTAGCCGAGGCAGTACACCGGTTGCAGGGAGGTAGCCCCGTCCGCGCTGCACTCGCCCCGGCTGAGCCCCAGCTCGCGCTCGACGGCCGGTATGTGGCGCCCGCGGCTGGCGGCGAAGCACGCCGTGCCAGCGCAGACCTGCACGTGCCGCCGCCCCCGGCGGTGGACGCCCAACTCCTCGAAGAACGTCGCCGTGCCGTACACATGGGCGCGCGGCAGGCCGACGTTCGCGGCGACGGCATCGACGTCCGCCCCGGTGATCTGGCCGCGTTCCGTCCGGGCCTCCCGTAACAGGGCGAGGATGTCGGTCCCCCGTCGGCCGTAGCGGCGTTCAAGCTCGACGACGGGCTCACGTGGCTGGGTCATGATCTCCTAATTACCGGTGCTGAGGACACAACAAAATCAACGGACGGTTTCACATCAATACGCGGAACGTATCGGCCCGCCGATACCTTAACCAGGGACGTACGTCCCATCCCGCGCAGCCCGGACAGTCTGGCCAGGGACCTGCGGTCAGTCAAGGCCCGCGGCATACCTCGACCGCTGCCGCCTTGTACTAGATGATCAATTCCAAGGGGTTAGTGGTCGTAGGCCAGGAGTGATCGTCTGA
>JBDUDX010000255.1:0-7153 GCA_040002735.1 Frankiaceae bacterium | reverse complement strand
AGGTGACTCCATGAACAAGGTGACTCCATGAACGGTCTGCTCACCAAGCACTTCGCCGGTACCTTCATGGCCAACTACGCCACGCCCTCGATCGCCCTGGTCCGCGGCGCGGGCTGCACGGTGTGGGATGCCGACGGCAAGGAGTACCTCGATCTGCTCGCCGGAATCGCGGTGAGTTCACTCGGCCACGGCCATCCGGCGATCGTCGAGGCCGTCTCCCGCCAAGTCGCCACGCTGGCCCATACCAGCAACTTGTACGCCAACGAGCCGTCGATCGCCCTCGCCGAGCGCCTCGTCGGCCTGCTCGGTGCTCCGAACGGCCGGGTCTTCCTCTGCAACGACGGCGCCACCGCCAACGAGGCCGCGATCAAGGTCGCCCTGCGCCACCACCCGCAACGGCGGCACTTCGTCGCCGCGGAGCGCAGCTTCCACGGCCGTACCCTCGCCGCGCTGGCGCTCACCGGCAAGCCCGCCATTCGGGAGCCGTTCGGTCCAGCCGCGATGGACGTGACCTTCGTGCCGTACGGCGATCCGGACGCGCTCGCGGCCGCCGTGACGGAGCGCACCACCGCGGTGTTCCTGGAGCCGACACTCGGCGAATCCGGCGTGGTACCGCCGCCTCCCGGCTACCTGCGCCGCGCCCGGGAAGCGTGCGACCGCACCGGTGCGCTGCTGGTGCTGGATGAGATCCAGGGCGGCATCGGCCGGACCGGGCGATGGTTCGCCCACCAGCACGAGGACATCTCACCGGACGTGGTCACGCTGGCCAAGGGCCTCGCCGGCGGCCTGCCGATCGGCGCCTGCATCGCCACCGGAGCAGCCGCCGACGCCTTTCAACCCGGGGATCACGGGTCGACGTTCGGCGGCAATCCGGTGTCCTGCGCGGCGGCCCTGGCCGTCCTGGACACCATCGAGAACGAGGACCTGCTGACCGCCGTGGAACACGTCGGCGGGGTACTCACCGACGGCATCCTCGCCAACCAGCATCCGCTGGTGGCCGGCGTACGCGGCCGCGGGCTCTGGCTCGGTATCGCCCTCACCCGGGACGTCTCCGCCGCGGTGGCGGCCGCCGCCCAGGCCGCCGGCTTCCTGATCAACGCGCCGGTGCCGGACACCCTCCGGCTCACCCCACCACTGGTGCTCGGCGCCGACGAGGCGATCCGCTTCCTCAGCGCCTGGCCGGACATCCTGACTGCCGTCGCATGACGCCGCCGAGGATTTTGGTCGTCGAGGACGACCCCAATGTGCGCGGCCTGTTGCGTACTCTCTTCGACGCCGAAGGGTACGAGGTCGCGGTGGCGGCCGACGGTCTCGCCGGGCTTCTCGAAGCCGCCGCACAGCCACCGGCGCTGATCCTGCTGGACGTGATGATGCCCGATTTCGGCGGCGTCCGGGTGCTCGAAGAGATGCAGGAGAATCCGGCGCTGGCCACGGTGCCGGTGATCGTGGTGACTGGAAAGATGGAGTTTCTGCCCACCCTCGCGGAGCTGATCGGCGAAGCAAACGTGTTCGCCAAGCCGTTCCGGGTTCACCAACTCCTCGCCCGGGTCAGCGAAGTCACCGGCGGCCCGCCGATCGCACCCGGGCGCCCCATCCGGCTGCCGGACTGATGACATGACTCCCACCCGCGAGCTGCGCCGCACCCCGGTGACCAAAGCCGCCCGCCAAGCCCTGGTCCGCGCGCTGCTCGAAGAAGGTCAGGTACGGTCCCAGGCCGACTTCGTCCGTCGCCTCGCCGAGGCCGGCGTACCGGTGACCCAGGCCACGCTCTCCCGCGACCTCGACGAGATCGGCGCCACCAAGATGCACGGGGCGTACGCGGTCGCCATCCCGGACCTTCCGGGAGGTAGCTCGCCGGCCCGATTGACCCGGCTTCTGGGGGATCTGCTCGTCACCGTGGAGGGCGCCGGCCAGTTCGCCGTGATCCGGACGCCGCCGGGCGGTGCCAACCTGCTCGCCAGCTCGCTCGACCGGGCGGCGCTGCCCGAGGTGATGGGGACGGTCGCCGGGGACGACACCGTCCTGGTCCTCTGCCGCACCGCGGACGCCGGTCCACCGCTGGCCCACCAGCTGCTCGACCTCGCCGATCGAACCCACCCGAACTCGACCCAGCACATCAATCCTGAGGAGAACTCGTGAGTCCGTCCCGTGTCGTCCTGGCCTACTCCGGCGGACTTGACACCTCCGTCGCCATCGGCTGGATCGCCGAGCGCACCGGGGCCGAGGTGATCGCCGTCGCCGCGGACGTCGGCCAGGGTGAGGACATGGCAGCGGTTCGGGAGCGCGCCCTCACCTGTGGCGCCGTCGACTCCTACGTGGTGGACGCCCGCGCCGAGTTCGCCGCGGACTTCGTCGCCCCCGCCTTGGCGGCCAACGCGCTTTACCAGGACCGGTACCCGCTGGTGTCCGCGCTGTCCCGGCCGCTGATCGCCGCCCATCTGGTCCGGGTCGCCCGCGAGCAGGGCGCGGACGCGGTCGCCCACGGCTGTACCGGCAAGGGCAACGACCAGGTCCGGTTCGAAGTCGCCGTCGGCGCGCTGGCCCCGGACCTGGCCGTGCTCGCGCCGGTCCGGGACTCCGGCATGACCCGGGACAAGGCGATCGCGTTTGTCGAGGAGAAGGCGCTGCCGGTGCCGGTGACCCGTAGTTCGCCCTACTCCTACGACCAGAACCTGTGGGGCCAGGCCGCCGAGTGTGGCGTCCTGGAGGACCCGTTCGTCCAGCCGCCGGAGGAGGTCTTCCGCCGCACCGCCGACCCGACTGTCCCCCGAGAAGCCGACGAGGTACTGCTCGGTTTCCGGGAAGGCCTGCCGACCTCCCTGGACGGCCGGGACCTCGACCTGGTGACGCTGATCGCCGAACTCAACGAGCGGGCCGGCGCTCAGGGGGTCGGCCGGATCGATCTGGTGGAGGACCGGCTCGTCGGGATCAAGAGCCGTGAGGTGTACGAGTGCCCGGCCGCGATCACGCTGATCACCGCGCACCGCGACCTGGAGGACCTGACCCTGGAGCGTGACCTGGCCCGGTACAAGCGCAGTGTCGACCAGCGCTGGGCCGAACTGGTCTACGACGGCCTGTGGTTCTCCCCGCTCAAGCGTGCACTGGACGCGTTTCTGGCTGACGCGAGCGCGCGGGTCTGTGGCGAGGTACGGGTTCGGCTGCATGGCGGCCTCGCCCAGGTCGTTGGCCGGCGCAGCGCCGCTTCGCTGTACGACTTCTCCCTCGCCACCTACGACGCCTACGACACCTTCGACCAGGGCCTGGCGAAGGGCTTCGTGGACCTGTGGGGCCTGCCGAGCAAGGTATGGGCGGCCCGCGAGGCGCGCCTGGGGCAGCCGGTGAAAGATTCGGAGGGGTGAGCTCCCCTCCCTCCGACGCCGCGGCCGAAAGTACTGCGGGCACCCGGCTGTGGGGCGGGCGGTTCGCCGCCGGCCCCGCCGAGGCGGTGGCCCGGTTGTCCATGTCGGTGCAGTTCGATTGGCGGCTGGCGCCCTACGACCTCGCCGGCTCCCGAGCGCACGCATCGGTACTGCACAGCGCCGGGCTACTCGACGACGGCGAACTCGCCCTGGTGCTCGGCGCCCTGACCCAGCTGGAGGGTGACGCCGCCGCCGGCCGGTTCCGGCCCACGCCGGAGGACGAGGACGTCCACACCGCGCTGGAACGCGGCCTGCTGGAACGGCTCGGAGCGCTGGGCGGCAAGCTCCGGGCCGGCCGCAGCCGCAACGACCAGGTGGACACCGACCTGCGGCTGTACCTCCGCGACCATGCCCGTCGGATCGCCGCCGAGGTGGCGGCGCTGGAGAACGCGCTCGCCGGCCAGGCGCAGCGGCACCTGGATACCCCGGCACCGGGCTTCACCCACCTGCAGCACGCCCAGCCGGTGCTCTTCAGCCACCACCTGCTGGCCCACGTACACGCCTTCGCCCGGGACGTCGACCGGCTCCGGGACTGGGATGCGCGGGCGGCGATCTCCCCGCTGGGTGCCGGCGCGCTGGCCGGATCCTCGCTACCGCTGGACCCGGCGGCCACCGCAGCCGCGCTCGGTTTCACCGCCCCGTTCGCGAACTCCATCGACGCGGTCAGCGACCGGGACTTCGTCGCCGAGTTCCTCGCCGCCACCGCGCTGATCGGGGTGCACCTGTCCCGACTCGGCGAGGAGGTGGTGATCTGGACCACCACCGAGTTCGGCTGGGTGGACCTCGATGACGGCTACGCCACCGGTTCCTCGATCATGCCGCAGAAGAAGAACCCGGACGTCGCCGAGCTGGCCCGGGGCAAGGCGGGCCGCCTCATCGGGCACCTCGCCGGTTTCCTGACCACGCTCAAGGGCCTCCCGCTGGCCTATGACCGCGACCTACAGGAGGACAAGGAGCCGGTCTTCGACGCGGTCGACACGCTGCTCACCCTGCTGCCCGCGGTGACCGGCATGATCGCCACCATGCGGGTCCGGCGGGACCGGCTCGCCGCGGCCGCTCCGCAGGGGTTCGCGCTGGCCACCGATGTGGCGGAGTATCTGGTACGCCGCGGCGTGCCGTTCCGCGAGGCCCACGAGGCGGTCGGCCACCTGGTGGTGTGGTGCGGCGTCCAGAATTGCGACCTCGGGGACGTCTCCGACGAGGACCTGGCGAAGATCAGCGAGCACCTC
Organism: Frankiaceae bacterium; assembly: GCA_040002735.1. Lineage (GTDB taxonomy): Bacteria > Actinomycetota > Actinomycetes > JADGOV01 > JADGOV01 > JADGOV01. The sequence goes on along the minus strand of JBDUDX010000255.1, from coordinate 2,505 downwards.
ACCCCGGAGGTGCGCTCCGTGCTGTCGGTGGACGGCGCGCTCCGCGCCCGGGAGACCCCGGGCAGCACCGGCCCGGATCGGGTCGCCGAGCAGCTTCAAGCGCTGCGCTCGGTCATCGGAGAGCACGAGGCGTGGGCCCGGACCGGCTGACCCTGCCGGCGGACTTCTATGACCGGCCGGTGCTGGACGTGGCCCGCGACCTGCTCGGCGCCCTGGTGGAGCGAGAGACGCCCGACGGTGTGGTCACCGTGCGGCTCACCGAGGTCGAGGCGTACGACGGCGCGAACGATCCCGGCTCGCATGCCTTCCACGGCCGGACCGGGCGCAACGCCACCATGTTCGGGCCGCCGGGCCACCTCTACGTCTACTTCACCTACGGCATGCACTGGTGCATGAACCTGGTCTGCGCCCCACCGGGAACCGCCTCCGCGGTGCTGCTCCGGGCGGCGGAGGTGGTCGGCGGGATCGAGCTGGCCCGGGCGCGTCGGCCCGGAGCGGTGGACCGCGACCTGGCCCGCGGCCCGGCCCGCCTGACCAAGGCGCTCGCCGTGGACCGCACGTTGGACGGCGTGGACGTCACCGACCCGGCTGCCCCGCTGCGAGTCCGGCCCGGCACTCCGGTGCCATTGGAGTCGGTCGGGGTAGGCCCCCGTACCGGGGTAGCCGGCGACGGCGCAGCCCGGCCGTGGCGGTTTGCGGTGATCGGCGAGCGGACGGTGAGCCCGTATCGTCCGGCCGCCCCTCCCCGCCGCCTGCGAAACTCGTCAGATGCCCGACCCCAGTCCTGACCCGGCCGAACTCCAGCTGCTCACCGCGGGCACGGCCGCCGTCCTGCCGGCCGGAGCGCTCGCGGCCAAGCTCACCGAAGCCCGCACGGAGGGTCGGCAGCTGAGGGTCAAGCTGGGCATCGACCCGTCCGGGTCCGAGCTCACCCTCGGGCACGCGGTCGTCCTGCGGAAGCTGCGGCAGTTTCAGGACTGCGGCCACCTCGCGGTGCTGATCGTCGGGGATTTCACCGGCATGGTCGGCGACCCGACCGGCAAGTCGACGGCGCGTAACGCGATGAGCCGCGAGCAGACCGAGGCCAATTCCACCACCTACCTCGATCAGGTACTGCGGATTCTGGACCCTGACCGGGTGGAGGTACGGCGGAACTCCGAATGGCTGGCCTCGATGACCATGACCGATGTCATCCGGGAGGCCCGCGAGCTCACCGTCGCCCAGCTGTTGGAGCGGGACGACTTCGCCCAGCGCTTCGCCGCCGGGCGCCCGATCTCGTTGGTCGAGTTTCTGTATCCGCTGCTGCAGGGGTACGACTCCGTAGCGGTACGGGCCGACGTGGAGCTCGGCGGCACCGATCAGACCTACAACCTGCACGTCGGTCGGGTGTTGCAGCGCGCCCACGGCCAGTCGCCGCAGGTCGTGCTCACCGTGCCGCTGCTGGAGGGGCTCGACGGCGTGGCGAAGATGAGCAAGTCGCTCGGCAACTACGTTGCGCTCACCGACCCGCCGGCCGAGCAGTTCGGCAAGCTGATGTCGATCCCGGACGGGCTGGTCGGCCGGTACGCGGTGCTCTGCGCCGGGTTGCCGCCGGCCGAGGTGACCCGGTTGACCGAAGCCGCCAGCGCCGGGGGGCCAGCGGCCGCGGCGGCAAAGCGGATCGTGGCCCGAGCTGTGGTGGCGCTGTACTGGGGAGCCTCGGCCGCTGCCGCGGCGGAGGAGGCGTTCGACGCCCGGTTCCGGGTGCACTCGGCCCCAACCGACGCGCCGCCGTATGCCCTGCCGCCCGGCGAGATAGTGCACCTGCCGGCGGTACTCACCGACGCTGCACTGGCTGCCTCACGCAGCGCGGCGCGCCGGTTCCTGGCCGATGGCGCCGTCCGCCTGGACGGGGCACCGCTGGCCGGGAACCGTTACGACCTGCCGCGCGGTGAGCTCCTGGGGCGGGTCCTACAGTGCGGCCGCCGCCGGGCGGTGCGCCTGGTCGACCCGGGCTGGTCAAGTTGACCCAGCTCCCGGCTTCCCCTAAGCTCTCAATCACCGCAGCGACGAACGCCGGAGCACCCGGCGGGCGTTCGCGGGTTCCAACACTTGCTGTGAGCCCGTGGTTAACCCGCGGGTCACATGAGGTAAGCTTGGGACAGCACGGACGAGGACCGGTCGCTGCACTTTGGCGGAGTCCAGTCCGAGCAGATAAACGGCGAGTATGCCCCGAGACGGACCGAGAGGTCCTGACGGTGCGCGCTTGCTCCTTGAGAACTCAACAGCGTGCCGAAAGTCAGTGCCAAACCCCGTCATTCGGGGATGTCGGCGACCACATCCGTGGGCGTCGGCTTCTCACTGACGGAAGATCTAACATTTGGTGCAAGTGGATGCTTCGCCAAGCATCCCACTTACGCCAGTATCACCTTCTCTAGTCACCAAACCGCTGCTCTGCAGCGACTGGTAAAAGACATCTATGGAGAGTTTGATCCTGGCTCAGGACGAACGCTGGCGGCGTGCTTA
>JBDUDX010000254.1:0-7303 GCA_040002735.1 Frankiaceae bacterium | reverse complement strand
AACTCGACTGGATGCGGCTCCCCCGCGCACAGAAACGCCGCCGCCGCGACCCGGCACCCGGGCAGGCCGTGTTCGAACTGAGCGGTCTCAGCACCCGCCAACGCTACGGTGCACACCCCCGGCGCCTTAGCGGTCACGCCGACTACGCCGCGGCCCGCTCCATCATCGCCGAGCATCGCGAAAGACGGTCGAGCAGAGCAGCTTGAACTGGACACGGACGGTGGAGGAGGCGATCGCCTCAGCTCCGTGCGTCGACCGGACTGATGGCAATGCGGGACGCAAATGCAGCTTGGCTGTACCCGCCGGTAAAGGTCTGCAAGTGACGGCGCTGTTGAGTTGAGACACTGAGTCCCTGAGTCCCTGAGTCCGGGGACGCCGACTGACGGAGATACGCACCTACGTAGTAACAGAGCCACGGTCTCAGGCGTGTTATCCGTGGACGTGCGGACTTCAACTCCCTTGCCGTGGAGGTGGCGTCCCGTTGTGCTGGCGCTGGAGGGCTGATCCCCCGCCAACCCGGCGCTTCCACGGGGCTGGTTACGTATGTCCAGGCATCGAGGTGGCCCGCAGTAACAGACTTCGTGACTCCGTGGCTCAAAGAGTGTGGAACTTACTGAGTCACTGTCAAACGGGGCCCGGAGATCACAGAAATACAGAGTGCATGACCCTGCTGGTCACCGGCTCTGTCTGTCTCGGCGTGTCGTTGTGACAGAGCCTGGACCTACGGGCTTCAGTGACTATGCAACTTCGACAGCCCGGATCTCACGGATCCTCGGACTGCGGAACTAACAGACTTCGGAGTTAGGAGCTGGTCGTGCGCATTGTGTCGATCGCTGGACAGAAAGGAGGAGTCGGTAAGACGACCACCGCGATGTCACTCGCAGCAGTCACCGCCGAAGCAAGCCGTGTGCTGCTCGTAGATGTCGACCCCCAAGGCTCCGCCACCTGGTGGGCTGAACGCGCGGGGGAGCGCCTTCCGTTCGATTTCGCGAGCGACACCGACCCGTCACACCTTGCGCGGTTGCGCCGGCTGGAGAACTACGACGTGGTCTTCGTCGACACACCTGGCTCCTTGGAAGGGCATGACGTTCTCGACGCCGTACTCTCCACCTCCGATTTCGTCATCCTCCCAACCGAACCGGCCGCACTCGCCGTCATGCCGCTCATCCGGAGCGTCCGGGACGTCGTCGCTCCCCGCGGAGTGCCATACAAGGTCCTATTCAACATCGTCGACCCTCGCAGCCCCACCGAACTCGACGAAGCCCGGCAACTCCTCGACGCCCAGGGCATCGACTCGTTCACCGCTGCTGTCCGTGAGTACAAAGCCCACAAGCGCGCCCCACTCGAAGGACTGGTGGTCACCCAGTACCCCGCCGATCGCTACGCCGCAAAAGCGGTGGACGACTACCGGCGGGTCGCTCTCGAGCTGTACGCCGGCTGGAGTCGCGCAACCAGCCGCCCCGCCCAGCTTGCAGAGGTGCGGTGACAATGCCCCGAACAAATCTCGCGTCGCTCCTCGACGACACCTCGCCAGCAAAGAGTGAGCAGGAACCGCCTCGGCGGCGCATGCCGCCGCCTGCAGGCGGAGACGAGCCCCACAGCCAGTCCGGAGGCGCCCAGCCAGGTGAAGCGCCCACCGCACGACACATGGCCTCCCTTCCTCACCCTGCGGCCGATGAGCGACCATCTGCTCCAGAGACTCCGGTCGAGAACAGTCAAGAAGATGCGCCTCCCGCCGCGCCGGCGGAAGATCAGGCGATCTCGACGTTGCCCCGTTACCTACAGCTCGAACGCAAGGAGCTCCGGGTCCGCCTCGACCAAGCCGACGATCTGGCGCGGCTGACCCGCCGGCTGAATCGCGCCCGGCGAGGAGCGGGGGAGCGGATCACGGACAACACCCTGATCCGCGTCGCCATCGATCTGCTGCTGCAGCACAGCGACCGACTCGCCGGCAGCACCGAACAAGAACTCCGACAGTCGGTGGCTACGTGACTCTGTTAGTCCGTGTCTAGCGTGGATTTACTCAACGAACTTCATAGCAATCCTGTGGCGCTCCCTGTCATTCGACCGCCGAGCGACCGCCCTGGATGCCCGGTATGAGACCTGCCCCCGGGGCGTGGTCGGGATTGCGTATTTCGACCGGCTGGCAGCGGGTGGGGCATCTACATAGCCCGAGAACGGCTGCAGGCCCGCGCCCGGGCGTCTACTGTGCGACGACAAACAGGACGGCGAGGAGGGGACAGGCGTGGCGGCGGAATTCGAGCTGTACGAATCCGGGGGTCAGTACCGGTGGCGGCTTCAGGCCGGCAACAATGAGATCATCGCTACGTCCGGACCGTCGGGGCCACCCGCACCTTGACCTACGAGCACCTACCGCCTCGGTTCGAGCCGCTGTTGTGGATTCCTGACGCGGCGGGCCTGGTGCTGGGCGCGTGAAGGCCGCTGGCGGGAACTCATCCGGCCGCTCGCTGTGGATGTCATTCAGGTGTGAACTGGCGGGGCAACGAGAAACCCGGCCCACCCACCGTCCGGAAGGCTGCCGGGTTCACTTCGCGGCGCTACCGCACCACGCATCCTAGTGCGTGGGAGATGCGCCACGGTCAAGATCTTTGTTCCGGGTGGCGCGCGGCCCGCATGAGGCTGCTCGCTGCTAGCCTCGTTTTTTGGCGCGCCGGGAAGTCTGGTCGGCACTCATCACGCGGTTTCGGGCAGCCGTTTTTGGCTAGCTGACGGTACCGCGACCAAGCCGGAGCGTGGCCGTTGCGTAGTGTCGAGATCGTTTTGGGTCTGGTCCTGTTAAGTACGGTGGTCGCCGCGCTCGCGGGTCGGTTGTCGGCCCCGGCGCCTTCGCTGTTGGTTCTCGCCGGATTGTTCGTGGGGCTGCTGCCGGGCGTGCCGGCTGTGCAGTTGTCGCCTGATGTCGTCAGTCTGGTTGTTCTTCCGCCGCTGCTGTACGCCGCGGGGCACGACTTGTCGATGAAGGATCTGCGGTCGGTGTGGGGCCCGGTCACACTGCTTGCCGTCGGGTTGGTGCTCGCGACCGCCGCCTTGGTCGCCAGCGTGGCCGCGCTGCTCCTCGGCGTCGCGCTGCCGGTCGGTTTCGTCCTCGGAGCGATCCTGGCGAGCACCGACCCGGTAGCGGTGACGGCGCTGGCCCGTACGCTGCGGCTACCTCCGCGGCTGGAGGCGCTGGTTTCTGCGGAGAGCCTGTTCAACGACGCGACGTCGCTGGTGCTGTTTCGCGTCGCCGTGGGCGTGGTCGTGGTCGGGGGCGGCGTGCCGTGGGCGGCTGCGAGCGTGCAGTTGTTGCGGCTCGGGGCGGGTGGGGCAGCCGTCGGGCTGATCGTCGCGCTCGGAGCCGGCCAGGTGCGGCGCCGCACTGAGGACGCCGTGCTCGAAACGGTGATCACGCTCGTGACGCCGTACGCGTCGTATGTGGCCGCGGAATCGGTGGGTGCCTCTGGAGCAACGGCGGTGGTCGTGACGGGGGTGACCGTGGGTGCTTTGGGCGCGCGGCTGTCTTCCGCCGACACCCGGCTGCATCTGTCGGCGGTCGGCGGAACAGTGGTGTTCCTGCTGGAGAGCGTCGTGTTCAGTCTGATCGGGCTGCAGCTCCCGGCGCTTGTTCGCGCCCTGCAGGTCCCGACCCTGCGATGGCTGCTGCCCGCATTGGTTGTCGCAGCGTCGGTCGTCGTGATGCGCGCGCTGTGGGTTTTCCCGGTCGCCGCCGTTCTGCAGGCCCGTGATGCCGCGCCGCTGTCCTGGCGGGCACCCGCGGTGGTCACCTGGGCCGGGACCCGCGGGGTCGTGCCGCTTGCTGCGGCGCTATCGGTGCCTCTCACCGTGGACGGCGGCGGCGCATTCCCGCAGCGTGACCTGCTGCTGGTTGTGGCGATCAGTGTCAGCGTGCTCACGCTTGTGGTGCAGGGTCTGACCCTGAAGCCGCTGACCCTGCTGTCCGGTGTCGCAGAGGGCCCGGAGCGGGAGCGGCGTGAGCAGGCCGTCGGTGAGCATGCCCTGGCTCAGGCGGCGCTCGATCGAGCGCAGGAGTTGGCTGACGCCGAGGCCGCGGCCCCGTTCCTGTTGACCCGGCTCGTCGAGGAGGTCACCGCACGCCGGGAACGCGCCCGGCTCCGCCTCGAGGAGCTCGACGGCGCGCCGGCCGACGGCACCCGCGGCCATTTGGCGAACACCGATACCTACCGGGCCCTGCTGCGGGACGTCCTGCAAGCCGAAACAGTCAGACTGGCTCGCCTGCTCGCCGACGGGGAGGTCAGCGAGGGGGTGTGGCGACGCCTGCAGCGCAGCATCGACCTGCGCGTCACCTCATTGAACTCGCGAGCGCAGTAGGCCCTCGGCGGACGGTCAGACAGCCGGCGCTTTGACCTGCCGTCGCAAACCCGTCAACGGTGACGCGTTGACTCAGCCTGCGTAGGTCTCGCCGCCGGGTGCCGGGCCTGTCCGCCGGAACGCGACCCCCGGTCCCAGTGGCGGGCGAGCAGCCGGGCGCCGGCCAGCCGTAGCCCGATGACCACGGCCGCGGTGAGGCCGAAGCTCAGCAGGCCGGCCAAAGTCGACATCGTGCACCCTTCGGGGTCGGCGCGGGATGTTGGCGAGGTCCCCCCTCTACGCTGCCACGCACGGGCATCAACAGCGCATCAACATCGCGCCCGCCGGCGTCAACAACGTGTCAACGCCGGCCAGATCGACTCTCGCCGGCGCCAGGATGACGGCTGGCGCCATGTCGGCGGCCTTGGTCATCGTGGGAGTGGTGGCATGTCTGGGCAGCGGGAAACGAAATCGCCGGCTTTCATCGGGTTGTCGTTCGGGTCGGCCGCCGCTTTCGCGGTCGCCGTGTTGTGCGGTCCTGGCCGGCTGTTGTTGGCGCTTGTGCTGTTGGCGGTCATTGTCGGTGTGACGGGGTGGGTGTCGGAGCTGTTGGTGGCGCTCAGTGTGGCTGGAGTCGCCTGGTTCAGTTTCGTCGGGTCGGTCGTTGTCGGCGACGCGGAGCTCCGCGTCGACGGATGGACCTTGGTTTACCTCCTTGCCTTCGGCGTGGTCGCCGTTGCGGGCTATCTCGCCGCTGCGGTCGCAGCACGCTGGCCGCGTCGGCTAGGAGTGCTCGACGGCCCGGCACTCTCGCAAGATCAGAGCTTGGCCCGCTGTGCTGCTCCGGTGTCACTACTCGACCTTTCGGCGGCTGTCCCGTCGCCGCGGGGAATTCCTGATCAGGAGCGTCTTGATGTCTGATGTGGTGTTCGTCTTGCTGACTCTCGCGGTGTTCGCGCTGCTGGCGCTGGCGGTCCGGGGGGTGGAGCGGCTGTGAGCGTGGAGAACCTCGTCGGCCTCGTCCTGGCCGTCCTCATCACCGTCTACCTGGTGATCGCGTTGCTGTTCCCGGAGAGGTTCTAGATGAACACGACGACCGCGGGCATCGTCTTCGTCGCGGTGCTGGTGGCCGCCCTGGCACTGGTCTACGGGCCGCTGGGAGACTACATGCACCGGGTCTACACGAGCCCGAACCACCTGCGGGTGGAGCGGGGTGCCTACCGCCTCGTGGGGGTGAACCCGGACGTCGAGCAGCGGTGGAGCATCTACCTGCGCAGCGTGCTGGCCTTCTCACTTGTCGGCGTGCTTTTTCTCTATGCGTTCCTGCGGTTGCAGAACCACCTGCTGCTGAGCCTTGGCTTCCCGGCGATGGAACAGGGTCAGGCGTTCAACACGGCGTCGAGTTTCGTGACGAACACCAACTGGCAGTCCTACTCCGGTGAGTCGACGCTGGGTCACCTGGTGCAGATGGCCGGCCTCGCGGTGCAGAACTTCGTCTCGGCCGCGGTCGGCATGTCAGTGGCGATCGCACTGATCCGTGGCTTCGTCCGGAGAGGTACCGAGCACGTCGGCAACTTCTGGGTCGACCTGACCCGGACCTGCCTGCGGATCCTGCTGCCGATTTCGGCGGTGGCGGCCGTGGTGCTGGTGGCCGGCGGCGCGATTGAGAACCTGCACGGCACCCGCACGGTCAGCACGCTGGTCGGCGCGAAGCAGAGCATCACCGGCGGCCCGGTCGCCAGCCAGGAGGCGATCAAGGAGCTCGGCACGAACGGCGGCGGCTTCTACAACGCCAACTCGGCCCACCCGTTCGAGAACCCGACGGGCTGGACGAACTGGCTGGAGATCTTCCTGCTGCTGGTGATCCCGTTCAGCCTGCCGCGGACGTTCGGCCGGATGGTCGCCAACACCAGGCAGGGCCTGGTCATCGTCGCGGTGATGGCCGGGCTGCTGTTGACCAGCCTGGCGGTCAACGCCGGCTTCCAGATGGCCCACCACGGCACGGTGCCGACCTCGGTCGCGGCGGCGAGTGAGGGCACGGAGACCCGGTTCGGGGTGCCGCAGTCCTCGGCGTTCGCCACCGCCACTACCGGCACCTCGACCGGCGCGGTGGACTCCTTCCACGACTCCTATACCAGCATCGCCGGCGGCACCCTGCTGCTCAACATGATGTTCGGCGAGATCGCGCCGGGCGGCACCGGCTCGGGGATGTACGGCATCCTCATCCTGGCCGTGATCACCGTGTTCGTGGCCGGGTTGATGATCGGCCGAACGCCGGAGTACCTCGGCAAGAAGATCGCCGGGCGGGAGATGAAGTTCGCCTCGCTGTACATCCTGACCACGCCGCTGGTGGTGCTGGTCGGGGCCGCGACCGCGATGGCCCTTCCCGGGGAGCGGGCCGGGATGTTGAACTCCGGAGCGCACGGACTGTCGGAGGTGCTCTACGCGTTCACCTCGGCCGCGAACAACAACGGCTCGGCGTTCGCCGGCATCTCGGTGAACACCACCTGGTACAACACGGCGCTGGGCCTGGCCATGCTGGTCGGCCGGTTCCTACCGATGATCTTCGTGCTGGGGTTGGCTGGCAGTCTCGCCCGGCAGCAGCCGGTGCCGGTCTCGGCCGGCACGCTGCCGACCAACCGGCCGCTGTTCGCCGGCATGCTCGCCGGCGTCGTGGTCATCGTCGTCGCGCTCACCTACTTCCCGGCGCTCGCGCTCGGTCCCCTGGCGGAGGGTCTGCACTGATGTCCATCACCATCGCTGACACGCCGAGGTCACCGCGGGAGCTGCCCGCATCCGGGGGGCCGCCGCGGCGGGTGCGGGGCGGCCGGCTCGACCCCCGGCAGGTGTGGCGCTCCACGCCGGACGCGCTGCGGAAGTTGAACCCGCTCACCCTCTACCGCAACCCGGTCATGTTCATCGTGGAGATCGGTGCGGCGTTCACCACCGTGCTGGCGTTCCGGGACCGGACCGC
>JBDUDX010000253.1:0-5317 GCA_040002735.1 Frankiaceae bacterium | reverse complement strand
AAGTCCCACACAGGCCGTCGCCGCAGCCGCCGGAGAACATGTGTCAGAAACGTTCCTTGTAGACAAGCCCTCTCGGGGCGAGGCAGCCGAGCCATCCGCTGGCCTGCTGCTGGTGCCCAGCGACTGCTGGAAGTGTGCACAGGGGAGCGACTTGGCCCTGATGCGGTCAGGTCGGCTCCGTCCGGGTGGTGCCTGGGGTCCGATCGCGACGTGGGCCCGTGGAGTTCGGCGCGCTGCTAAAGCAGCGTGGACGCGTGGTCGAGCAGTGCGTGCTTCGGGACCATCCAGCCGGGTCTTGGACTTGGTGCAGGAGCGCCCCGACGACGCCTACGGGATTGGTGGCGAACAGGGTGACGGTCGCGGCTCGCCAGGTGCAGTCCGAGGATGTGGGCAGGCCCAGGAGCCGGCCGGGCGAGCTGCGCCAGCAGGTCGGCCTCGGAAGAGCCCGCACTGGTCCCCGGCTGACTCCGCGCTGTTGTGAAGATCCATCACGGGGGCCTCCTCGTTGTGTCGGACCGGGCATCAGCGGGATTGCGGCTCGCGTCGGTGGGGCCGCATCTTCTGCGCCTGGCCGTGTTGCGTGGCTGGGAGCTGCCGTCGGGGGACGGCCGGATGCTTGTCGTGCGTCTCACGTTCCGGGGGTCTGGCGCTTCTTCGGGATGGAGCGTTCGCACCCGCGAGCGGCTAGCCGCTGCTTCTGAAGGAGAAGGTCATGTCTGTGGAGCACAACAAGGACATCGTCGGCCGTTGGTTCACGGAGTTCTGGGGCAGCGACTTTAACCCGGCTGTCATCGACGAGCTCGCAGCTGCGGACATCCGCTTTGAGTACTCGCTGCACGCGCCGAGCCACGGCCGCGACCAGGTGCGCGCGTTCGCCATCGCGTGCCGGGCGGCCTTCCCCGACTTGAGCTTCTCCGGGACCGCTGACCTGATCGGCGAGGGGGACTACGTCGTCGGGCAGTGGCAAGGCGGTGGCACCCACACCGGGGCGGCGTTCGACAACTGGCCGGTCGCGGCGCTGCCGGCCGGCACCGGCAAGACGATGCGCTTCACCGGCACCACCATCCTGAAGGTCGAGAACGGCATGATCACCAAGGAGGTCGGCTTGGACGACGGCCTGACCGCTCTGCGGCAGCTCGGTCTGATCACGCCTGCGCCGAGCGGTGCCGACGCCTGACCAGCCCCGTCGCCGAGCCGGCACGGTACCCGCAGCAGACCGTGGCGGGCCGAGCAGGGGCGAGTAGGCCGTGCCACGGTTCTGCTGCCCGTCGCCCGCGCAGTCCCATGGGGCCAAATGGCGACGACTCCGTGCGGGGATGACTGCGGCGAAGATAAGAGCAGGTCGATCTCACCAACGGCACCGACGGGGCGTCTACCAGGTGTGACAGTCAAGCAGCCTTTCGAGACGGTCGTGCGTGCCCACGGGGCGATGGTGCTGCGGGCCTGTCGGGTCGTGCTCGGAGCGGTCGATGCCGACGACGCATGGTCGGAGACGTTCCTGTCCGCGATGACGGCGTATCCGGACCTGCCGGCCGACGCCAACGTCCAGGCGTGGCTGGTCACGATCGCGCACCGTAAGGCCTTGGACGTCGCCCGGGCAGCCACGCGCCGGGCGGTTCCGCTCGCCGAGCCCCCCCACACAGCGGCTGCCGCCGGTCGCGACGTTGACCTCGAGCTGGAGGTGGCCGAGGCGTTGGCCGGGCTGCCCGACAAGCAGCTGCGGTGCGTCGCCTACCACTACCTCGCCGGCCTGCCGTACGCCGAGGTCGCCGCCGTCGTCGGTGGCAGCGCCGACGCCGCGCGGCGAGCGTCCGCCGACGGGATCGCCGCCCTGCGACGCACCTACCCGGGCGTTGCCCCCAAGGAAGGACAGCACCGATGAACACCGAACGAGCTTTGACCGAGGAGCTGGTAGGGGCGTACCCCGTTAGCAGCCTGGATCTGGCTTACCTGCGTGGCCGGCTCGCCGCCGCCGCGCAGCACGAGGGAGTCCTAGATGTCGCCTACCGCACCTACGCCAGTCCGGTCGGGGTGCTGCTGCTGGCCGCGACCGAGTTGGGCCTGGTCCGGGTCGCCTACCCCTGCGAGGACCACGACGCCGTCCTGCAGGACCTGGCCGACCGGATCAGCCCGCGGATCCTGAACGCCCCGGCGCGGCTGGACGCAGTCGCTCGTCAGCTGCAGGAGTACTTCGCTGGGCGGCGGCGAGCCTTCGACGTGCCGCTGGACTGGCGACTGACAGCCGGGTTCCGCCGCACCGTGCTGCACCACCTCACTGACATCGGCTATGGCCGCACCGCCAGCTACGCCGCGCTCGCCCAGCTGACCGGGAACCCCAGGGCTGCCCGCGCCGTCGGCACCGCCTGCGCCACCAACCCGCTGCCGGTCGTCGTGCCCTGCCACCGCGTCGTCCGCTCCGGCGGTGGCATCGGCGAGTACCTCGGCGGCGTCGACGCCAAGCGCACCCTGCTCGATCTGGAGGCAGCCGCATGAGCCGCACCCGCCCCGCCGCCACCGGACCGTGGTCCGGGCAGGTCGAGGCCGTCGACTGGAACGCTGTCCGCGTCGACCTGGACGCCTCCGGCTGCGCGCTGACCGGCCAGCTGCTCGACGCCCAGGAGGCGGCCGAGATCGCCGCGCTCTACCCCGACGACACCCGGTTCCGCTCGACCGTAAACAGGGGCCGATACCGGTTCGGCGAGGGTGAGTACCGCTACTTCACCGACCCGTTCCCGGACGCCGTCGTCGCGCTCAAGCAGGCGCTATACCCCAAGCTGCTGCCGATCGCCCGGGACTGGTGGCGCAGGCTCAGCCGGCCGGCGCCGTGGCCGGACACCCTTCCCGAGTGGCTGGACATGTGCCACGCCGCCGGGCAGACCAAGCCGACGCCGATCCTGCTCAAGTACGGCGAAGGGGACTGGAACGCGCTGCACCGCGACCTATACGGCCCATGCGTGTTCCCGCTGCAGGTCGTCATCAACCTGAGCCGGCCCGGCGTCGACCACACCGGCGGGGAGTTCCTGCTGTACGAGCAGCGGCCCCGGGCGCAGTCCCGCGGGACCGCCACCCTCATCCCGCACGGCCACGGGCTGGTGTTCACCACCCGAGACCGGCCGGTGCAGTCCGCGCGCGGCTGGTCGGCGGCGCCGGTCTGGCACGGCGTGTCGGTGATCCGCTCCGGGCAGCGCTTCACCCTCGGGCTGGTCTTTCACGATGCGACCTGATCCGACATCACCGCTCGCCAAGGCGCAGGTGAGCGGCCCAGCCTCGAACGCGGAGGGCGGCCCGCCGCTGGCGGGCCAGGAGCCAGCGGCCGGCGACCGGATGTACATGCTGCTCGGCGCCGACCGGCGCTCCTACTTCAGCCCGACTCCGGGTGAATTCGGCGGGCACCGCAAGACCAGGATCTACGGGCGGCTGAACTGCCAGGCTGCGCTGCGAGCGATCGCCGCTGGCGGCTACGTCACGTCCCGAGTGTTCTTCGCCGACGAACACGCCGCCGTGGCCGCCGGCTACCGCCCCTGCGCGATCTGCCTGCCCGACGCCTACGGAACGTGGAGGAGCCGATGACCACGACCCGGCCCGTCGCCGGCTGCCGCCGTCTCCCGCGCGCCGCGGTGGCGCGCTGCCCCGACGCCACTCGCCCCCCAGCGGCGCACACCGACGCGGAGCTGCGCCGGCTGGTGCAGCTGCTCAAACAGGCCGAGGTGCAGACCGTGGCAATCGGTCGTGGCCGGCATCCCGCTTCCGCCGCGGCAGCTCAGGCGCTGAACGCGGCGTGGCTGGCCGAGGACGGCTCGGTCCTCACCATCGCCGACTGGTCGGCGGACGCGGCGTCGTGGCTGCGACCCGCTCGGCGGCTGACCGCAGGCCACCCCGACGCGTGGGTCCTGGCCGACACCCCGGCCAGCTGCGCGCAGCTCACCGGCCGGCTGTCGGACCAGCCGAGCTGGACGGCGGCCCGCACGTTCGGTTTCGCGAGCCTGGCCAGCCCCGACCTGATCACGCTCACCCTCCCCGGCGCGTTGACCGGGATGACCGGTGCGACATCCACAGGTGGGTCTTGGCGGATTGGCCGCGGCCTGCTGACGGTGACCGACGAGCCCGCGAGCACCTGATGCCCCTCTTCCCCGCGTCCGCGCCACCGCCCCGCGAGCGCCGCACCGTCGCGTCAGGCGCGGTCCACTGCCGGACTGGCTCGCGACCGCCCAGCAACAGCACCTGGTCCAGGCCTTTAGGACGTGGTCTACCGGACCCGTCCCGATCCGGGCGGCCAGCATGCGCGGCGGCAGCCGCATGTCGGTGCAGACCGTCTGCCTGGGCTGGCACTGGCAGCCCTACCGGTACACGCGGGCCGCAACCGACGTCAACGGCCGGCAGGTCCTGGCCTTACCCGGATGGCTCGCCGAACTCGGCCGCGGCGCGGTCGCCGACGCGTACGGGTCCGCCGCCGCCGCTGCCTACCGGCCCGACACCGCGCTCGTCAACTTCTACGACACCACCGCCCGGCTCGGCATGCACCAGGATAAGGACGAGACGGTCGACGAGCCCGTCGTGTCACTGAGCATCGGCGACACCTGCCGGTTCCGGTTCGGCAACCCCGACTCCCGCGGCCGGCCCTACATCGATATCGACCTCGTCTCCGGAGACGCCTTTGTCTTCGGCCGTCAGTCCCGGTTCGCTTACCACGGCGTCCCGAAGATCTACCCGGACACCGCCAGCCCGGTGGTCGGCCTCCAGAGTGGGCGGATCAACATCACACTCCGGGTCACGGGCCTCGACCAGGACCGTGACACACAGAAGGCGCCGGCTCTGGAAGTACCGCCTCGTTCGTGACCTTCCTCGGACCTGCAGAGGTCGATCCGAGCCGTGGCGGCCACAAAGCGCTGCAAGAAGTGCGCCGATTAGCTCTGAAGGTCACAGGTGGTGGGGGAGCGGGCTGAGCGCGCGGCCGGTGCCGAAACTCGGTCCTGTAATCAACGTGCCGTAACAGCGTCTGAGAGCTGGCTTTCGGTACCGTCCCGGGGATGGGTGCGCTGTTGGGGTACGCGCGGGTGTCGACGGTGGAGCAGATGGTGCGGCTGCAGAGCGATGCGCTGGCTTCGGCCGGCTGTTTCCGGGTGTTCACCGATGTGGAGAGCGGCGCGAAGAGTGACCGCCCGCAGCTGGCGCTGCTGTTGGATCAGCTGCGGCCGGGGGACAGCCTGGTGGTGTGGCGGCTGGACCGGTTGGGCCGCTCGCTGCGGCACTTGATCGACACCCTGACTGATCTGGACGCCCGCGGGGTGGGGTTCCGGTCGTTGACGGAGTCGATCGA
>JBDUDX010000252.1:0-6157 GCA_040002735.1 Frankiaceae bacterium | reverse complement strand
TGATCGCGTACAGCAGGGTCTTGGCCAGGTTGACCCGGGCGCCGAAGAACTGCATCTGGTGGCCGACCCGCATCGCCGACACGCAGCAGGCGATCGCGGTGTCGTCGCCCCAGGACGGCCGGAGCAGCTCGTCGTTCTCGTACTGGATGGAACTGGTATCGATCGAGACCTGGGCGCAGTACCGCTTGAAGCCTTCCGGCAGCTGCGGGGACCAGAGCACGGTGAGGTTCGGCTCCGGTGCGGCGCCGAGGTTGTAGAGGGTGTGCAGGTACCGGAACGACGTCTTGGTGACCAGCGTGCGGCCCTCCTCACCCATGCCACCGATCGACTCGGTCACCCAGGTCGGGTCCCCGGAGAACAGCTCGTCGTAGGCCGGGGTACGCAGGAAGCGGATGATCCGCAGCTTGATGACCAGGTCGTCGACGAGCTCCTGGGCCTGTTCCTCGTTGATCACCCCGGCCTCGAGGTCCCGCTGCGGATAGACATCGAGGAAGGTGGAGGTGCGGCCCAGCGACATCGCGGCGCCGTTCTGCTCCTTGACTGCACCGAGGTGGCCGAAGTACAGCCACTGGAATCGCCTCACGGGCGGTCTGGGCTGGCTGGGTGATGTCGAAGCCGTAAGACGCGGCCATTTCGGCGAGTTCGCCGAGGCGCGGACCTGCTCCGACAGCTCCTCGCGATCGCGGATGATGTCCGCGGTGACTACCGGCGGGTCGCGCTCTACGGGACCGACCGCCTTGAGTGCACGGCGTCGAGCAGGTGCTTCACCAGCGGGTCGAGTTGGTACCCGTACGCCGCGAGGCCGTTCTGCACCATCCGCAGGCGGCCGTTGGGCATGAAGCCGCGCTTGAGAGGGGCGTCGGTCTGTACGCCGACGATCAATTCCTTGTCCCGATCGATGTAGCCCGGGCCGTGGGAATTGATCCGCGACGGCGTCTTGGTGTCCGCGTCGTAGATGCCGCGCTCCCGCTCCGCCGGGAACATCGCCTCGAGCTTGTCCCAGACGGCGAGCGTGCGCTCGGTCGGGCCGGCGAGGAAGGATGCGTCGCCCTCGTACGGGGTGTAGTTCTGCTGGACGAAGTCGCGGACGTCGATGGACTGCCGCCACTGATCCCCTCTGAAATCGCCCCGTGCATCCGGTGCGTCGTGCCGGGTTACAGTCGCAGCTGTCGTCGTAACGGTGTCTGGCCGTCCAATCTGTCTTCTCCGACGGTCGACGCCAGTGTGCCGGAAGGACCCGTTACTCCGGTATGCTGCTGGTCGAAAGGTCCCAGGCCCAAAGTCCCGCCCGTTGTGAGCTAACTCTCCCACTTATCCCGAATGAGGGCTAGAGGTTGCCGCGCAGCGCCTGCTCGCGCTCGATCGCCTCGAACAGAGCCTTGAAGTTGCCCTTTCCGAAGCCGAGTGAGCCGTGGCGCTCGATCAACTCGAAGAAGACCGTCGGCCGGTCCTGAACCGGCTTGGTAAAGATCTGCAACAGGTATCCGTCCTCGTCCCGGTCGGCGAGGATGTCCAACTCACGCAGGGTCTCCAGCGGCACCCGGGTGTCGCCGACCCACTCGCCGAGCGTGTCGTAGTACGACGGCGGGGTGGCGAGAAAGTCCATGCCGGCGGCGCGCATGGCTCGTACCGCGGCGACGATGTCGTTGGTGGCCAAGGCGACATGCTGGGCCCCCGGCCCGCCGTAGAACTCCAGGTACTCATCGATCTGCGACTTGCGCTTGCCCGCTGCCGGCTCGTTCAGCGGGAACTTCACCTTCCGCTTGCCGTCGGCGACCACCTTGGACATCAACGCGGAGTATTCGGTCGCGATGTCCGCGCCGACGAACTCCTTCATGTTGGTGAAGCCCATGACGTTGTTGTAGAACGCCACCCAGTCATCCATCCGGCCGAGTTCTACGTTGCCGACCACGTGGTCGATGGCTTGGAAATAGCGCTTGGCCGGCGGTGCGAGCAGCGGCTCCCGGGCCACGTACCCGGGCAGGTAGGCACCGGAGTACGCCGAACGCTCCACCAGGGAATGCCGGGTCTCGCCGTAGGTGGAGATCGCCGCCCGGATCACCTTGCCGGTGTCGTCTTCTTCCAGGGTCGGCTCCTCGACCGCGGTCGCCCCGCGGGCCACCGCCAACTCGAAGGCGCGGGTCGCATCCGGCACCCGCAGCGCGATGTCGACCACGCCGTCACCGTGCCGGGCGACGTGCTCGCCGAGCGGGGTGCCGGCGCGGACCGGCCCGCGCACCACGAACCGGGCGCCCCCGGATTCCAGCACATAGCTGGCGACATCCCGGGAACCGGTCTCCGGGCCGGCGTACGCGGTCAGCCGCATCCCGAATGCGGTGGAGTAGAAGTGCGCTGCCTGCCGGGCGTTGCCGACGGCGAAGACGACCGCGTCGACCCCTTCCAGCGGAAACGGATCTAACGCTGGCGGCTGGCTCATTCCGACTCCCTTGTCGGTGCGGACGCGCTAAGCGGTATAGGACTTGACCTCGAACAACTCCACGGTCATCTGCTTGCCGTTCGGCAAGGTGTACGAAGCGCTCTGGCCCGGCCGAAGTCCGGTCAGGGCCTGGCCGAGCGGGGATTGCGCGGAGTAGACCTCGATGTCATCCCGGGCCGCACTGTCCTCGCGGCTGCCAATCAGGAACGTCTCCCGGTCGCCGTCGCCGAAGGCGACGGTCACCACCGTGCCCGGCCCGGCGACCCCCGCCTCGGTCGGTGCCTCGCCCACCTTGGCGGTACGCAGCAGCTGTTCCAGCTGCCGGATCCGGGCCTCTTGTTTGCCCTGCTCCTCCTTGGCCGCGTGGTAACCACCGTTCTCCTTGAGGTCCCCCTCCTCGCGAGCCGCCTCGATTTTGGCGGAGATGTCCTTCCGGCCCTCGACCAGCGCGTCATGCTCGCGCTGCAGGCGGTCGAAAGCCTCCTGGGTGAGCCACGTGACATTGGCCACATCTGCGGACTTCATGGTTCGAGGCTAGCCGGTGAGTCGGCAGCCGTTCACTTCACCGGTTACCGGGCGAGCACTGGTGGTCAGGGTTGCAGTGAGCACCACCGCCCGGTCTCCCTCCGGAGCAGGAACCGTCACCTCGCGTCTCCCGACCTCGACCCCACGACGATCCCGCGCACGCAGCACGCAGACCGCGGTGCGCTCGGGAGGCAGGCGTACCTCGAAGGTGATGCGTACCGACCGGTCCCCGGTGCTGAACGCCCGCACCCCGTAGGTCACGTCCGGGGTGCCCGCCTGGTGGCCCAGATAGACGATGACAACGATCAACCCCAGCAGCAAGGCGCCGCCGACCAAGTAGAACGCGCGGGGCGGCCGTCGGTTGCCGTACCGACCGGCGGGAGCTCGCCGGATCGAAGGAGGTCGGGTCATCAGGGGACAATCATCTCGTGTTTGTCGAACAGCTTCGACTGATGGCCGTCCACGCCCATCCCGACGACGAGTCGAGCAAGGGCGCCGCCACCATGGCCCGGTATGCCGCGGAGGGCGTGGACGTCCTGGTTGTCACGCTCACCGGTGGCGAGCGCGGCTCGATCCTCAACCCGGCGATGGACCGACCGGAGATCGTCGCCGACCTGCCCGGAGTACGCCGCCGGGAGATGGAGCGAGCCCGGGACATCCTCGGCGTTCGCCAGGCGTGGCTGGGGTTCGTCGACTCCGGCCTGCCGGAGGGTGACCCGCTGCCGCCGTTGCCCGAGGGCAGCTTCGGCACCCTGGACGTCGCCGATGCGGGGCGTCCCCTGGTGGAACTGGTCCGGCGGGAACGCCCGCACGTGATCCTCACCTACGACGAGAACGGCGGCTATCCGCATCCGGACCACATCATGTGCCACCAGGTGAGCGTCTTCGCCTTCGAGCGCGCCGGCGACCCGACGTACGCCCCCGAGCTGGGTGAGCCGTGGCGGCCGCTGAAGCTCTATTACCAGATGACCCACCACAAGGCCCGGTACGAGGCGCTTCACGACGCCATGATCTCCATGGGCCTGGAGTCGCCCTACGTGGAGCGGCTCGCCGACTGGGTCGACAAGCCCGAGGACCGTAACCGGATCACCACCCGAGTGCGGTGCAGCGAGTACTTCGAGGCCCGGGACAAGGCCCTGCTCGCGCACGCCACCCAGGTCGATCCCAAGAGCTTCTGGTTCGCCTGCCCGATCGAGGTCCAGCGCGCCGCCTGGCCGACGGAGGATTACGAATTGGCGCAGTCCCGGGTGGACTCCGAGGTCCCCGAGCAAGACTTGTTTGCCGGTATCCGACCTGAGCGGCGCTCTACGGCTGCCGCGGACCCGGCCTTGCCGGCGCATCGGTGAGAAACTGAGTCGTGACGTCGTTTCCCGCGCTCGCGGTCGAGGTTTCGCCAGGCCAGTCCGGACCGGTCGGGCTGCTGGTCATCGTCGTGCTCTGTGTGATGTGCGTGTTCCTTTTTCGGTCGATGGCCAAGCGGCTCAAGCGGGTACCGCGAAGCTTCCCCCCGCCGGACCGGCCGTACCCGACCGGACAAGGGGTCACTCCTCCGGACGGCCGCGCAGACGTTTGATGCCCGCGCGGTGCTGCTTGGCGTACATGCGGCGCTCGCGGGCGCGCCGGCTCGGGCGGGTGGGCCGCCGTACCTGACTCGGCGGCCGGATCGCGTCCTGCAGCAGCGCAGCGAGCCGGCTCAACGCCGCCTGCCGGTTGCGCCACTGCGAGCGATGCTCCGACGCGGTGACGGTCAGTACTCCATCCACCAGTCGAGAGCCGAGGCGTTCCAGGGCTCTGCCCCGGAGCTCACCCGGTAGCGAGTCCGCGCGGACCACGTCGAAGGACAACTCGACCCGGCTGTCCGTGGTGTTCACCGACTGACCGCCGGGCCCCGATGATCGGGAGAACCGCCAACGCAACTCGTTCTCCGGTACCTCCCAGCCGGCGGTGACGTACATCGGACCCTTCTGTCCCAGATCTCGGTACCGCGGTGCTACGGGCGACTCAGATTGCCAGGCTCACTCTTCGAAGACGATGCAATACCTTGCCGGCCGTGCCGGCGTCGGCCTCCCGGTAGGCCGCGGCCGCTTGCTGCAGGGAGTATCGAGACGTCACCACCGTTTCCGGATGCAGCGCTGTTAGCCGCCACGCTGGATGAGGATTTCGGCGTCGCTGTGGCTGCGGATGGCTGGGATGACGAAAGCCCCGTCCCGGGGTTCGGGGCGGGGCCTTCGTGGTCAGGCTGACGGACTGGTGTTCGCCGTGTCGCCGGGTCTTGCGGTGGCTACTCGGCGTTGACCTCGGTGACGGCGGCGCGGGCGGCGGAGGCGTCGACGATCGTCTTGTTCGCCGCGAAGGTGGCGACCAGGGCTTGCAGCGCGAGGTTGTTCACCGCCCGGGGCAGCCCGCGGCTGGTCTGGCGGATCAGGTTGGCGGCGTCGTCGCTGAACAGCTGGTCGCTGCGGCCGACGAGCTTGAGGTGGTGGGTGAGGTAGTCGCGGGTCTCGGGTTCGGTCATGCCGGGCAGCGCGTAGCGGAGCATGATCCGCTGGTCCAGGGCGGCGAAGCTCCCGAGCTTGATCCGGCGGCGCAGGGTGGGCTGGCCGAGCAGCAGACCGGTGAAGGGGGCGACACTGTCCATCTCGCTGTTCGTAAGCAGACGCAACTCTTCGAGCTGGTCGGCGGACAGCAGGTGGGCTTCGTCGACCGCGACGATGACGGCCCGGCCGCGTTCGTGTTTCTCGGCGGCGAGGTGGTCCATGGTCTGCGCGATCAGGCTTGCGGTGTGGAACCTCGGGACGCCACCGAGGCCGCTGACGAGGGCGGCGTAGAGGCCGCGGGCACCGACGGCCGGGTTGGGCAGGTAGATCACGGTGTGCCGGGAGGCGTCGAGTTCGGCGAGGGCGGCGCGCAGCGCGACGGTCTTGCCGGCGCCGACTTCTCCGGTGATGACGCCCAGGGCGGTCTCGCTGATGCACCAGCGGATCCGGGCGACGGCTTCGGCGTGCCCGGCGTGCCGGTGCAGCATCGCGGGGGCCAGGTCGCGGCGGAACGGGGTGCGGGTGAAGCCGAAGAACGAGCCGAGCTGGTCAAGGCTCATTGGGTCTCCTCGGGGTCGGTGGCTGGCATGTCGGTGCTGACGCAGCGGGCGAGCGGGGCGGTCAAGCCGTCCAGCTCTGCTTCCAGCTCCGGGTTCGG
>JBDUDX010000251.1:0-16256 GCA_040002735.1 Frankiaceae bacterium | reverse complement strand
GCGTAGACCCGCACCCCGTTGCCGCACATCTCCGCGACGCTGCCGTCGGCGTTGCGATAGTCCATGAACCATTCCGCTTCGCCAGCCAGGAATGCCACCTCCGGGCTCAACGCCGTTGGGACCACCCGCAACACTCCATCAGCGCCCAGACCGGCACGCCGATCACAGATCGCCGCCACCGCCGCAGAAGACAGCTTCAGCGTGCCGTTGAGGTCGCGAAGGACGATGAAGTCGTTCTCCGTCCCGTGCCCCTTCACAAAGGGCACGCCCGCCTCGAAGTCCACCGGGCCATCGTAGGCAAGCCGATCATCGGGCTCCCGGCGCGCGGCTCGCAGCAACCCGGACGGCGGGATTCAGCGCACAGCAGCAGCCACGTGACGCACGGCCTCAGACGGCGGCATCGGGGTCAGCCAATGGATCCGTGGGTCTCGGCCGAACCAGGAACGCTGCCGGCGCGCGAAGCGTCGCGTCGCCCGGATCGTGTCATCCCGGGCCTCCGCCTCGGTGAGCCGTCCCTCCAAGAACGCCAGGACCTGGGCATATCCCAACGCTCGGCCCGCCGTCGGCCCGGCGCGCAGCCCGACGGCTTCCAGCGAGCGCACCTCTTCGACCAGCCCACGGTGCCACATCCCGCTGACCCGGTCGGCGATCCGCTGCCGGAGCAGTGCCGAATCCACCGCCAGGCCGACGTAATGGACGTCGTAAGCAGATACGTAGGAGGCGAGGTTCCGCGAGTACGACCCGGTCAGCTCCACCACCTCCAGCGCGCGGACAATTCGCCGCCCGTTGCTGGCCAGGATCGCAGCGGCTGCGCCCGGATCGCGCTCCGCCAGCCGGCTGTGCAGTGGTCCTGGACCAGCTACCGCCAACTCCTCCTCCAGCCGCGAGCGCAACTGCGGGTCGGTCGCCGGAAAAGTGAGTACGTCCAGCGCCGCCCGGAGGTAGAGCCCGGATCCGCCCACCACGACCGGCGTGATGCCCCGAGCAAGCACGCCGTCGAGGCACTCCCGGGCCTGCCGCTGGTACTGCGCGGCGCTCGCCGGTTGGGTCAGGTCCCAGATGTCCAGGAGATGATGCGGGACGCCGCCGCGCTCTGCCACCGGCACTTTGGCGGTGCCGATGTCCATGCCGCGGTACAGCTGCATCGAGTCCGCATTGATGACCTCACCGCCCAGTGCTTGGGCGAGCGCGATACCCGAGGAGGACTTGCCGGCAGCAGTCGGACCGACCACCGCGATGACTCTCACCGGACGGCCCCGGTCACGACGGCCGGCCGGCCCCCGGCATGCCGAGCAGCACCGGGCTGCCCGAGCCAGAGCCCCCGGCCGAAACCTGACGCGCCGCCCAGGCGTCTCCGCCACGGGTCCGGCGCACAGCCACCGGTGAACCGTCGGCGACCAGGTGGTGCGGCGCCGCGTAGGAAACCTGCGTGGTCACCAGGTCGCCCGGTCGGGCGTCCACCGCGGCTAGATGCACCAGCCGGCCGTCCCGGGCCCGGCCGGAGAGCCGTCGGGTGGCGCCGTCCTTGCGACCCTCCCCCTCAGCGAGCAGCACTTCCACCTCGGCTCCCAGCAGGGCTCGGTTGCCGGCCAAGGTGGTCTGCTCCAGAGCTGAGACGAGCCTGGCGTACCGGTCCTTCACCACCTCGGCGGGCACCTGGCCCGACATCACGGCAGCCGGGGTGCCCGGGCGTGGGGAGTACTGAAATGTGAAGGCACCCGCAAAACCAGCCGCCTGGACCAGGTCGAGGGTGTCGCTGAAATCGGCCTCGGTTTCGCCGGGAAAGCCGACGATGATGTCGGTGGTGATCGCGGCATCGGGCATCGCCGCCCGTACCCGGTCCAGGATGCCCAGATAGCGATCACGCCGGTAGGGCCGGCGCATGGCCCGCAGTACGGCGTCGGATCCGGACTGCAGCGGCATGTGCAGCGAGGGCATCACGGTCGGCGTCGAGGCCATCGCCTCAATCACGTCGTCAGAGAAATCGCGAGGGTGTGGACTCGTGAAACGCACCCGTTCCAGCCCATTCACGGCACCGACCGCCCGGAGCAGGGCACTGAAGGCGCCGCGATCACCGAACTCGCGGCCGTAGGAGTTGACGTTCTGCCCCAGCAACGTCACTTCGACGACACCGACGTCCACCAGGGTGGCCACTTCCGCGACGATCTCCGCGGGGGGGCGATCGCGCTCCCGACCGCGGAGCGAGGGCACGATGCAGAACGTGCAGGTGTTGTCGCAGCCGACGCTGATCGACACCCAGGCCGAGTACGCCGACTGGCGCCGGGCCGGGAGGGCGGACGGGAAGGTCTCCAGCGCCTCGAGCAACTCGACCTGAGCCTGCTCCTCGATTCGAGCACGTTCCAGCAGAACCGGGAGCGCGCCAACGTTGTGGGTGCCGAACACCACGTCCACCCACGGCGCCCGCCGCGTGATCGTCGCCTGATCTTTCTGCGCGAGGCAACCGCCGACAGCGATCTGCATGCCGGGATGCGCCTTCTTCACCGGCAACAGATGCCCCAGATTTCCGTACAGCCGGTTGTCGGCGTTCTCCCGCACCGCGCAGGTGTTGAAGACCACGACGTCAGCCGTGGATCCCGGCGAGGCCGGGCGGTAGCCGGACGCCTCCAGAACGCCAGCCAGTCGCTCGGAGTCGTGGGCGTTCATCTGGCACCCGTAGGTGCGGATTTCGTAACTGCGGATGGCCATGGCACGTTCAGGCTAGCCCGGTGCTGGAGCCCGCCGCTGTGCTCAACCGCGCCCGGCATCCTCGGGTTCGACTCCCGTCACGGTGGGGCCTTCGATCGGGGACCTGCCGCTCTCCACCCGCCACAGATCGAAGAGCACGGTGGCCAGGAAGAGCCAGCCCAGCCCGATCAGCCAGCCGCCGAGCACGTCGCTGGGAAAGTGAACGCCGAGAACGACTCGAGAGAGGCCCACGCCGGCGACGATGGTGCCGGTGATCCACCGAGCCGGCTGGCGGGCCTTCGGCGGGAGGAACGGGAGTACCACCAGCAGCAGCGCGCCGTAACAGACCATCGCGCCCAGGGCGTGGCCGGAAGGAAAGCTGTTGCCGTGGGCGTGCGTGATCGGATCGGCGAACACCGGCCGGGCGCGGTTGACGGCAAGCTTCACGAGCGTGTCGATCAGTCCGCCGAGGGGCACGACGGCACCCAGGAAGAGGGCGCTACGTCGTGCCCGGCGCCAGAGCAGAGCCGCGACCGCGAGCACGGTGATCGCCGTTCGGTTCGCCGTGTCGCCCAGGTGCGTCACCGCGCTGGCGCTGGCTCGCAGCGGCGCGTAGGCCAGCGCCGCCCTGTGAACCGCCTCCTCGACGCTGGAGTCCCACGAGACTAGCGGGGTCCATCGGGCGGCCACCGAGATCACGATCAAGCTGCCGGGGATCGCTACCAGCAGCAGCCCCGCCGCTGCCCCGCCGAGCCGTACCGAAAATCGCTCGCCGGGGTCGAGCCGCCGCAGAGCGGCGGCGGGAGTACGCACGCTCATCTCGTACCCGCTGATCTTCTCGGCATCCGGCCCTGCACCGCCCGAGCACGGTTCAGCGGGGACTTCACCGCGCTCCGTTACCGCAGTGACACGTCCAATGCGGTAGAAACGTAGCCTTGGCGACTTCTCGACAGAACTCAACGGAGGTGCACCCGGTGGCCGGCGCTCCGTTAGTGGTCCTGGAGAAAGTCAATAAGCACTTCGCCGACCACCACGCCCTGCGGGATGTCGACCTGACGGTGGCGACCGGTGAGGTGGTGGTGGTGATCGGCCCGTCCGGTTCCGGCAAGTCCACGCTGTGCCGCACCATCAATCGGCTGGAGACCATCGACTCCGGCCGCATCCTCGTTGACGGGAGGCCGCAGCCGGCGGAGGGTCGAGAACTGGCCCGGCTCCGGGCCGACGTCGGTATGGTTTTCCAATCCTTCAACTTGTTCGCGCACAAGACCGTGCTGGACAACGTGACGCTCGGACCGATCCGGGTCCGCGGTAAGTCCCGCTCGGAGGCCGAGTCCCGGGCTCGTGAGCTGCTCGCCCGGGTCGGCATCGGCGAACAGGCCAGCAAGCTCCCGGCGCAACTCTCCGGGGGGCAACAGCAGCGGGTCGCAATCGCCCGGGCGCTTGCGATGGATCCCAAGGTGCTGCTTTTCGATGAGCCGACTTCCGCGCTCGACCCCGAGATGATCAATGAGGTGCTCGACGTGATGCGGGCGCTCGCCGCGAGTGGCATGACGATGCTCGTCGTCACGCACGAGATGGGCTTCGCCCGGTCCGCGGCCAACCGGGTGATCTTCATGGACGCGGGCGCCATCGTCGAGGAGGCACCGCCGGAACAGTTCTTCGCGCACCCTGCCAGCGCCCGGGCCCGGGACTTCCTATCCAAGATCTTGAGCCACTGATACGTCTCCACCACCGCCGGCCGTCCCCTGAGAGGACCCCCATGCCCGTATCCCGATTTCGCAGAGCCTCGATCGCCGCAGCCACGGTGCCGCTTCTTGCCCTCGGCGTGGCCGCCTGCGGTGGCAGTGACAGCAAGAAAGACGCCACCGTGACCTCCACCGCAAGTTTCGCCGCCGGTACCACGATGGCGCGGCTGAACAAAGCCGGCGCGGTGACCGTCGGCACCAAATTCGATCAGCCGCTGTTCGGCCTGAGGAACCTCAAGGGCGTACCGGAGGGATTCGACGTCGAGATCGCGAAGCTCGTCGCCGGCGGGCTCGGGATCAAGCCGGAGAAGATCAAGTGGGTGGAGTCGGTGTCGGCCAACCGGGAGCCCTTCCTGCAGCAGGGCCGGGTCGACTACGTGGTCGCCACCTACACGATGAGCCCCAAGCGGATGAAGGTGGTCGACTTCGCCGGCCCGTACTACACGGCGGGACAGGACATCATGGTCAAGAAGGGCAACCCGCTGGGCATCACCGGGCCGGAGAAGTTGGCCGGCAAGCGGACCTGCTCGGTGGAGGGATCGACGCCGGCGCAGAACATCCGCGATTCCTACCCGCAGGCCAAGCTCACCCTTTTCGACGTCTATACGAAGTGCGCCGACGCATTGAAAAACGGCCAGGTCGACGCGGTCACGACGGACAACGTCATCCTGCTCGGGCTGATCAGCAAGGACAAGGAGTCCTTTGAGCTGGTCAAGAAGCCGTTCACCAAGGAGCCGTACGGCATCGGTGTGAAGCAGGGTGACACCGCTTTCTGCACGTTCATCAACACCACGCTGAAGAAGGCCTTCGACGACGGCAGCTGGAAGAAAGCGTGGGACGACACCGCCGGCAAAGTCGCGGGCGAGGCACCTTCCCCTCCGACGCTCGGCAACTGCCAGTAGCACGGGGCGACCTCCAACGGTATGGACGCCATCTTCGGCAACCTCGACCTGTACCTCCGAGGTTTCTTGGAGACCCTGCGTCTCAGCGTGCTCGCCGCGGCGGGATCGTTGTTGCTCGGAACGCTGCTGGCCGCGTTTCGAGTTTCGCCGATCCCCCCGTTGCGGGCGCTGGGCGCAACGTACGTGGAGATCGTGCGCAACACGCCGTTGACCGTGGTGTTCTTCCTGCTCGCCTTCGGACTTCCCCAGGTGGGCCTGACCCTTGGTTTCTACGCCGCGGCGGTGGCGGCGCTCACCTTATACACCGCCGCCTTCGTCTGTGAGGTGGTGCGCTCGGGCATCAACTCGGTCTCCACTGGGCAGGCCGAGGCGGCCCGCGCGATCGGCTTCACCTTCCCGCAAACACTGCGGCACGTGGTCCTGCCGCAGGCCTTCCGCACCGTGGTACCGCCGCTGGGCAACATCTACATCGCCATGGTGAAGAACTCTGCGATCGCCGGCGCGTTCGGCGTTTCAGAGCTGCTGGGCGTCGGCAAGCGCCTCACAGTGACGAATCCCGACGCCGTGATCGAGGTACTGCTCGGCGTGGGGGTGGCCTACCTGGTGCTCACCTTGAGTCTGGGTCTGTTCTTCGGGGTACTGGAGCGTCGGGTGGCGATCGCCCATTGAGCACCGTGCTGTACGACGCCATCGGCCCGCGCACGCGCCGGCGGATCCGGATCGGCACCGGGCTCGCTACCGTCGCCGTTCTCGGGCTGGTCGCATTCGCCCTGGCGCGGCTGGGCAGCCACGGTCAACTCGAGGGCGAGCGGTGGCGCAAGTTGGCCGACCCCGACCTG
The DNA here is from genome assembly GCA_040002735.1 of Frankiaceae bacterium. Taxonomy (GTDB): domain Bacteria; phylum Actinomycetota; class Actinomycetes; order JADGOV01; family JADGOV01; genus JADGOV01. Next base: position 10,085 of record JBDUDX010000251.1, on the reverse strand, counting down.
CGGTCGCTGCTGGGAACGGCGCTGGGCAACACGCTCAAGGCGGCGGCGCTGGCCATGCTGCTGTCCACGGCGGTCGGCGCCCTGCTCGCGGTCGGCCGACTTTCCCTGCACACCTGGATTCGGGTGCCGGTCGGAATCTTCGTGGAGTTCTTTCGCGGCCTGCCGCTGCTGCTGCTGATCCTGTTCGCCGCTTTGGGATTGCCGCAGCTCGGGCTTTCCTTCTCGGTGCTGTGGTACCTGGTGATCGGACTGACGGCGTACAACGGCGCCGTGCTGGCAGAGATCTTCCGAGCCGGCATCCTGTCCATCGACCGGGGGCAGCGAGAAGCAGGTCTCGCGATCGGGCTCCGCCCCACTCAGGTTTTGTGGATCATCCTGGTGCCACAGGCGGTCCGGCGGATGCTGCCCGCCTTGATCAGCCAACTCGTCACCCTGCTGAAGGACACCTCGCTCGGTTTCGTCATCGCCTACCCCGAGCTCCTGCGCACCGGCCAGGGGGCGGTGGAGTTCCTCGGCAGTCGGTACGCCCTGCAGATCTACCTCGCGGTGGCAGCGATCTACATCGTGGTCAACTACGCGCTGTCCTCACTCGCACGTTGGCTCGACCGCCGACAGCAACGCCGCTACGGCTCCGGTACCGCCAGCGCGGTTGCCATCGACCCTGAGGACGTGCTCAGCAACCCCGACCCGGCCGCCGCCTCACGGTAGTTTCTGGCGCCGGGCTTCGACGGTAGGTAGCCCTACTTCGCGATCTCGGTAGCCCGGGACTCGCGCACCACGGTGATCCGGATCTGGCCGGGGTAGGTCAGCTCCTCTTCGATCTGCTTGGCGATATCGCGGGCGAGCACCTGCGCGGCGATGTCATCGATCCGGTCCGGGAGCACCATCACCCGAACCTCGCGGCCGGCCTGCATGGCGAAGACCCGATCCACGCCCTCCTTTCCCGACGCGATCTCCTCGATGCGTTGCAGGCGCTTGACGTAGTGCTCAAGGCTCTCCCGTCGAGCCCCCGGCCGGCCGCCGCTGATGGCGTCCGCGGCCTGGGTGAGTACGGCCTCGACGGTACGGACTTCCACCTCGTTGTGGTGCGCCTCGATGGCATGCACCACGTCCTCGCTCTCCCCGTAGCGACGCGCCAGCTCAGCGCCGACCAGGGCGTGGCTGCCCTCCACCTCGTGGGTGAGCGCCTTGCCGATGTCGTGCAGGAAGGCGCAGCGCTTGAGGAGTTCGGGGTCCAGGCGCAGCTCGGCGGCCATCAAGCCGGCGAGGTGAGCGGACTCTACGAGATGCTTCAGTACGTTCTGGCCGTAAGAAGTGCGGTAGCGCAACCGACCGAGCAACTCGATGAGATCGGGATGCATCTCCGTGATGCCGAGCTCCACCAGTGAGTCCTCGCCGGCCCGGACGCACGAGGCGGCCACTTCCGCCTTGCTCCGCTCGTACACCTCTTCGATCCGGTGCGGGTGGATCCGACCATCGAGGACGAGTGCCTCCAGGGCGATCCGCGCCGTCTCCCGACGTACCGGGTCGAAGCAGGACAGCAGCACCGCTTCAGGCGTGTCATCGATGATCAAGTTGACACCCGTGACCGCTTCGAACGCTCGGATGTTGCGGCCTTCGCGGCCGATGATCCGGCCCTTCATGTCGTCGCTGGGCAGGTGCAGCACACTCACCACGGACTCGGCCGTCTGCTCGCTCGCCACCCGTTGAATGGCCAGCGTCACAATCTTCCGGGCCCGGTCCTCACCCTGCTCGCGCGCCTGCGCCTCGATATCCCGGACGATCAGCGCGGCGTCCCGCTTGGCCTGAGTCTCCACCAGCTTCACCAACTCGGCCTTGGCAGCGACCGCGGTCAGGCCGGCGGCCCGCTCCAGGACCAACCGCCGCTCCTGTTCCACCTCGGCGAGTTCGGCGCGCCGCTGGGCAAGGCTCGCCTCCATCTCGGCCCATTCGCGGTCGCGCTGCTCCAGCCTGCGACTCTCCGCGTCCAGCCGGGCCTCTCGCTCCACGAGCCGGGAATCCCGCCGTTCCAGCTCCAGGCGGAAAGCGTGGACCTCCTCTTTCAGTTCGTGCACCTCGGCGTCGGCTTCATGGCGGGTGGTGGCCGCGGCCGAGATGGCGGTCCGTTCCGCGTCCCGCAGGATGCGATCGGCTTCCGCTTGGGCCGCCTGACGCAGACTCTGGGCTTCGGCGTGCGCCTTGGTACGAATACGGGCCGCGGCCTCCTCGGCTGCAGCCCGAAGCGTGCCGTCGGCCTCAACCTGAACCTGAGCGGCAGCATTCGGGCGGACCGGGGAAGTTGGCGCCGTAGCCGAAGGCACCGAACCAGCCGCGGGCAGTGGGCCGGGGGTACCCGACGGGGTGGCGTTAGGCGGGGTGGCGTTAGACGAGGCACCAGCCGGCGACTCCGCAGCCCCCCTCCCGGACGACGCGACCTCCCGGGAAGTTGCGAGCTCGCGCTGGTCGGAAACCCGGCCTACCCCAGAACTCGAGGAAACCCGGCGCAGCAGGAGAGCGACGAGAACGATGAGAACGATCAGCAGGGCACTGGCGAGTAGACCGAGCGCCACGGCCACCGTCACGTTCGCTCACCTCCCCAACGTCGACACGAGCATGCGCGTTGCAGGCCCCAGTGAGGAGAATTTGCACCGGCGAACCGCGCCCAGATGCGGGAGGCGGCTACGTTCCCGGGTGTGAGCTCCGGCGCGGATCGAGAAGAGCATCCACCGGCGCGAGCCGCTGGCTCCTTACCAGCGGGCTTAGCCGTTCGAACGGGACGGCGTTACGTTGCTACACCCCGGCCGGAGGGCCGGAAAGTCAGCGCTCTCAGGACGTGCTCGGAACAGACACAGACGCATCAACTCTCACTAGCTGCGAGGCTAGGCGCGGAGATCGGCACCGGTCAAGCATTCCTGCTGGTGAGGGCGCCGTCACCCGCTCATGCAGGCGCCGCAGCCCTCCCGGGAATCGTTACCGCGCCGCCGTAGACCCCTGAGAGTCCACCGCCTCCCGGGTCACCGCTTCCGCCACGCCGCCGGGGTACCCTCTGCGGCCCAGCAGGGCCACCAGCCGCCGGCGCTGCACCTGCGTCGGTAAGCCGGCGAGGCTGGGCAATCGCCGCGCCACCAAGTCGCGGGCCGCTGCCCGTTCTGCCTCATCGCCCACCTGTGTCAGCGCGGCATCAATGACTGCGGCGTCGACGCCGCGTTGTCGCAGCTCCTCCCGCAAGGCCCGGCGAGCTAGCCCCCGTCCCCGCTGGCGGGTCGCCACCCAGGCCTCGGCGAAGGCAGCGTCGTCGATCAGTCGGACCTCGGTGAGACGATCCAAGACGGTTTCGGCCGCGGCCTCGGGCACCCGTCGCGCTGCTAGTGCGTCCGCAAGCTGGCTACGGGTACGTGGCCGGTCGGTGAGCAACCGGAGGCAGATCGCCCGGGCAACGTTCTCCGGGTCGGCATCCGGCTCCTCGCTCCGCCCGCCCGCGGGTTTCGCGGTCATGGTGCGGTCAGAAGTCGATCGGCGGCACGTCGGAACTCACTGGCACGGCATCAAGCTGCGGCCCGATGCCCATTTTTTCCTTGATCCGCTTCTCGATCTCATCGGCCATGTCGGGGTTGTCCCGCAGGAACGCTCGGGCGTTCTCCTTGCCCTGGCCGAGCTGGTCACCGTCGTAGGTGTACCAGGCGCCGGCCTTCCGGACGATCCCCTGCTCGACGCCGAGGTCGATCAGGCCACCCTCGCGACTGATGCCGAAGCCGTAGAGAATGTCGAATTCAGCCTGTTTGAACGGCGGGCTCATCTTGTTCTTCACGACCTTGACCCGGGTGCGGTTGCCCACCGCCTCGGTCCCATCCTTGAGCGTCTCGATGCGGCGGGTGTCGAGCCGAATAGAGGCGTAGAACTTCAGTGCCTTCCCGCCCGTGGTGGTTTCCGGCGACCCGAAGAAGACGCCGATCTTCTCCCGAAGCTGGTTGATGAAAATCATGGTCGTCGCCGAGTTGCTCAGCGCACCGGTCATCTTGCGCAGCGCCTGACTCATCAGCCGCGCCTGCAAGCCCACGTGGGAGTCGCCCATCTCCCCTTCGATCTCCGCGCGCGGAACCAACGCGGCGACGGAGTCGATGACGATGATGTCCAGCGCGCCGGAACGGACCAGCATGTCGGAGATCTCCAGTGCCTGCTCGCCGGTGTCCGGCTGGGAGACGAGAAGTGCGTCGGTATCCACCCCGAGCTTGGCGGCGTACGCGGGGTCCAGGGCATGTTCAGCGTCGATAAAGGCCGCGATCCCGCCGGACTTCTGTGCGCTGGCGACCGCATGCAGGGCAACAGTGGTCTTGCCGGAGGACTCCGGTCCGTAGATCTCTACGATGCGGCCGCGCGGAAGGCCGCCGATCCCGAGCGCCACATCAAGAGCAATGGAGCCGGTGGGAATGACTTCGATGGGTGCCCGTACCTCGTCACCGAGGCGCATGACCGACCCCTTGCCGAACTGCCGCTCGATCTGACCGAGCGCGTTGTCGAGCGCCTTCTCGCGATCCGGTCCTGCCATGTCGCCACCTCATCTGGTGATATCTGCGCCTGTTGCGCTGTCCACGACGAAGCTAGGACGTGACTGAGACAGTTTCGGCCGAACTCCGCGGCGTTGTGGACGACGCCCGATCGATGTCCACAGTAGGCGAACACGTGTTCGAGTCAACTCCGACACGCCGACGCGGCTGGACCGTGCTCAACGGTGGCGCGGTGGCACCTCCAGCGCTTCGCAGATCGCTCGCCACACCATCTTGACGTCCTCCCCCGCCGCAAGGGCGTCGGATGCAGTACGTCCGCCGAGCGTCGGCAGTACCTGGTCCCGGGCGATGGAGTCCGCGTAGGCCGAACCGAAGTGCCGCTCCATCTTCGTCCAAAACTCGGTCAGCCGCACCGCATCGAGTATCGCCGACCGGCGGGCGGACCGATCCAACGGCGCGGTACCGCGGATCGATGAATCGGGCTGCGACGACTCGGCGGAATTTGTCCCACCTCGGGTGCACCATGCAGGGATGGCTTCGGCGCTCGAACACTTCTCCCCGGCGACCCGGGCGTGGTTCACCGCGTCCTTCGCCGCGCCGACGGCGGCCCAGTCCGAGGCGTGGCGGGTGGTGTCGGGCGGTTCCCATGCTCTGGTAGTTGCCCCGACCGGGTCGGGCAAGACGTTGGCGGCATTCCTGTGGTCCCTGGACCGGTTGGCCGCCGCGCCGCTGCCGGAGGAACCTATCCGACGCTGTCGGGTGCTCTATGTCTCGCCGCTGAAGGCACTCGCCGTCGATATCGAGCGCAATCTTCGGGCGCCGCTGGCCGGTATCCGCCACGCCGCCACCCGCCTCGGACTGCCCGAGCCGGAGATCACCGTCGGAGTCCGATCCGGGGATACACCCGCGGATGAGCGGCGGCGGATCGGCCGGACGCCTCCCGACGTGCTGATCACGACTCCGGAATCGCTGTACCTGCTGCTCACCTCGGCAGCTCGGGAGGCGTTGCGCGGGGTGCAGACCGTGATTCTCGACGAGGTACACGCCGTCGCCGCGACGAAGCGGGGTGCTCACCTCGCACTGTCGCTGGAGCGCCTCGATGCCCTGCTGGAGCGCCCGGCCCAGCGGATCGGCCTGTCCGCGACCGTTCGTCCGCTGGCCGAGGTGGCCCGCTTCCTCGGTGGCGCCGCCGAGGTCGTGGTGGTGGCACCGACGGCACAGAAGACGGTCGAGTTGCGCGTGGTGGTCCCGGTCGAGGACATGACGGCGCTCGGCGAGGTGGAGGAGGTACCCGAGGGGGCGGCGGCCGGTCTGGAACGCCGTCCCTCGATCTGGCCGGCGGTGGAGGAGCGCATCGTCGACCTCGTTGCCGAGCACCGCTCCACGATCGTCTTCGTCAACTCGCGACGCCTCGCCGAGCGGCTCACCGCGCGACTCAACGAGATCGCCTGGGAACGTTCGCATCCCGCGGACGAGCCCGAGGAGATAGCTGGCCCGCCGGCGGCGATCATGGCGCAAGCCGGCTCGGCAGCCGGCGCGCCGGCCGACCTGGCGCGGGCGCACCACGGCTCGGTGAGCAAGGAGCAGCGGGCGCAGATCGAGGACGACCTCAAGATGGGGCGACTACGGGCGGTCGTGGCGACCAGCAGCCTGGAGCTGGGCATCGACATGGGCGCGGTCGACCTGGTGATTCAGGTGGAGCCGCCGCCGTCGGTGGCGAGCGGCATGCAGCGGGTGGGACGGGCGGGTCACTCGGTCGGCGCGGTGAGCCGCGGGGTGCTCTTTCCCAAGCACCGGGGGGACCTGGTGCCGGCAGCGGTGATCGTCGAGCGGATGGCGACCGGAGCGATTGAGTCGCTGCACTATCCACGCAACGCGCTGGACGTCCTCGCCCAACAGATCGTGGCGATGGTGGCGATGGAGCCATGGCAACGCGGTGACCTCGCCGAGCGGGTACGGCGAGCGGCCCCGTTCGCCGGGCTGCCGGAGAGCGCGTTGGATGCGGTCCTCGACATGCTGGCCGGTCGGTACCCCGGGGACGAGTTCGCCGAACTGCGGCCACGGCTGAATTGGGATCGGGTGTCGGACACGCTGTCCGCCCGGCCGGGCGCGCAGCGGCTGGCGGTGACCAGTGGGGGGACCATTCCGGACCGCGGTCTCTTCGGCGTCTTTCTGGTGGGCGAGCGCGCCAGCCGGGTCGGGGAACTCGACGAGGAAATGGTGTACGAGTCCCGGGTCGGCGACGTCTTCACCCTGGGGTCTACCTCCTGGCGAATCGAGGAGATCACCTCCGATCGGGTGTTGGTGTCACCGGCGCCCGGGCAGCCCGGGAAATTGCCGTTCTGGCACGGCGACGCGCCAGGGCGCCCGGCCGAACTCGGCCGCGCCGTCGGCGGTTTCGTTCGGGAGCTGGGACGGCTTCCCGATACCGAGGCCGCCGCCCAGTTGAGCGCCCAGGGGTTGGACGACAGTGCCGGTCGCAACCTCCTCGGCTACCTCGGCGAGCAGCGTGCGGTGACCGGCTACCTGCCCGATGACCGAACGATCGTGGTGGAACGGTTCCGCGACGAGATCGGCGACTGGCGCCTCGCTGTGCACTCTCCGTTCGGCGCTCCGGTGCACGCCCCCTGGGCGTTGGCGTTGCGCGCCCGGCTGCGGGAACGCCTCGGCGTCGACGTGCAGACCATGCACGCCGATGACGGCATCGTGCTCCGCATCCCCGATACCGAGGACCCGCCCTCGGCGGACCTGATCGTCTTCGAACCCGCGGATCTCGAGGCGATGGTCCGAGACGAGTTGGGTGGTTCTGCGCTGTTCGCCTCCCGATTCCGAGAGTGTGCCGCGCGTGCGCTGCTGCTTCCCCGGCGTAACCCCGGCCGGCGTGCACCGCTGTGGCAGCAACGCCAGCGATCCGCTCAGCTGCTGTCCGTGGCGAGCCGTTATCCCAGCTTTCCGATCGTGCTGGAGACGATGCGCGAGTGCCTGCAGGACGTCTTCGACGTACCGGGGCTGACGGCGCTGATGCGCGACATCGCCGCCCGATCGGTCCGGGTGGTCGAAGTGGAAACCCCTGCCCCGTCGCCGTTCGCGCGATCACTGCTGTTCCGTTACGTCGCGGCGTTCATGTACGAGGGCGACGCGCCGCTCGCGGAGCGCCGGGCGCAGGCGCTGTCACTGGATCCAGCGCTGCTGGCCGAGCTGCTCGGCCAGGCCGAGCTCCGTGAGTTGCTCGACCCGGACGCCATCGCCGACGTCGAAGCGGAGTTGCAGCGGCGCAGCCTGTCTCGGCGAGCCACCGATGTGGATTCCGCCGCGGACCTGTTCCGGATGGTCGGTGACCTCGACGCCGCGGAGGCGGCCGACCGGGGAGTGCGGGCCGCGTGGCTGACCGAGCTGACTACTGCGGGGCGCCTGCTGCCCGTACGAATCGCCGGGACGTCCCGGTGGATTGCCGCCGAGGACGCGGCTCGGGTCCGGGACGCGCTCGGCGTACCACTCCCGGTGGGGGTCCCCGCGCCCTTTCTGGAACCGGTGACCGACCCGCTGGGTGATGTGGTCGGCCGGTACGCCCGGACGCACGCGCCGTTCACCCCGGCCGACGCGGCCCGTCGGCTCGGGGTGGGGGTGGCTGTCGTCGAGACCACACTGGAACGCCTGGCCGCCCGGGGCCGGGTGCTGCCCGGGGAGTTCCGACCCGGCGGCAGTGGCCCGGAATGGTGCGACGCGGAGGTCCTGCGGCTGCTGCGGCGACGGTCGTTGGCCGCCCTACGGCAGGAGGCGGAGCCGGTACCGGGAAGTGCGCTGGTGCGTTTCCTGCCGCCGTGGCAGAGCGCCGGAGCCAGCGCCGGGCGAGGCGTGGAAGGGGTACTTCGGGCGGTGGAGCAGTTGCAGGGCGCCGCCGTGCCGGCCAGTGCCCTGGAGACGCTCGTGCTGCCGGCCCGCGTTCGGGACTACACGCCGGCCATGCTCGACGAGGTCTGCGCCGCCGGTGAGGTGGTCTGGGCCGGCGCTGGTGCACTCCCCGGCGGGGACGGGTGGCTGAGCCTGTACCTGGCCGACGCGGCACCGCTGCTCCTGCCGCCACTGGTCAACAGGGAGGCGGGCACGCCGATCTCCGACGCGGTGCTCGACGCGCTCGACGGCGGGGCGGCGTTGTTCTTCCGGTCCCTCGTCGACCGGGTGCGCGCGTTGGAGGACGACGCGGTCGTGGCGGCGCTGTGGGACCTGGTCTGGGCCGGGGAGGTCACCAACGACACCCTGACCCCGCTGCGGGCGGTGCTCGGTGGGGTACGACGAGGTACTCGCCCGCCCAGCCGACCGCGCGGCCGGTACGCGACCGGGCGACCTCGACTGCCGTCTCGTACCGGTCCACCGACCGCTGCCGGCCGCTGGTCGCTGCTGCCGGAGCGGGACCCCGATCCCACCCGCCGCCGGTTCGCGGTGGCCGAAACGCTGCTCGACCGGTACGGCGTACTCACCCGAGGAGCGGTGATGGCGGAGCAGGTGCCGGGCGGCTTCGCGGGGATCTACCCGGTGCTCAAGGCGTTCGAGGAATCCGGCCGATGCCGGCGCGGGTACTTCGTCGAGGGCCTCGGCGGAGCCCAGTTCGCGGACGGCGGAGCGGTCGACCGCTTGCGGGGATCCGCGACCCCCCGGCCGGAACCGGCCGCCGAAGCCTGGCAGCCGCCGGTTCCCGGCGGTTGGCGACCACGGCGGCCAGCGGCTCCCGGCTCCACGGCACTCGTGTTGGCCGCCGCTGACCCCGGCAATCCCTACGGCGGGGCGCTGCCGTGGCCGGCGCGGCCCGAGGGTACGGAAGCGGCCGGGCATCGACCCGGGCGCAAGGCCGGTGCGTTGGTCGTGATCTGCGACGGCGAGCTGGTGCTGTATGTCGAGCGCGGCGGGAAGACGTTGCTGTCCTTCACCGAGGAGCCTGAGCGGCTGGCGGAAGCCGCGCAGGGACTGGCAGCGGCGGCGAAGCGGGGTGGCCTCGGCCGGATCGCGGTGGAGCGGGCCGACGGAACCGGCGTACTCGACTCACTACTCGCCGCCGCGCTGGCTGCGGCTGGCTTCGCACCGACCCCGAGGGGGTTGCGACTGCGGGCCTGACGGCGGGAAAGACCCCGGATGACGGCGAGAATGGTGGCGTGCCCGAAGGTGACACGGTACGACGCACCGCCGACCGGCTGCAGCGAGCGCTGGGCGGAGCGGTACTGGTCGGCTCGGACTTCCGGGTGCCCTCACTGGCCACCGCCGACGTGCGCGGTCGACAGGTGCTGGAGTCGACCAGTAGAGGCAAGCACCTGCTGCTGCGCTTCAGCCACGGTCTGACGCTGCACACCCATCTGCGGATGGAGGGGTCGTGGCGACTTTTTCGAGCGGGCGCACGCTGGGGTGGCGGACCTGCCTGGCAGGTCCGGGTGGCGCTGGCCACGGCAGGCTGGCAGGCGGTGGGATACCGGTTACCCGTCGTTGAACTGATCACCACCGAGGCGGAGCGGACGGTGGTCGGTCACCTCGGGCCGGACCTGCTCCGACCAGAGGTGCTGGTTCGTTCCCATCCGAGCAAGATTGTGGCGC
>JBDUDX010000250.1:0-9037 GCA_040002735.1 Frankiaceae bacterium | reverse complement strand
GCGGATGTCCTGCGGGCCGCGGCCGTCGATCCGGATGCCGTCGGCGACCAGCCGCTGGCGGACCAGCTTCTTGGTGAGGGCCCGGAACGCGGCGCTGACCTCCTTCTCGCGGCCAGCGAAGTCCGCGGCGAGCGCGTCGCGGCCCAGGCCCTTGACCCGGTCCAGCTCGACCTCGCGCTCCTGCTTGTCCGCGATGGTGAGCGCCTGCGTCAGCTCACCCAACACTGCCGAGGTGAGCGCCTCCAGCACGTCGTCCTGGTAATCCAGGAAGATCGGAAACTCGCCGGTCGGCTTGGCGGCCGCTGCAGCGAGTTCGGACTGGGCATCGCACAGGGACTTAAGGAACGGCTTGGCCGCCTCCAGGCCGGACGCGACCACGTCCTCGGTCGGCGCCTGCGCGCCGCCCTGGACGAGCTGCCACGCCTCGACCGTGGCCTCGGCCTCGACCATCATGATCGCAACGTCATCACCCGCCACCCGGCCGGCCACGACCATGTCGAAGGTGGCCCGCTCCAGCTCGGAGTAGGTCGGGAACGGCACCCATGAGCCGTCGATAGCGGCGACCCGGACGGCGGCGACGGGACCAGTGAACGGCAGCCCGGCGATCAGCACGGAACACGCCGCACCGTTGATCGCCAGTACGTCGTAGACGTGGTCCGGGTCCAGCGACAGAATCGTCGAGACGATCTGGATCTCGTTGCGCAGGCCCTTGGCGAACGACGGCCGCAGCGGCCGGTCGGTGAGCCGGCAGGTGAGGATCGCGTCCTCACTCGGCCGGCCCTCGCGGCGGAAGAACGAGCCGGGAATCTTGCCGGCCGCGTACTGGCGCTCCTCCACGTCCACGGTGAGCGGAAAGAAGTCCAGGTTGTCCTTGGGCCGCTTGGACGCGGTGGTCGCGGACAGCACGGTGGTGTCACCAAGGTAGGTGACCACCGAGCCGTTCGCCTGGCGGGCGAGCCGGCCGGTCTCGAAACGGATGGTGCGGTCACCCAGCGGTGTGGATAGCTTCGCCTCGGCGAAGGAAATGTCGGGTCCCTCCACGGGATCCCCTCTCGTACAGCGGACCGCCGCGGGGCCTAACGGGCCGGTTCCCGATCGAAGTCCCCGGGGACGCTGCGGCGCAGGATCCCGGAGGCCACCACCGAGGACCGGCTCCCGAGCCCGAACGCGGCCGGACCGGAGCGGTTCTCCGTCGTACGGCGATTCCGCACGACGAGTGGGGAGCGGCCGGATGGCTGCTCCCCGAGATGGACTAGCGGCGCAGACCGAGGCGCTCGATGAGCGCGCGGTAGCGGTTGACGTCTTTTCTGGCGAGGTACTGCAACAGCCGCCGGCGGCGGCCGACGAGCATCAGCAAGCCGCGGCGGCTGTGGTGGTCATGCTTGTGCATTTTCAGATGTTCGGTCAGATCGCTGATCCGCCGGGAGAGCATGGCCACCTGAACCTCAGGTGAGCCGGTGTCGCGCTCGACGGTCGCGTGGTCGGACATAATCTGTTGCTTGACGGCGGTGTCGAGCGGCACGGAACTCCTTGTTGATCGGGGCGGTACGGCGATGTGGCCCGAGGTCTACTGCACCCGGACAGGAAACACGGTGTCAGGCTAACACTTCCGCCGGCCGGGAACGATCTCCTCGGGTCGGCCGCCGTCGTTCACAAGCGGTTCGACCGCCCCGCGAAGTACGGCAAGCTTGCGTCGGGACAGTGCCAGCAGGCGCAGCGGCGGCCCGTCCGGTACCCGCTCGCGGAGCGCGGCGGCGATCTCCGGCATGATCCGGGTCGCGGCCGCACCGGGCGCGAGGTGGACCCCGACGGACAGCGTCCACCGGCCGCGCTCGTCGATCTGCTCGAAGAGGTACGCCGTGCGGACCCCGGTGCGGTCCGTGCTGGCCCGTACGGCGGCGAGCAGCACCGATGGCGGGGGTTCCGCCGGCGGGCGGATGGGCGGCATTGCGGTGGCAGGCACCGCGGAAAGCTACCGGTTGTCGTCGTCGATCTCCTTGGCGCCCCGGGTGGCTGCCGGGAACCGGCTTTTGCGCGGGTGAAACGCAACCAACCGCGCCAAGGAGATCGCCCGGAACGGAGACCAACCGGCCGCCAGGATCGCTCGCTGCTCGACATAACCAGCCCGTTGGAGGACAATTCGGGCGTACCCCAACTCAAGGAGCGCGATGCCGACACGATCCCGGCGGCTGCGCCACGCCGTCAGGACCGTGGCGTACCCGTCGATTTCCTTGGAGACCCGGATGGCCGCACTCGACACTCCCAGCTACCAGGCGCCGGAGGCTCCGGCCGGGGCGCTGGCACCCTCCGACACGGCCATTTCCGACGCGGCTAACTCGGAGCGGGCCGACTTCAATCACGCCCGGGCCGGCGGATTGGGCAGCGACTTTCTGCTCTCGCCCCGCTCCCCGGTGCCGGGCGACGGCTGGCGCCGACTGCTGTACGCCGTCACCTTCGGCCGCTACAACCCGGGGCCCTCGCCTCGAGAGATGGCCGCCGAACGGCTGCGTCATCAGATCCGTACCCCGCTGCACGGCTGCCACCGGATCGCGGTGATCAGTCTGAAAGGTGGGGTCGGCAAGACCACGACCACGGCCGCGTTGGGGTCCACCCTCGCGGAGCTGCGGGGCGATCGGGTGATCGCGGTGGATGCGAACCCGGACGCCGGCACGCTCGGCGGGCGGCTGCGGAGGGAGAGCGACCGCACGGTCCGTGACCTCGTGGATGATCTCGAGGGGATCGGTACCTACGCCGACGTCCGCCACTACACCTCCCAGGCGCCGAGCCGGTTGGAGGTGGTTGCCTCAGATCCAGACCCGGCGGTCTCCCAGGCGTTCGGGGAGCAGGACTACCGCAGCGTGAGCGATCTGCTGGGGCGCTATTACTCCGTCATCCTCACCGACTCGGGCACGGGCCTGCTGCACAGCGCCATGCGCGGGGTCCTCGGTCTCGCGGATTCGCTCATCGTGGTGAGCTCGGCGAGCGTCGACGGCGCCCGGAGCGCTTCGGCCACCCTGGACTGGTTGATCGCGCACGGGTACGGCGCCCTGGTCGAACGCTCCGTGGCGGTGATCTCCACCGTTCGCCCCGGTTCCGGCGCGGTGAACCTCGATCGGCTGCAGGAGCACTTCGCCGCCCGTTGCCGGGCCGTGGTCCGGATACCGTTCGACCCGCATCTGGAGACCGGCGCGGAACTCGATCTGGACCAACTGCGCCCGGCGACCCGAGCGGCCTGGCGGCAGCTGGCGGCGCACGTCGCCGCGGACTTTCCGCGCTGAGGACCGATCCGGCGGGCTAACCCATCACGTGCCGGACCGCCGCCACATCTCGGGCCATCGCCGCGAGCAGCGCCTCGACGCTGTCGAAGCGCTCGGTGTCACGGATTCGTGCGACAAAGTCGAATGCGACCTGCTCGCCGTACAGGTCAAGCTCCGTGGCATCCAGGACGTACCCCTCCACCCGGCGGGTCCGGCCCTCGAACGTGGGGTTGGTACCGATCGAGATCGCGGCCGGTAGCCGCAGCGGCCCGCGGACCAGCCAGCCGGCGTACACCCCGTCCGCGGGTACGGCGGCGTGCTCGGCGGTTTGCAAGTTGGCGGTGGGGTAGCCGAGTTCCCGTCCGCGGCGGTCGCCTCGGACGACGACGCCGGATACCCGGTGCGGCCGGCCGAGGGCTTCCGCCGCCGCGGTCACATCGCCGGCCGCCACGCAGGCTCGGACGTACGTCGAGGAGTACACGGTGCCGTCGGTACGGATCAACGGCACACCCTCGGCGGCGAAGCCCAACCGACCGCCGAGTTCGGTCAGGGTCCCGACGTCTCCGGCCGCCTTCCGGCCGAACCGGAAGTTGGCCCCGACGATCACCGCACAGGCGTGCAGGTGTTCGACCAGCACGCTGAAGACGAAGGCATCCGGCTCCATGCTGGAGAACTCCGCGGTGAACGGCTGCACGACCAGCACGTCCACGCCGAGCGCCTCGATCAGGCCGGCCTTCTCCGCGGCGGTGGTGAGCATCGCCGGGTGGCTGCCCGGGCGTACCACCTCGCTGGGATGCGGATCGAAGGTGAGAACCACCGCCGGTACGCCCAACCGGGCCGCCTCCGCCACCGCCCGCCCGATGATCTGCTGATGGCCGCGGTGTACCCCGTCGAAGACGCCGATCGTGACCACGCAACGCCCCCAGTTCGGGGGCGCTTCGGAAACTCCACGCCAGCGCTGCACGGGTCCAGATTGCCAGACGTTGTGGCGCCCACCAGCCGCACGCGAGCCCGGTCAGGCAAACACGCACACCGGCCGGGCCACCCCGCCGCGGTCCTGCACCAGGGCGAGCACCGAACCGTCCGGGCCGAAGACCCCCACCGGGCCGGGCTCCGCTCCGCCGGCGGGGAGGGCCCGGCCGTGGCGCAGACCCTGAGCCTGCTCGGCAGCCACCTCGCGGCGCGGAAACGCCAGCCCCACCGCATCGGTGAGATTGAGCAGATCGAACCGCTGCTCAAGGTCGGCCAGGGTACGCGCGGCGGAGATCCGGAACGGCCCGATCCGCGTGCGGCGCAGGGCAGCGAGATGGCCACCCACTCCCAGCGCCGCCCCGAGATCGCGGGCCAGCGACCGGATATAGGTCCCGGAAGTACACACCACCCGCACGTCCAGGTCGTCGCCCCGGACCGCCAGCACCTCGAACTCCGTCACCTGCACCCGGCGGGGCACCAGCACGACGTCCTCGCCGGCGCGCGCCCGGGCGTAGGAGCGGCGGCCGTCGACGGAGATTGCGCTGTAGGCGGGCGGCACCTGTTCCAGCTCGCCGGTGAGCGCCCGGATGGCGGCCTGCGCATCCGGCAGGGTCCAGCCCGGCTGGTCCGCGGTGGCGATCACCTCACCCTCGGCGTCGTCGGTGGCCGTGGCGATGCCGAGCCGGATCGTGCCGGTGTACTCCTTGTCGGTCTTGCTGAGGTGGCCCAGCAGCCTGGTGGCCCGACCGAGACCGACCACGAGCAGGCCGGTCGCCATCGGGTCCAGGGTGCCGGCGTGGCCGACTCTTCGGGTGCGGGCGATCCGTCGCACCCGGGCGACCACGTCATGCGATGTCCAGCCGGGCGGCTTGTCGATCAGTACGAGCCCCTCGGCAACCACCGCATCCGGTGAGGTGGTCACCGGCTCAGGCCGGCAGGTGCGGGGCGCTCGCAAGGAGCTGCAGCAGGGATCGCATCGTTTCCCCGACCCCGACGTCGGAGGTGAAGCCGGCCGCGAATCGGTGGCCGCCGCCGCCGAGCCGGGCGCAAATTTCGCCGACGTCGATCTGGCCTTTGGATCGGGTGGACACCTTGACGGTGCCGTCGGAGTCTCCCTTGCAGACCACGGCGACTTCGGCGGAGTCCGCGGTTCGAAGGACGTCGATGAAACCCTCGATCTCCGGCATGGTGAGCCCGTAGGTGTCCAACTCGTCGCGGCTGGTCCAGGTCCACACCACGCCGAGCCCGCCGGCGGCCTGCGGGTCGATCGCCGCCCGGTTCAACGCGGTACCGAGCAACCGCAGGTAACTGAACGGGTTGGTGTCCCAGATCTGCCGGGCCAGCACGTCGTGCCTAATTCCGGTACCGAGCAGGCGAGCCGCCAACTCGTGCACCGCCGGGGTGGTCGAGGCGTACTTGAAGGAACCGGTGTCGGTGGTGAGCCCGGTGTAGAGGCAGGTGGCGATCTCGGCGTCCAGCGCTACGCCGAGCCGGCGGAGCAGTTCCTCCACGACCACCGCGGTGGCGGCCGCGGTGTCATCGATGAGGTGGTGGGTGCCGAAGCCGTCGCCGACGGCGTGATGGTCGATGACCAGTACGGACTTCGCCCCGTCCAACACGGCTTCCAGTTCTCCCAGCCGCTCGCGGCTGCTGGTGTCCAGGGTCACCAGCAAGGAGGGGGCCGGAGGAAACGTCGATGGCGGCACCAGGATCTCCCGGCCGGGCAGCATGCGGTACGTCGGCGGCAACTCCACACCGCCGCTCCAGCAGGCGACTACGTCCGTGCCGAGCCGGCGGAGTCCGATGCCGAGCGCGAGCATCGAACCGAGCGCGTCGCCGTCGGGATGCAGGTGGCAGAGCAGGGCGACCCGGCGGGCCTTGCTCAGCAGCCGCAACGCGGCATCCCAGTCGCGGTCGGCCAGTGTGGTGGCTCGACTCGCCCGCCGCGGGGAGTCATTGCGCCGCTCGTCCGCCTTGGCGGTGACGGTCACCGGTCCGGCCCAGGCGGCGGACCCAACGACCCGGCTACCGGTACGACGTCCCCGGGTTCGGTATCGATCCCTTCGTCAGGGGCGCGACGGTACGGGTCGGGATCGCCGGCCGGCCGGGCGCCTTCAGCGACCCGATGCACCTGCTCGTCCGCAGCCCGGGCCCGGGCCAGCAACTCATCGATCGCCCGGGCATGGTCGGGCACCACGTCGGCCACAAAGGTCAGCGTCGGAGTGAACTTGACGCCGGTTCGACGCCCGACCTCCGACCGGACCACGCCGGTGGCGCTGCGCAGCGCCATCCCAGACTCCTGCCGGGCGGTGTCGTCGCCGTACACCGTGTAGAAGACGGTCGCGTCTCGGAGATCGGAGGTGATCCTGGCGTCGGTGACCGTGACGAAACCGAGTCGCGGGTCCTTGACCTGGCGCTCCAGGACGTCGGCGACGATCTCGCGAATACGGTCGCCGAGGCGCCGCGCGCGGGCCGGATCAGTCACTGGTCCTCCTCTCCGATCAGTTGGCGATGCGCCGCGAGCAACTCAATCTCCGGTCGGGCCGCTACGAGCCTCTCGCACCCGTCCAGCACGTTGTCGCAGTGCCCGGCATCCCCGGCAATCACGGCGACGCCGAGCAGCCCGCGGCGGTGCAGATCTTGATGACCCACCTCCGCCGCGGACACGTCGTAACGGCGCCGCAACTCGGCCAGGATCGGCCGGATGACGCGTCGCTTGGCCTTCAGCGAGTGCACGTCGCCGAGCTGAACGTCCAGCGCCAGCGTTCCGGTAAACACGGTCGCCGTGGAAGGGAGCCGGGAGCCGTCAGGCTCTCGGCTTCTCCCGCTGCTCGTAGGTCTCGACCACGTCATCGACCTTGATGTCGTTGAATGAGCCGAGGCCGATACCGCACTCGTAGCCTTCGAGCACCTCGCGGACGTCATCCTTGAAGCGCCGCAGGGAGTCGACGGTGAGGTTGTCCGCGACCACCGTGCCGTCGCGGACGAGGCGCGCCTTGGAGTTGCGCACGATCGTCCCGGAGCGCACCAGCGAACCGGCGACGTTGCCGATCTTCGGTACCCGGAAGACCTCGCGCACCTCAGCGGTCCCGAGCTGCACCTCCTCGTACTCCGGCTTCAGCATGCCCTTGAGGGCTGCCTCGACCTCGTCGATCGCCTGGTAGATCACCGAGTAGTACCGGACGTCGATCTTCTCCCGTTCGGCCAGCTCCCGGGCCTTGCCCTCCGGTCGCACGTTGAAGCCAATGATCACCGCATCCGACGCCTTGGCCAGGTTGATGTCGTTCTCGGTGACCGCGCCGACGCCGCGGCCGATGATCCGCAGGCCGACTTCGCCCTCCTCGCCGACATCGATCTGCAGCAGCGCATCTTCCAGTGCCTCCACCGACCCGGAGCCATCGCCCTTGAGGATCAGGTTGAGCTCGTTCAACTCGCCCTGCTTGATCCGCTCGAGCACGTCCTCCAGGGTCATCCGGCCGCGGCTCTTCGCCAGTTCGGCGTACCGCTCCCGGGCCTGGCGCTGCTCGGCGATCTGCCGGGCCATCCGGTCCTCCGGCACGACCAGGAAGTTGTCACCGGCGCCCGGCACGCTGGTGAATCCGAGCACCTGCACCGGCCTCGACGGTCCGGCCTCGTTGACCGGGGTGCCGTTCTCGTCCAGCATCGCCCGCACCCGGCCGAAAGCCTCACCGGCGACGATCGAGTCCGAGACGTGCAACGTGCCGCGCTGGATGAGCACGGTCGCCACCGGGCCACGGCCCCGGTCGAGGTGCGCCTCGATGGCCACACCCTCGGCCGGCCGGTCCGCGTTCGCCCGCATGTCCAGGGCGGCGTCCGCGGTGAGGACGACGGCTTCGAGCAGGGCCTCCATGCCGGTCCGGGCCTTCGCCGAGACGTCGACGAACATGGTGTCGCCGCCGTACTCCTCGGCGACCAGCCCGAACTCGGTGAGCTGCTGGCGCACCTTCGCCGGGTTCGCGCCCTCCTTGTCGACCTTGTTGACCGCGACCACGATCGGCACGTGCGCCGCCTGGGCGTGGTTGAGCGCCTCGATGGTCTGCGGCATGACGCCGTCGTCGGCGGCCACCACGAGGATCACGATGTCGGTCACCTGGGCGCCACGGGCTCGCATGGCGGTGAACGCCTCGTGGCCCGGGGTGTCCACGAAAGTGATCGTCCGCGGGTTGCCGTCGACCTCGGTATGGACCTGGTACGCGCCGATCTGCTGGGTGATCCCGCCGGCCTCGCCACGGACCACGTCGGTGGATCGAATCGCGTCCAGCAGCTTGGTCTTGCCGTGGTCGACGTGACCCATCACGGTGACCACCGGGGGGCGGACCACCAGGTTGGCATCATCCTCTTCCGCCGCGTCGAACTCAAGGTCGAAGCGGGCCAGCAGCTCGGCGTCTTCCTCCTCGGGCGTGACGATCCGTACGTCCCAACCCAGTTCGGTGCCGAGCAGCTGCAGGGTCTCCTCGGGACAGGATTGGGTAGCGGTCACCATCTCACCGAGCTGGGTGAAGACCACCTGCACGAGCGATGCCGGATTGGCATTGATCTTGTCGGCGAAGTCCGCCAGAGACGCGCCGCGGGGCAACCGGATGGTGGCCCCGTTGCCACGCGGAACCTGCACGCCGCCGATGGACGGGGCCTGCATGTTGTCGAACTCTTGACGACGCTGCTTCTTCGACTTCCGAGCCCGCCCGGGACGGCCACCGGGCCGCCCGAAGGCGCCGGCCGTACCGCCACCACGGCCGCGGCCGCCCGCGCCGGGGCGACCACCGCCACCGCCACCGCCCGGCGGACCG
>JBDUDX010000249.1:0-16577 GCA_040002735.1 Frankiaceae bacterium | reverse complement strand
ATGGCTGGAAACGGCCGTCAGACGTCAGCCACGCACGTCGTCGAGGTGATCGAGTATCGCCTCGGCGACGGAGCGTGGCTTTTCTAGTTGGGCGACATGGCCGGCGTCGTCCAGTATCAGCAGGCGTGACTTCGGGAAGGTGTTCGCCGCCCGCGGCGCGATCCGAATATCCACCAGCTTGTCGTGCCGACCGAAGATCAGCAGGGTGGGCGCCTGTACCGTCGCGGCCTGACGCCAAAGATTGCGGGAGCCGGTCAGGAAGTACGCCCCGAGCAGACCGCGCAGGGAGCCGATCAACGCGTCCTGCGCGTGGCCGAGGCGTTGGCGGCGACGCAACTCCTCCGCGCTGTCCACCAGCCGCGCGGGGTGCGCCAGGGAAGGGTCGGCGTAACAGAGTTCGATCACCGCGTGCACCTGGGCCTCCACCGAGGCTCGGGCGACCCGCCGAGACAGCAGTACCTCGATCCCCGGCAGCATCAGCAGCGGCAACTGCACATTGCTCCGCTTCGGCCGGTACGTCGGCAGCGCCGGCGAGATGAGCGTCAGGGTGCGGACCAGATCCGGGCGCTGGGCGGCGATGCTGGTGGCGACCACCCCGCCGAGAGAGTTCCCGAAAAGGTGTACCGCCCCGCGGCCCCTCGCCTCGATCAGCCCAACAACGGCCCCGATGTGCTGGGAGAGGGGGTAGCGGCGGTCCGGCGGCGGCTCGGAGGCGCCGAAGCCGGGGAGGTCCGGGGCGACGCCGTCGAGGTAGGGCTCCAGGAGGTACATCAAGTCGGTCCAGTTGGTGGATGCGCCCCCGAGCCCGTGCACATACACCGCCGGTTCGCTGCCGGGCAGGCTGGCGCCGTGGCGGACGAAGAGCCGGAACTTAGCCACCGTCTCCTGGTGGCCGGCGAACACCGGAACCGGGGGTTCGCTGAATTCCGGTAGAGGCCGTAGCCAGCGGTCGTTGCCGGGCCGGGAGGCAGCCGATACGTCGCCTTCCTGCGTCATACCGGGTGCTCCTGTCCGTCGGGGCCGATCCGTACCGCGGGCCGTACGCCCACCGCCTGCATTCTCCCCGATCGGACCACCACCCCCGAGCACTCCGGCAGCCCGAGCAGATCGATGCCGGCCGGCGCGGACACCGGAGTCGGCAGGCCGGTGTAATGCGGGACCACCAGGACTCCGGGGACGTGTCCGAGGCCGCGCACCACCCGTTCACCCCCGTCCGGCAGCCACATCCACTCACCGAGGACCATGGCACCGGCACTCGCGCCGAGGACCGCTCCGCCGCCGCGCAGCAGGTCCGCAACGGCGGTACCCATCGACGTGTCCAGCAGCGCGGACCGCAGCCGGCTAGGTGAACCACCGGGCAGTACGAGCAGGCCTGCGTCGGCCACGGCAGCCAGTGCGGCCGCCGGATCGCTCCAGTGGTCCGGCGCGGCGACCGCTTCGGCCCCCAATGCGGTGAAGTGCCGTACGCCGTTGTAGGCCGCGGCGGCGTACTCCCGCCCGGGCCGGGCGGCGAGTGCGACCACGACAACGGGGCCGCCCACCTCGGCGAGCAGCGCAGCATCCATCTCCCGGCATTGCGACCCGAATTCGGCACCGCCTTGCAGGCAGATCGTTCCGGACAAGATCGTTCCGGACAACGTGGAGACGCTCAGGCCGACTTGCGGCGGCTGCTGCGCGCGGCCGGCTTCTTCGCCGTCGTCGCCTTCGCCTCGGCTGCGGGCTTGGCAGCCACCTTCTCGGCCGCGGTGGGCTTCGACGGAGTCCGGCCCGGTGAACGGCGGACCGGCGTGGCCGCTGGCTCCTCGGTCGCCTCGGTCGCCTCGGTCGCGTCCGCGGCACCACCACCGGCCCGGCCCTTCTTCGCGGCCTCCACGCTGGCCCGCAGCGCCGACATCAAGTCGACCACCGTTCCGGTCTCCGCCGCCGGCTCCGAAGGCGCGACCAACTCCCGGCCTTCGATCTTGGCCTCGATCACCGTCTGCAGAGCTGCGCGGTAGTTGTCGGTGTACTGCTCGGGCGCGAAGTTGCCGGTGAGGGTCTCGATCAGCGACCGGGCCATCTGCAGTTCCTGCGGCCGTACCTCGACTTTCTCGTTGAGGAAACCGAAGTCCGGGGTCCGGATCTCATCCGGCCAGAGCATCATCTCCAGGACGAACACGCCGTCCCGAACCCGCAGCGTCGCCAGGGATTCCCGCTGCCGCAACGCGATCTTCACCAGCGCCACCTGGCCGGACTCCTCCAGGGCGTCCCGGAGCAACACGTACGGCCGGGTGCCGGCAGCTTCCGGCTCCAGGTAATAGCTCTTGGCGAAGTGGATCGGGTCCACCTGATCCAGCGGTACGAACTCCAGCACGTCGATGGTCCGGCTGGTGGTCAGCGGCAGGTCGGCGAAGTCGGCGTCGGTGAGCACCACCACCTCGCCGCTGGCGATCTCGTACCCCTTGGCGATCTCGCCGTAGGAGACCTCCTTGCCGTCGATCGAGCACACCCTCTTGTACTTGACCCGCCCGCCGTCCTCACGGTGCACTTGATGAAAGGAGACGTCCTTCTCCTCGGTCGCGGAGTAGAGCTTCACCGGGATGGTGACCAGGCCGAAGCTGATCGCGCCTTTCCAGATACTGCGCATGGTTCCTGCCGGGTGAAAGGGAAGGGAGGTTACTACCGGGACAGTCGATCATCGCTCAGAAGCGCCCAAATCCACAATGCTTCCGTCCGACCGGTTGCGAGTGAAGGCCATCCCGAGCCCCGCTGGTGATCGTTGGCGAATATTGCTCGGAATTCCGAACGCTTTTCGCCACGGATCATGGCAGGAGCGGCGTCGGAGGCCGTCCCGGTCGGCCCGTTCCTTCCAGCAGCCGACGGGTAGGTGATCGTCGTGGGTCTGGAGACGTACCGCCGCAAGCGCGACCCGGCGCGTACGCCGGAACCGGTACCGGAGCCGGGGCCGCTCCCCGCCGGGAACGACGACACGTTCGTCATTCAGGAGCACCATGCCCGGGCGTTGCACTGGGACTTCCGCCTCGAGCGCGGCGGCGTGCTGGTGTCCTGGGCGGTACCCAAGGGCCTGCCCCTGGACCCGCACACCAACCATCTCGCCAAGCACACCGAGGACCACCCGCTGGACTACGCGTCCTTTGCCGGGGAGATCCCGGCCGGCGAGTACGGCGGAGGCACGGTGATCTCCTGGGACCGCGGCACGTACGACTGCGAGAAGTGGACCGACCGCGAGGTCAAGGTGGTGCTGCACGGCTCCCGGGTGAGCGGCCGGTACGTGCTGTTCCGGACCGGCGGGGCGGGCAGCCGGGATTGGATGGTGCACCGGATGGACCCGCCGCCGAACCCGGACTGGCAGCCGTTGCCCGAGTTGATCCGCCCGATGCTCGCCTCGCCGGCGCTCACCCTGCCCGAGCCGGACGACGGGTGGGCGCAGGAGTTCAAGTGGGACGGCGTACGGGCGATCGTCTACATCGATGGCGGCCGGCCCCGGGTGCTCAGCCGCAACGACCGGGATGTCACCGCCTCCTATCCGGAGCTGCGGGCGTTCGCCGAGGCCCAAGGCGCCCGGCAGCTCGTGCTGGACGGGGAGATCGTGGCCATGGACGCCGCCGGCCGGCCGAGTTTCGGGCTCCTGCAGGAGCGGATGCACGTCACCAAGGCGGCCCACGTCCGGCGGCTGGCGGAGACCGTCCCGGCGACGTACCTGATCTTCGACCTGCTGCACCTGGACGGTCATTCCATGCTGGAGTTGCCGTACGACCAGCGGCGCGAGTTATTGGAATCCCTGGAGCTGGCCGGTCCGTCGTGGGCCACCGCTCCGTCGTTCGTCGGTGGGGGCACCGCCGTGCTGAAAGCCAGCCGGGAAGCCGGGATGGAAGGCGTGGTCGCTAAGCGGCTGGATTCGCCGTACCTGCCGGGCAGACGCTCGGAGTGCTGGCTGAAGGTGAAGAACCTGCACACCCAGGAGGTGGTGATCGGCGGCTGGAAACCCGGCGCCGGCCGGCGGGTGAACACCTTCGGATCGCTGCTCCTCGGGGTGCCCGGGGAGCACGGCTTGGAGTACGTCGGCCACGTCGGTACCGGCTTCTCCGACGCGGTCTTGCAGGAGATCCAGTCCCGGCTCGACGGGCTGGCCGCCGAGCAGAGCCCGTTCGCCGTCGAGGTCCCCCGCGAACACGCCCGCGGCGCCCGCTGGGTACGGCCGGAACTCGTCGGCGAGGTCGCGTACTCCGAACTCACCCGCGACGGCCGGCTGCGCCACCCCACCTGGCGCGGCCTGCGCCCCGACAAGAACCCGGAGGACGTCCGGTATGAGCCCTGAGAAAGTACGGGTCACCGTTGCCGACCGCGAGCTGACCCTGTCCAACCTCGACAAGGTGCTCTATCCGGAGGTCGGCTTCACCAAGGCTCAGATGCTGGACTACTACACCCGGATCGCGCCCGTGCTGCTGCCGCATCTGCAAGGCCGGCCGCTGACCTTCAAGCGGTATCCGGACGGCGTGGCCGGCAAGTCCTTCTTCGAGAAGAACAAGCCCTCGCACGCCCCGGAGTGGGTACGCCACCAGCCGCTGCCGACCCCGGGCTCCACCAAGGAGCGAACCACCACCGACTTCACCATCTGCGACGACCTCCCGACGCTGATCTGGGCGGCCAACCTCGCCGTGCTGGAGTTCCACGTACCGATGTGGCGGATTTCCGATGCGGGAAAGCCGCAGCCGCCGGACCTGCTGGTCTTCGACCTCGACCCGGGCCCGCCGGCCACCATCGTGGAGTGCTGTGCGGTGGCGCTGCTGGTCCGCGACGTGCTCGATGCCGACGGCTTGAAGGCGTACCCCAAGACGTCCGGCTCCAAGGGCCTGCAGCTCTACGTACCGCTGGCCCCGGAGCGGCCGTGGGAGGACGTGCACGCCTACGCCCGGGCGGTCGCGGTGCGGCTGGAGCGGGAGCGGCCCGAGCTGGTGGTGGAGAACATGAAGAAGGCGCTGCGTACCGGCAAGGTGCTCGTCGACTGGAGCCAGAACAACGCTGCCAAGACCACCGTGGCGGCGTACTCGCTGCGGGCCCGTGCCGAGCCGACGGTGAGTACGCCGGTCACCTGGGCCGAGGTGGAGTCCTGCCGGTCGCCGCTGGACCTGCGGTTTCACTACGACGCGACGCTGGCCCGCGTGGCCGAACACGGCGACCTGCTGGTTCCGCTCACCGAGGGCGGTCAGCAGCTGCCCTGAAGTTGATCGGGCACCTCAGGTTCGGCGTCGGCTCCGTGGCGTCCGATCCGATGGCTGGCGTGAGGTCCCCGATCGCCTGTGGACGGCGCAAGCGATCACGCGCCCCGCCGCCGCAGGATCGTCGGCATGGTCTCAGCGTTGGCGGCACTCGCGGCGACGCAGCACAGCGTCTTCACCCGGCAGCAGGCGCTGGCGGCCGGGTACCACCCGAGCGCCATCGACCGGCGCCTACGGTCAGGCGGATGGCTGCGACTGCGGCACGGCATCTACGCCGACCGAGCCCTGGAGCCGATCGAACGGCACCGGTACGAGGTGGCCGCCGCTCTGCTGGCGCTCCGCGACCCCACGCTGGTTGCCAGCCGGTTCTCGGCGGCCCGGCTGCACCGGCTGGACTTTCTCGTCCCGCCGCCGGTTGGCGTCGACCTGGCCGGCCCGCCGCCAACCGGTCGCCGGGACCTCGACCGGCTGGTCGTGCGCCCGGCAGAGCTGCCGTCAGCACACCGAGGTACCGCGGCCGGGTTGCCGGCCACGACGCTCGCGCGCACGGTGATCGACTGCGGCCGAGCCTTGCCCTTCCTCGATGGCGTCGTCCTCGCCGACTCGGCCCTGCGGCGTGGAGCCACTCGGCGAAGCTTTCAGGCAGTCAGCACGTACTGCTGGAACTGGAGCGGCATGACGTCGATCTCCCGGGCGGTGGCGTTCAGCGACCCAGGGTCCGAGTCGGTCCTGGAGTCGGTGTGCCGGGTGGTCTTCGCGCGTGGCGGGCTCCCGCCGCCCCACACCCAGGTGACGCTGGGCAGCCATACCGGACTCATCGGCCGGGTCGACTTCTACTGGCCGGAGTTAGCCACGGTGGCCGAGGCCGATGGTCGGGCGAAGTACGTCAGACCCGAGGACCTCTGGCAGGAGAAGGTGCGCGAGGACCGGCTCCGGGAAGCCGGCATGCAGGTCGTACGCCTCACCTGGGCACAGGCGCTGGGCGACCCGGACGACTGCTGCGCGCGCATCCGGGCGGCCTTTGGCCGAAGTGGATCGCGCAGGTCACCGCGGGCGTCGGCCGAACAGCACCAAACCTGACGCCTGGCCTGAGGTAGGCGATCGTTCGGGTCTGGTAGACACGCCTCACATTCGCGCCGAGACGGAGGAACGAAGATGCAGCCCACCGGTGTCCCACCTCAGGACCTCGCCGACGAAGACCTGGAGCGCGAGGTCGCCCACCTGCACGAGACCCGCCACGACACGTTCCGCAACGCATCCGAGGACGCGCTGGAAGCGCACACCCGGCGGATGCTCGTCCTGGAGGCGGAGTACCTGCGCCGTTTCCCGGAGCGCTCGGCGCCGGACCCGATGCGGACCCGGGCCGGCAGCCGACACGCCGCCGGCCAAGCCTGATTCGCCGAGATGCCCGACCGGTACGACGTCGCTGTCCTGGGCGCCGGCTCTGCCGGTGAGGTGGTCGCTACCCGGCTCGCGGGCGCCGGGCGGCGGGTGCTGGTCGTGGAATCCGGCCTGGTGGGTGGCGAGTGCCCGTACCTCGCCTGTATGCCGAGCAAAGTGCTGCTCCGCGACCTCACCCGCGGCCGCTCCTGGGCGCAGGCGGCCGCTCGTCGGGACGAGGTGGCCAAGCACCAGGACGACGCCGACGCCGCCCGCGAGCTGACCGACTCCGAAGTCACGCTGATCCGCGGCCGGGGACGGATCGCCGCCTCCGGGGAGATCGACGTGGCCGGGACCGCGTACGCCTGGACCGACCTGGTGATCGCCACCGGCAGCGCACCGGTGCTACCGCCGGTGGACGGCCTCGCGGAGGTACCGACCTGGACCAGCGACCAGGCTCTCACCAACACCGAACTGCCCAGCAGGCTGATCGTGCTCGGTGGCGGAGCGGTGGGGTGCGAGCTGGCCCAGGTCTACGCCGGCTTCGGCGCACGGGTCACGCTGATCGAGTCGGGCCCGCGGCTACTCGGCACCGAGTCGGAGTTCCTCGGCGAGCGGTTGGCCACCGCGCTGCAGAACAGCGGGATCGACGTACGGACCGGCGTCACCGCTACCCGGGCGACGGCCACCGCCGACGGCGTGCGACTGGACGTGGACGACGGCCCCAGCGTGTCCGCCGACCGGGTTCTGGCGGCCACGGGCCGGCGGCCCTCCACGGAGGGCCTAGGTCTCGACGCGTTGGGTGTCACCACAGCCGACGCGGGAGCGCTGTCAGTGGACCGCCAGTGCCGGGTCGAAGGTCAGGCCCGGGTATGGGCCGCTGGCGACGTGACCGGGGTCGCGCCGTACACCCACACCGCCAACTATCAGGCCGCCCTGATCGCCGACAACATGCTGGGCCGGCCGCGGAGCGCGGACTATCGGGCCATCCCCCGCGCGGTCTACACCGACCCGCCGGTCTACGCGGTCGGCCGGCTCCCCTCACCGGGCGAGATCGCCGACGGCTCGCTGCGCGTCGCGGCCATGGATCTCGCCGAGACCGCGCGGGCCGTGGTCGAGGAATCCGTCGGCAAGCTCGAGCTGTACTCCGACCCGAGGCGCCAGGTGCTGGTCGGCGCGGCCGCGATCGGCCCCGGGGCCGAGGAATGGATGGCGGAGATGACACTCGCGATCCGCGCCGAGGTACCCCTGCAGGTACTGGCTGACACCGTCCATGCCTTCCCGTCGTACGGTGAGGCGCTGGAGCCGCCGCTGCGGACGTTGGCGGACTGACCGATCAAGGAGCCGTGTGGTGCCAGACCGGGAGACCGACGTCGAACTGCCCCTGGAAGACGCCGTCGAGCAGGATCGGGCGGTGGCGCCTGAACTTGGCGACCCTGTCAGCACGCCCGGAGCCGAGGCGGTGCTGGAAGTTGACGAAGCAGACTACGCAGAGCAGCAATCGGTCGTCGGGTACGACGACGAGGATTACCGCTAGCCGATCCGCCGCCCGGGCACCGGGATAGCCTGCGGGCAGTGAGCGCGAGCAATCAACGGACGGCGGAGGTACGGCGTGGAAGTCAAGATCGGTGTGCAGCACGCCGGCCGGGAACTCGTGCTGGAGAGCGCGCAGTCACCGACCGAGGTAGAGAAGATCGTCACGGACGCGCTGGCGGACTCCGACGGCGTGCTGACCCTGGTGGACGAGAAGGGCCGGCGGGTCATCGTCCCGAGCGAGCGGTTGGCGTACGTCGAAATCGCCGAGAGCGAGAGCCGTCGGGTCGGCTTCGGGGCGATGTAGCACGGCGATGTGAGGACGGTGGGTAGAGCAGGGCCGTGGGCTAGCCAGTAGGACACATTCTGATACGTCACGGTTAGGACACTCCGGCGCGCCTTGTGCTTCAAACCGATTCAGTATGGGCACACTCGACGCGACCCGCACTTACCCAGCAGAGAGGAACGGTCGTGATCGGACTCATCATCGGCTACATCGTCATCGGCGCCATCATCGGAGTAGTTGCCCGGCTCGTCCTGCCGGGCAAGCAGAACATCTCGATGGCCCTCACCGTCGGCTTAGGGATCGTCGGCGCCGTCGTCGGCGGCCTCATCACCCGGGCAATTCTGGGTGACGGTCACGGCATCATCACTTTCATCGTCTCCGTGATCGTCGCGGCCATCCTGGTCGGCGCGGTAGCCGGACGTAGCCGTACCGGCGTCACGCGAGCCTGATCGAAAGGCTCCGGCCCGGGCTCCGAAAAGCCCATCACAGCAGTGGGGACGGTCCTCGACCGTCCCCACTGCTGTGTCTACGCAAGGGCCGTCTACGCAAAAGGCTGTCCACGGACGGCTGTTCACGGTCCTGCGACCCGTCAGGCCGACAGCCCCAGCGCTGCCATCCGCTGGGAATGCTTGGCCGTGATCCGGGCCAGCAGCTGGCCGAACTCGGCGAGGTCCCCGGCGCCACCGACGAGCAGCCGAGCCAGCGCCTCCCGGTCGACAGCCACCCGCTGGGCCTGCACCATGGCCTCCCCCACCAGCCGGCGCGCCCACAACGCGAGCCGGCCGGCGACGTGCGGGTCGGCGGCGATGGCGGCCCGTACCCGCTCCACGGCGAACGCGGCGTGCCCGGTGTCGCGCAGCACGTCCAGTACGAGGTCACGGGTCGGTTCGTCGACGTAGGCGGCCACCTCGCGATAGAAGTCGGCCGCGATGCCGTCGCCGACGTAGGCCTTGATCAAACCGGTCAGCCAGTCGGTGGGCTGGGTGGCGACGTGGAATGCGTCCAACGGCGCCACGAAGGGCGCCATCGCCACGTCCGGGTCGATGCCGAGCTCCAGCAGCCGGCCGGCGATCCGCTGGAAGTGGCCGAACTCCGCGGCGGCCATCCCGGCGATCGCGGCCTTGTCTGACAGTGACGGCGCCAAGGTGGCGTCCTCGGCGAGCCGCTCGAAGGCGCTCAGTTCCCCGTACGCCAGCGCGGCGAGCAGGTCGACCACCGCACCCTCGGGAGGGGTTGGGCTGCTTTCGGTGTTTCGAGCCGTCGATTCCGCCATGCCGGAACCTTAACCAGCCGCTCGCACCACAAAGGCGGGTAGCATAGCCCTTGAGACCACTGCGGGGCTTCCCTGTTGCGGGCCGCCAGTCCCCCGCCGCCGACTATGCGGCGCGCGGGTGCGGATCGGAAATCGGCCGGATAGACGTCAGCTCCGCCCACGGAGAGGCGTTTGTTCTGACCACATTTTCCGATCTCGGGGTGGCCCCCGAGACGACCGAAGCACTTCGCGGACTCGGCATCACCGAGCCGTTTCCCATCCAAGCCTTGGCCATCCCGCTCGCGATGGACGGCCATGACCTCATCGGCCAGGCTCGTACCGGTACCGGCAAGACGCTCGCCTTCGGCCTGCCGCTGCTCCAGCGGTTGACGCTCCCGGGCACCGGCCGTCCGCAGGCGCTCGTCGTCGCACCGACCCGCGAACTCGCTATTCAGGTCAGCAACGACCTCGCCCGGGCCGGAAAGCACCTCGGCGCCCGGGTTCTCACGGTCTACGGTGGCCGGTCCTACGAGCCGCAGGTCGAGGCCCTGCGCGCCGGCGTGGACGTCGTCGTGGGTACCCCGGGTCGGCTCCTCGACCTGGCCCGGCAGCGCACGCTGGACCTCGGTGGTGTGGTCTGCCTCGTCCTGGACGAGGCCGATGAGATGCTCGACCTCGGGTTCCTGCCCGACGTCGAGCGGATCCTGGACCTGCTCGCCGCGGACCGGCAGACCATGCTCTTCTCGGCCACCATGCCCTCGGCCGTCGTCGCCTTGTCCCGCAAGTACCTGCGCCAGCCCACCCACGTCCGGGCCGAGGAGGCGACCGAGAACCGTACGGTCCCGACCACCGCCCAGCACATCCTCCGGACCCACGCGATGGACAAGGTGGAGATGCTGGCCCGGGTACTGCAGGCCACCGACCGCGGTCTGGCGATCGTGTTCTGCCGGACCAAGCGGTCGTGCGACAAGGTAGCCGCCGAGCTGAGTTCCCGCGGATTCGCCGCGGCCGCGGTCCACGGCGATCTCGGCCAGAGCCAGCGCGAGCGCGCGCTGCGGGCTTTCCGCGCCGGCAAGATCGACGTCATGGTGGCCACCGACGTCGCGGCCCGGGGCATCGACGTGACCGGTGTCACCCATGTGATCAACTACACCTGCCCGGAGGACGAGAAGATCTATCTGCACCGGATCGGGCGTACCGGCCGGGCTGGCGGCTCGGGCACTGCGATCACGTTCGTGGACTGGGACGACCTCAGCCGCTGGAAGATGATCAACGATGCGCTGGAACTGCCGTTCCCTGATCCGCCGGAGACCTACTCCACGTCCGAGCTGCTGTACGAGACGCTCGACATCCCCGCCTCCGCCGGCAGCCGACTGCCCCGCGCCGCGCGTACCCGCGAGGGGCTTTCCGCCGAGGTTCTGGAGGACCTCGGCGAGACCGGACGCACCCGCAGCCGGCGCAGCCCCAACCGCTCGGAGGACGCCGGACCAGCCCGTCCCACGCGGCAGCGCGTGCCGCATGTCCGACGCCGTACTCGCGGCGGTCGCAATGCCGACCCAGCCGCCATCCCGGGGGGCACCGAAGCACCGGCTACCCCGGCGACCTCAACAGTCGGGCCGCCAGCCGCCGAGTCGGCGGACTCCGCCGCGGGCGTCACCCGGCCACGGCGACGTCGCCGCCGGCGCGGCCCCGGTTCCTAGGCAGCACCGGAAGCCGACTCGGCCTGACGGCCGGTCGGGATGCGCCTGCTGATCCTGGCAGACACCCACGTGCCGCGGCGGGCCCGGGACCTGCCCCTGCCGGTATGGTCGGAAGTCGACCACGCGGACGTGGTCATCCACGCCGGCGACTGGGTCGAGGCGGCCTTGCTGGACCGTCTCATCGCACGGTCTGCTCGGCTGATCGGGGTGTACGGCAACAACGACGGCGCGATTCTGCAGTCCCGGCTCCCCGAGGTTGCCTACGCCGACCTGGACGGCCTCGCGCTGGCCGTGATCCACGAGACCGGCGCGGCCGATGGGCGGGAGCGCCGCTGCGCGCAGCGCTTTCCGGACAGCGATGTGCTCGTGTTCGCCCACTCACACATCCCCTGGGACACCGTCGCGGACAACGGCCGGCCGGGTGGCCTGCGGCTGCTGAACCCGGGATCGCCGACCGACCGGCGGCGCCAGCCGGTGGGCACCTACCTCACGGCTGAGGTCTCCGGAGGGCGGCTGCATGAGGTCACCCTGCGGGCGGTCCGGCTGTCTTAAGACGGCCTCAGACGTGCAGCGAAAGCCGGGTCCAGCCGACTTGGCGACACGCCGGGCAGAGCATCAGCGCGGGGTAGTCGCGTCGCAGAAGCGGCAGGTACAGACTCGGGATGATCGCCCGGAGAGCCTGAAGGGGGGTCAGGCTCGTAGTGCTCTGGCAGCGGGAGCAGGCCACCGTGATGGCTCCGCGGACCGGCTCCGGCTCGATCCGGCTGAACAACGCCCGCTTGCCCTCGGCGTCCCGAATAGTCGTCGGGGACTCCGTACTCCCGGGCGAGCGGGGCGTACGTGGTCGCACCCGATCCAGGTTGCTCATCACGGCTGGCCGACGGGAGCAGGCTGCGGCGACAGCTCCTGCCGCTGCACCGGAGTGGGGCAACCGGCGGCCACCAATCGTTGGGCGAAGGCGCGGTAGGCCTCCGCGCCATTGCTGCGGCGAGCCGTGGACAGGATGGACCGGCCGGTGGCCGGCGCCTCGGCGAACCGGATGGACTTGGCGATCGGCGGTTCGAGTACGTCCAGGGCGTAGCGCACGCTGACATCCGCGAGTATCTCGCGGGCGTGGTTCGTCCGGCTGTCGTAGATCGTCGGAAGTACGCCGAGCACTTGCAGGTCACGGTTGGTCAACCGTTGGACGTCGTGCACGGTGTCCAGCAACTGCCCCACGCCCCGATGGGACAGCGTCTCGCACTGCAGCGGCACGAGCACGCAATCCGCGGCCGTGAGCGCGTTAATGGTCAGTATGCCGAGCGACGGTGGGCAGTCCAGCAGGACGTCGTCGTACTTTCCGACGAGATCCGCCAACGCCGTCCGCAGGGCAAACTCCCGACCGGTACGGGTCAGCAACATCGCCTCGGAGCCGGCGAGCTCGATGGTGGCCGGCAGCAGGTCCGGCCCGTCGGCGGTGGAGTGCACCGCCATCGCGGCCGGTACCCGTCCGAGCAGGACATCGTGCACCGACAGGTCGAGGGTGTCCGGATCCAGACCGAGTGAGAAGGTGAGGCAGGCTTGCGGATCAAGATCGACCAGCAGTACCGCGC
The DNA here is from genome assembly GCA_040002735.1 of Frankiaceae bacterium. GTDB lineage: Bacteria > Actinomycetota > Actinomycetes > JADGOV01 > JADGOV01 > JADGOV01. The sequence goes on along the minus strand of JBDUDX010000249.1, from coordinate 3,615 downwards.
GTCCCATCTCTGCCAGCGCCGTCCCGAGCGACGCCACCGTCGTGGTCTTCGCCACGCCGCCCTTCTGATTCGCCACGGCAACAATCCGGCCGGTGGAACGACTCATGGCAACCTCTGGAAGCAGCGATTCCACCGGAGAACCCGGCGGAACAATCCGTTTGTGGGAGCAAGCACAGGTAGTGCACAGCCGAGGGGCATGCTGTTACCGAAGGTGTTCCGGCTGCAGGGTCCAGTCAAACAGGTTTTCGGTCCCCAGTAAGGACTTCGGCCGACCGTGGCTCAGAAAATTAACGCCCAGGACACCCCCCGGCGCAGCCCCGTTGATCGCTACGGACCAGTTTGCCCCGAGCCACCCGCGCGCGGCACCACCTAGGCTCACGGTAATGAGTGTCCCCCGATCCCTGGCTCGGCCGCCGGGCAGCTATCCGGTAACCGTTCCCACGCGGCGGGGCCCGTTGGCCGCGATCCGCGTCGATCCCCCCACCGGCCCCTCGGGACCGTCCGACGTGCTGCTAGTGCCGGGGTTCACCGGCAGCAAGGAGGACTTCCTGCCGGTACTGGCGCCCATCGCGGCAGCGGGGCATCGGGTTACGGCGATCGATCTGCGCGGGCAACTCGACTCGGCTGCCCTGGACGCGGCCAGCGATGTTCACGACCGCGATGGTGAGGCCGCGTACGGGGTGTGCGCGCTGGCCGAGGACCTGCTCGACGTTATCGCCGACCTCGAGGCGCCGGTACACCTGCTCGGTCATTCCTTCGGCGGGTTGGTGGCCCGGGCGGCGGCGCTCACGTCGCCGGGGGCGGTACGTTCGCTCACCCTGCTGGGATCCGGCCCGGCAGCGATCCCGTCGCCCCCGGCGGACCGGCTGAGGGCTCTGCGGCCGGTGCTCGACGCCGGCGGGGTGGCTGCGGTGTGGTCCGCGGCACAGGCCTTGGAGGCGGCGGAACCGGGTTACGCCCCGCCGCCGCCGCCGGTCGCCGCGTTCCTGCGCCGCCGGTACCTTGCGATGCCGGCCGCCTGCCTCGGCGGAATGGCTGCCGGCCTGCTGACAGAGGCCGACCGGGTGGAGGAACTGGCTGCCACCGGGTTGCCGGTACTGGTCGCGCACGGCGAGGGCGACGATGCCTGGCCGCCAGCCGTGCAGCGCGAGATGGCGCGCCGGCTCGGCGCCCGCTACGCCGAGATTCCGGACTCGGTGCACTCACCCGCCGCCGAGAACCCCGCCCGAACCGTGGCTATTTTGCTCGACTTCTGGCGGTCGGCGGAGGCGGTTTCCGGGTAGACGCTAATTGTGCATACGTTGGACATACTTGCCGAGGCAGTCGCGGGGCCCACACCGTGAGCGCGCTCACCGTCGTCGATGACACCGCCGATGCCGGACTGTTCGGACCGGACAGCATCACCTGGCGCATCCAGGGTGACCCGTCCATGATCTTGGCCGGTTTTCGGGCGCTGCTCCTGCAGGCCTGCCACCCCCGGGCGATGGCCGGCTTCGCTGCCAACTCGTCCTGGGAGCAGGATCCGTGGGGGCGTTTGCAGCGCACCGGGCAGTACGTGGCCACCGTCGCCTTCGGCACCACGGCGGAAGCACACGCCGCCGGTGCCCAACTCCGGGCGATCCACCGGCGGCTGGCCCCGGGCGTCGACCCGGTCACCGGGCAGCGCTTCCGGATCGACGAGCCGGACCTGCTGCTCTGGGTGCACGTCACCGAAGCGGACTCCTTCCTCAGCGTCTACCGCCGCTGTGGCGGCCGACTCACCGAGGCCGAAGCCGATCAGTACGTCGAAGAGATGCGTCGGGCGGCTGCGCTGGTCGGCCTGCATCCCGAGGAGGTACCGGGCAGCGTCGCGGAGATCGAGGAGTACTACCGGCAGGTCCGGCCGGAGCTGAAGGTGACCACCACCGGCTGGCGCAACGTGCTGCTCGGCTTCGCACCGCCGATGCCGCGCCGGGTCGCATTCCTCACCCCCGCCCGACCGGCCTGGGTGTCGCTGATCAGCCTGGCCGCGGCCCTGCTGCCGCGCTGGGCGCGACGGATGTATTACCTGCCCGGCCTGCCGACCACCGACCTCGCCGCCACCGTAGCGGCCCGCGCCTTCCGCGCGGCTGCGCTGGCGATACCGGCCGGGGTTCGCGAAAGCCCTTACAAGCGGGCGGCGCTGGAACGCCTGGGTCGGCCCGACTGACTTACCCGGTACATCCGCAAAGCCGCCGGGATGACGTACCGTGGATACCGCAGACGCCGGCCCGATCCAGGCCCCCGGTCCCAACCTTGTCGCTACGAGCGACGTCTCGCCGTGAGGCGACCCGGCGGGCCGGCGTCTGGCCCTTCGAGGTGGCACAGCGCGCTTCGGCCCCGGCATGCAGATCCACCGCAGCCAGCAACGTCCCCGACGCCCGACGGAGATTCGTGAGCGACCTCAGCCCGCCGCGTTGTCGGCCGTTGCCGCCGGAGATCGTGGCCTCCGCCGCCGACGTGCCAGCCGGCACGCCGGAAGCCGAGTTGCTGGATCGCCTCGATGACGCGCTCGCCCAGCTGCCCTCCCCGGAGCGGGCAGCGGTCGTCACCGCGCTGGGCTACGGGGAAGAGGTGGCGGGGATCGCGGACGATCTGCGGCTGCCGGCGGAGGACACCGAGGTGTTGATCCGCAGCGCGCTGCAACTCCTCCGGGGGGCGTTGGCAGACGCCGAACCCGGCGACGGCCAGCAGTACGCGCGGCTGGCCGCCCGGCGGTCCCGGCAGCGTCCCCTCGACTGACTGCCCTTCCTGGGGTCGGTCGGCGCGCGGAACTTTCAGCGGCACACCGGTCGGGCCCCGGTCGCCGCGGCCAGCAGGGCGGCGCACTGATCGGGCTCGGTGACCTCCCCACCTAACCGGCTGGCCTTGCGGGAGCCGTGGTAGTCGCTCCCGCCGGTGACCAGGAGGCCCAGTTCGCTGGCCAAACCGCGCAGCCGCCGGCGGGTCGGTGCGTCATGCTCGGGATGGCTCACTTCGATACCGGTGAGACCGGCCGCGGCCATCGCGGCGAGGGTGGCGTCGGCGACGCCCTTGCGACCACCGGGGTGGGCGCACACCGCCACCCCGCCGGCGGCCCGTACCAGGCCCACCACGTAGGCCGGATCGAGAGCCACCTTGCCCACGTACGCCGGTCCGCCGTGCCCGAGCCAGGAGTCGGTGAACGCTTCGGCGTAGCTGGCCACGCCGGCATTGACCAGCGCGTTCGCGACATGTGGCCGACCGACCGGCGCCCCGCCGGCCAGCGCCAGGACGGCATCCCACTGCACGGGTACGCCCAATTCCTGCAACCGCGCCACCATCCGTTGGCCGCGGTTGTAACGGGCGTGCCGCAACCGGCGGAGCTCGGCCGCAAGCGCCGGTTCGGCCGGGTCATAGAGGTAGGCCAGCAGATGGATGTGCAGCGCACAGGAGATCTCCGTACCGGGGACGAGCGTCATCCCGGCCGGGAGCGCCGCCGCGGCTTCAGCCAGCCCGGCGTCGGTGTCGTGATCGGTGAGGGCGACGACATCCAAGCCGGCGGCGGCCGCTTGTCCGACGAGGTCGGTGGGCGAGTCGGTGCCGTCGGAGGCCGTACTGTGCGCATGCAGGTCGATC
>JBDUDX010000248.1:0-5853 GCA_040002735.1 Frankiaceae bacterium | reverse complement strand
CTAGTCGGCCACCTCGCGTACGGCGCCGCGCTCGGCCCCACCCTGCTCTGGCTGGAGCGTCGCTCCACCCCATGGCGGACCGCCGCGACGCCCGCCCGCCGGCGCCGCGCCGCCCTCGCCCGCACCCGCAGCGCCGCGACCGCGCCCGGGCTCTGGACCGTCTCGACCGTGCTGGTCCTGACCGTCCTCACCCTCGCCACCGGCGCCTGACGCCGCCGCCCCCGCTCTCCCGATCAAGCCGTCGTGTCGGAGCGTGGGGCCCTGAGCGGTGATACAGCGCCTGTGCGAGTCCGTCAACCGCGGCGTCCCCGCCCGCGCTACGCGAGGTCATCACGCTCGGGCGGACCCCGAGCGAGTCGCCGACGTGCTGGCCCACCTCGACCGCCCCGGCACGTCCAACCGCCCAGCAGAGGCCGTGAACCGGACACGGCTTCCGCAACTTCGACAACTACCGGCTGCGCCTCCTCCTGCACTGCTGCGTCACCTGGCACACTCACCAACCAACACGGATCAGAGGCCGGCTACCGCGCTTGGCTGCGTAGAGCCTGTTATGGTTCGGCGCGCTCACCCGGCTCGCAGCGAGGTCAACAGCCGGCCAGATCGGCATCCGATGATCACGGGGGAACCAATGTTCCAGGGCCTGAGTAGCAGCGCTGCAGGATCGTGCGTTAAGGACGGCCGCCGGTGGGATGTCGTGCAGGGTGTACCCAACCTGATGTCAGGAGCAGGAAAGCCAGGAGGGTCAGGTTAGGGCGGTAGACCGGCTTGATGGACACCTGTCCCTGCGGGTCCGGGGGCCCATGACCGGGCAGCGGGTCGGCTACACCGGGTCAGCAGCAATCACTGGACAGGACGTTCACCGACAGCGCCTCCGGCCGCGGCACCGCCCGGCCGCAGCTCGAAGCGATGCTGGCGTTCGTCCGGGACGGCGACACGGTGCTGGTGCACTCGATGGACCGCCTCGCCCGCAACCTCGACGACCTGCGCGCGATGGTGCGCACGCGACGGCCCGGGGGGTGCGGGTGCAGTTCATGAAGGAGCAGCTGACGTTCACCGGCGACGACACCGCGATGGCGACGCTGCTGCTGTCGGTGATGGGAGCCTTCGCGGAGTTCGAGTGATCGCTGATCCGGGAGCGCCAGCGAGGGCATCGCGCTGGCCCGCCAGCGGGGCGCCTACCGCGGCCGGGCGCCGGCGCTGAACGCCGAGCATTCCGGCAGCTGCGCCGGCGGGTGTCGATCAGGGCACTCACCGCCTGCTGGTGGGCCAGGTCGAGGGAGAGCAGCGGCTCGTCGCAGAGGAGGAACCCGGGGATCTGGGGACACCTGTGCTGCCACTGTGCGATCCGTGCCCTGATGGCCGAGGCCGCCGAACACTCCGGGCACGACCCGGACCGGGTCAGCTTCGTCGCCGCGCTGCGCATCACCCGGCAGACCGTCGCCCACCCGGGCGACTTTCCCCCCTGACCAGCACGGCCGGGACAGTCCCGGCTGGCTCGTGTTCCTCCGCCGACTACTCGGTCGGCTCAACCCCGCTCGACGCCCGCGCACGGCGCCCCACGTCATCAAACGCAAGATGGCCAAGTGGCACGTCAAACGCCGCCACCACGCAGCGTGGCCACAACCGCAACACCCACCGGACTACCGGATCTTCGCGAGTACCGCTGGGGTCCAGGCAGGGCCCGCTTGGGTACCGACGGGCAAAGCCAGCTGGTCGGTGAACGGGTTGCCGGCGGTGACGGCCGCGGTGAACGCGGCCTGGTCCCAGCCGCCGGCCACGCGGCGCGGATGGCCCGGGCCCGACCGGCCGGCCCGCGCAGGTCGACCACGCTGGTGTATCCGCGCGGCGGCCGCGGCCGCTGCGGTGCATCTGCGCCATGTTCTGCGCGTGCGTTCCGACCCGCAGATGTTCCAGTGCGACGCAGCCGGTCTCGTCGCAGGAGTGCAGCAGCGGTACCTGGACCGGGCGCAGCCCGTGGGCGAGTTCGAAGGCCCGTAGGTGCGGTCGGACGGTCCGCGCGGAGCGTCCGGCGCAGGCGAGACCCGGGACCCGTCCAAGGTCAACTGCTCGGGCTCCTCCTCCGTTCTGCGCGCGGCCGCCACCAGCGCAGCGTAGAACCGACCTCCGACACATTCCGGCCATCAGTAGGCATCAGCAGTACGGGGAGTGATCCCGGGCAACCGCGCAACAGGCTGTTGCGTGATCTCTTCGCGGTTTGGCGGGGGTGTGCCGTGCATGGACGCGCAGCCGGACATGTTCGCGATGCGGGGCTTACTGTCGGGCTAACAGCCGCTGCAAAGCGCTCGCGGCCTCGTCAGCGACGTGAAGGCCTCGGAAGTCACGGTCGATCGAAACGCGAAGGACATGATGCGCGGAAGCGTCGGATTGAAGACAGGGGGACTTCGATGAGCAGAGTCCCGGTCGCTGAGCACGCCTTCTTGTCCGACTGCCGGTCGGCGGCCTTGATCACCCGGGATGGGTCTGTGGACTGGCTGTGCCTGCCGCGCTTCGACAGCGCGCCGGTTCTGGGCCGGCTGCTCGACGATGGAGCCGGGCACCTGCTGCTGCGTCCGGCCGACCCGCTCGCCCGATCGGAACGCCGCTACTCGCCCCACAGCCTGGTCCTGGAGACCACCTGGACCTGCGCCACAGGGCAACTCGTCGTCCGCGACGCCCTCGCTATGGGGGAACGTGAACGCGGTCATGAACTTGGCCGGACCTCACCCGGCGTCCTGCTGCGGCACGCCTCATGTACGTACGGCACCGTCGAGGTCAAGCTCGAGTGGGCACCGCGCCCGGAGTTCGGGCTGATCCATCCGCACCTGCGCGCTGTTTCCGGCGGAGTACTCAGCCACGGCGGCGCGACCGTCCTGCTGCTGTCCACGGAGCAACCGCTGACCCTCGATGCCGCCACCGCCACCGCCGTGGTCGAGCTGCACGGGCGACAAGAGCTCGCCCTGGCCCTTGAGCAGTCCAATGCCTGGGACGCCCTGCTCCAGCCGTGGACCGCCCGGCAGGTCCGGCGCCGGTTAAGCAAAACGGAAAAGGCATGGCGCAGTTGGTCCAACCTCCACCAGAGTTACGACGGACCGCTGCGCGAGCTGGTGCACCACAGCGGACTCGTCATGCAGGGCCTCACCTACGCCCGCAGCGGAGCGATCATCGCCGCCGCTACAACCAGCCTGCCCGAAGGTGAAGGGAGCGGCCGTACCTGGGACTACCGCTACACCTGGGTCCGTGACGCGAGCATGACTCTGCGCGGCCTGTGGGTGGCGGCCTGCCCGGACGAGGCCGGCCGCTTTTTCGACTTCCTCGCCCGGGCCGCGGCGACACAGCTCGAGCGCGGTCTGCATCTGCAGATCATGTTCGGAGTCGGCGGGGAACGCGATCTCACTGAGCATGAGCTGCCGCACCTGGCCGGCTGGCGCGACAGTAAACCGGTACGTAGCGGCAACGGGGCGTGGACCCAGCACCAGCAGGACGTCTACGGTGCGCTCCTGGATGCCGCGTACGTCCTGCGCGAGCAGCTCGGCACACTCGACGAACCGACCCGGGCGCTGCTGGTGGCGGCGGTCGAAGCCGCTGCGGAGAACTGGCAGGTCGAAGATAAAGGCATCTGGGAGATCCGCGGCCCGGCGCGGCCCTACTTGCACAGCATCCTGATGTGCTGGGTCGCGCTAGACCGCGGCCTGAAGATGCTCGACCAACTCCGAGTTCCGGACCGCTCCGCCCGCTGGGAGGACGTGCGCGAGCGGATCCGGGAAGCAATCTTGGATCGGGGATGGAGCGACCAGGCCGGCGCCTTCACCCAAAGCCTCGGTAGCGCCGAGCTCGACGCCTCCAGCCTGCTCATCGCGCTCGTCGGAATCCTGCCACCCGACGACCACCGGCTGGCCGCAACCATCGACGCGGTCATCGCCGGCCTCTCCGACGAGCGCGGGCTGCTGTACCGCTATCGCAATGACGACGGACTAGACGGCGACGAAGGCACCTTCCTACTCTGTACCTTCTGGCTGGCCCAGGCCCTAGCCGTCACCGGACGCGCACAGCAGGCCGAGGACGTGCTTCGCCGCGCCGCTGGCTACGCCAACGACCTCGGACTGCTTGCCGAACAGGTCGACACCACAACCGGAGAGTTGCTAGGAAACTACCCGCAGGCCTTCAGCCATCTCGGCCTGGTCTTGGCGGCTCATGCCGTGGCCGCCGCTGGCAAGCTGACGGATGAGAGTCATCCAGGAACGGTCTCCGGTTAGGGCGCAGGCGGGGTGCTGATCGGCTACTACATCGCCGCGGCGCTCGGCGTGGACGCCACCCGTGGGGTGGATTGGGTGCGCTGGATTATCAGCATCATCGTCGCCGCTGTCCCCGTGGTTGCCGCCGCCACCGTCACCGGACGCCGCGGCGGACGAACCATCGGCCGCTGACTTCTCCCGGGTCCCGGGTAACGTACCCACCCGCAACCGGTTCGGCGGGGCGGCCGAGGAAGGCTCGCCCCGGCCGGCATGCGCTTCGACTGGAAGCAACGAAGCGCTTTTCCCGGCAGAATGGGCTGTGGCGGGCCTGGTCGATGACCTAGGCCCGGCAGGGTGGTAGCCCGGTTATCGGGTGAGGGGTTCCTCGCCGTGCCGGGTTTCGTAGGCGTTGATCACATCGAGGGCGCGGCGGGCGGCCTGCTGGCTGGCTGCGCCTGCCCCGGCGTTAGAAGATCATCCTGACGGTCGGCGGTGCCCAGATCGGCATGGCCGGAGTCACGCCGGTTTCGAGCGGCGGGCCGCCCGCGGGTGCCGTTCGACAAAGCGGTCAACCCAGCGCCACTCCCCAGAGACACGGCCGCAGGCTACCGGCGCCGGGCGCACCGAGACGGTACGGCATACCGGCGTGGCAGCCTGCCGTCGTGCCGTCACACCGTTATAACGGCATCATGAGATTGACCTGCGGAAACCTTAAGGGCGGCGTCGGCAAGTCGACGTCCGCCGTGTTCCTCGCCTGCGGCCTCGCCCGCAGCGGCCGAACCCTACTGATCGACGCCGACCCGCAAGGCTCAGTACTCAGCTGGAGTGAGCAGGCCGGCGGGTTCCCGTTCCCCGTCATCGCGTGGGCCACCCGCGACCTCGCCCGCCGGGTCGCCGACGTCGCCGACGACTACCAGCACGTCGTCATCGACACCGGCCCGTCCAACGAGCCCCTACTGCGGCAGGCCCTCGCCGTCTGCGAGCAGCTGCTCATTCCCGTTTCCCCCACGCTGCTCGACGCCGGCAGGATTGGCCCCACGCTGCACCTGGTCGACGAGCTGGCCACGCTGCACCCGGTAGACGCCCGAGTACTACTGACGAAGGTCCGGGCCGGCACACGCAGCGCCCAAGCCGCCCGCGCCGGCCTCGTCGATCAGGGCATTCCTCTCCTCGATGCGATGGTCGGTTTGCGCGAGACGTACGCCGCCGCGGTGGACACCGTCCCGGCCGACCTTGGGGAGTACGAAGCCGTCCTCGACGAGCTGCGTACCCCGGCGGTAGCCCGATGACGACTGACGCCGGCCGGTTCGCCGCCGCAGCTGGCCGCCGCCGCTCCGCCGCCGCTGCTCCCCCGGTCTCGCCGCCTCGGAAGTACACGGTGATCCTTGACGGCCAGGCGGCGGACACGTTCGACGAGACGCTGCTGCGGCTACGGCGGCAGCTCGGTCGGCGCGTCGACCGCTCCCAGGTCATCCGGGAGTTACTGGCGCTGGTCGCCGAGGACGAGGCGCTCGGCGCCCAGGTCGTCGACCGACTCCGCGACTGACGGTGCGCCGTCACGCCGTCACGCCGTCACGTCACAGAGAGGACTTCGACGGACCATGCTTGCCGCCGCTACAGC
>JBDUDX010000247.1:0-17542 GCA_040002735.1 Frankiaceae bacterium | reverse complement strand
CACGAACCCCCAGGCCAGCCGGGGGTTCCCTCGCCACAACACACGGAACTTCGGGTTAGTGCACGGCGGCGAGCGCGAGGCGAGCTCGGCGGGACGCGTGCTCCGCCCGCCGCTGCCACCGACGTGCGGCCACGATCCGAGCGGCGCGACCGTTCAGCAACGCTCGCCGCTCGGCGTCGCGCCATCGGGCGCGAGCCAGATCTTCGTGTAACAGAGACATGCAACTACTCCTCATCAGGTCATTTCTGGTCTGGTTCATTGCGGCATCACTCACGCTGCGACCTCCTTACGGGGCCTTCCGCGCGGGCGTTTGCGCGCCTGGACGACGCCGTCCGCGATCAGTTCGCCACCCCACACGCCCCACGGTTCCTGGCGCTCCAGGGCAGCTGCCAGGCACGCCGGCCGGGCCGAGCACGGAGCACACATCGCCTTCGCCCGCTCAACATCGGCGGGCGATTCGGCGAAGAACAGGTTCGGATCGGCCCTTCGGCAGGGCAGCGTGACGACTGATCTACCGAGCGAACCTTCGGGAAACTGGTCCATGATCGGGTGCCACCTCCTTGTGGACTCGGTCATTGGAGCGGGTAGTCAAGGAATTGAGACAACGAAAAGGCCGCGAATCCCCGAGGGGTTCCGCGGCCTGGTAGGCGCTCCTTCGGACGTATCTATCCGGAGGGACTCCAGGCAGCGGGCAGGGCAGGGCCGACGAGGGCAGGGCCGAACACGGCAGTGGGCAACCTGCGCGGGGCAGCGGTGTGCCGGATGGCGTTCTCGCGCGTCATGTTCTTCAGCATGGAGATCGCCTCCTGTTCCCGCTCCGGCGCGGCGGCACAGGGCCGCTGCGGTGTGAGACACACGGTACGGCTCCTGGTGCTGTCGGGCAACTGATTTATCGCCCGGTCGCCGACGCAGGATCCGGAACGTCGCCGAGCACCTGAAGAACTGCGGGCCCGTACGCCTCAAGCTTGCGCGAACCGACGCCACCGATCGCCGCCAGCTCGGCCAGCGTTGCGGGCTTCGACTGCGCGATCGCGGTCAGGGTGGCGTCGGTGAAGACGCAGAACGCCGGCTGCTTCTGCTCCCGAGCCTGCTCCCGGCGCCACTCTCGCAGCCGCTCGAACAGGGCACCGTCGACCGGACCGCCGAACTTCGACGTCTTCACTGGCCGGCGGCCCCCGGCGGTGGGAGCGGGGGTTGGACGCAAGCCGTCCAGGAACCGGCTCGGGGTTCGCCCCCGACGACCCCCCGGCGCGCGGGACAACGACCAGGACAGGGCGACGCGCTGCCGGGCCCGGGTGATCCCCACGTAGAACAGCCGGCGTTCCTCGTCGATCTGCTCCGCGGTGTTGGCGTAGCTGATCGGCAGCATGCCGTCGGTGAGCCCGACCAGAAAGACGGCGTCCCACTCCAGCCCCTTCGCGGCATGCAGCGATGCCAGGGTCACCCCGTCCACCGGCGGCGCGTGCTGGCCGGCCGCCCGTTCGGCCATCTCCGCGGCGAACGCGGTCAGGTCGGCGGCCGGATTCGTCGCGGCCATCTCCGCCGCGAGTCGGACGATCGCGCTGACCGATTCCCAGCGCTCCCGCACGGCGCCCCGGCTGGCGGGGGGCGTCCGCGACCAGCCCGCCGAGGACAGCACGGCTTCCACCGCCGCCACCAGTACGGTCTCCCCGTCGGCTCCTGCCGAGGGCCGGGCGGTGACCGGTTCGGCGGCATCCTCGGGAAACCGGCCCGCCGCCCGCAGCAGGACGAGCGCCCGGCGTACCTCAGGACGCTCGAAGAAGCGTTCGGCACCGCGCAGCTGGAAGGGCACTCCGGCCTCGGACAGAGCCGATTCATATGCTTCCGACTGGGCGTTGATCCGGTACAGCACGGCGATCTCCCGAGCAGGCATCCCGCCCGCTACCAACCGCTGGCAGGTGGCCGCCACCGCCGCCGCCTCGGTGGGTTCGTCCGGATACTCGGAGTAGCTAGGCGTCGGCCCCGCCGGCCGTTGCGCAATCAGGGGCAGTCGCTCGCCCGCCGGCCCGCGGTTGCGGACAGTATTCGCCAGTTCGACCACCTGCGGCGTCGAGCGGTAGTCCCGAACCAGCCGGACCACGATGGCCTCCGGGAACCGCTGCGGAAAGTGCAGCAGGTACGACGACCGGGCGCCGGTGAACGTATAGATCGTCTGTCCGGCATCGCCCACCACGCACAGGTCATCCCGGTCGCCGAGCCAGGCGTCGAGCAGCTGCTGCTGCAGCGGGTTGACATCCTGGTACTCATCCACCACGAAGTACCGGTACCGACCGCGAACTTCCGCCGCAACATGCCGATTGTCCGCGATCACTCCGGCGGCGAGCAGCAGCAGATCCTCGAAGTCCACCACCCCGGCGTCGCTCTTGATCTCCTCGTACGCCGCCGCAACGGCGGCCACCTCGGCGGCTGGCAACGGCGGCTGGCGACCGGCTCGGGCGGCCGCGGCCGGATAGGCAGTGGTCGCGGTGAGCGTGGACTTCGCCCACTCGATCTCACCGGTCAGGTCGCGCAGCTCCGTGCCGGCCACCGACCGGTGCAGGGTGGTCGCCGCGGCCTGGGCGACGAGCCGCAGTTTGCTTTCCACCACCCTCGGCAGGGCCACGCCGAGCGCCTTGGGATAGAAGTACCCGAGCTGGCGTAGCGCGGCCGAGTGGAATGTGCGGGCCTGCACCCCCGGAACGCCCAACTCGCGCAGCCGGGTGCGCATCTCCGCGGCCGCCCGGGTGGTGAAGGTCACCGCCAGGATCTCCGACACCGGCACCGCGCCGGAGTGCACGGCGTACGCGATGCGGGAGGTGATCGCCCGAGTTTTCCCGGTACCCGCTCCGGCAAGTACGCACACCGGCCCGCGTACCGCCTCGGCGACGGCCCGTTGCTCGGCGTCGAGGCCGGCCAACAGGTCTGCGCAGGAGGTCACCGCGCGATTCTCTCAGCCGGAGCGGGCAGCCTGGGAGCTCCCGGGCGCCTGGGGAAGCTCAGCTGGCCGGACACGGTTGCTGTGGAGGTAGGTAGGACGTCGTACCGCCGTTGTCGTCACGTTTCGTCGGGATTGGGAGACAGTGTGGGATTGGGAGACAGTGTGGAAACCGCGAGCAGAGAGAGTTCGCTGACCATCTACAGCACGGTCTGGTGCGGGTACTGCACGCGGCTGAAGCGTCAACTGGAGCGCGAAGGCGTCCCGTTCGTCGAGGTTGACATCGAGGACGACCAGGAGGCCGCCGCCTTCGTCGAGCAAGCGAACCGCGGCAGCCAGACCGTGCCGACCGTGCGGCTGCCCGACGGCACCACCATGACTAATCCCACGCTGGCCCAGCTCAGGCAGCGGTTGGCGCAGCCTGCCTAACGTCTGCGAAAACGGCTCGGAAGGTTCACCATGAAGGCCAGACGGTAAATCCAGGAGACGGTGGTGACCCTTCCGTGACGATCCAGGCCGGGCTCAACTCTCCCGTCGTGACGTCGGCGATGCACACGACGGCAACGGTGACCGGGATGGAGGTCGTCTTCATCGGCGGGCTCACCGAGCTGGACTTCACCTTCCAGCGAGTGATCGGGAAGTTGCCCGGCCTGTCCGAGGGGCTCACGCTGGAGCGGGCAGACTCTTTCTGTGCGCGGCTGCTCGCCGGTGGCCCAACGACGACCGCAGACGCCCCCTCGGAACCGGCCTACGCCTCAGCATCCGCCGTGACGAAGCTGGGCGTGCGATCCTACGTCGGAGTACCGATCCGAGACGATTCCGGCCGTTTGCTCGGCACGTTGTGCGGCATCGATTCACATTCGGTACCGATCAGCGAGGAGGCCGTCGCGGTCCTGGTCGATCTGGCCGCCCTGATTGCGGTCCACCTCGCCACAGTGCCGCCCCCGGGCGTACTCGTCCGGCGGACCGCCGCCGGGTGGCAGGTGGAGGGTGACACCGATGCCGCCGGAACGTCCCCGGAGCCCGAGGCTGAATTGATCACCGCACTTACGCTGGCAGACCTGCTCGCCGACGGGGGAACCCCGGCCAGCCGACCCCGGCGAGCGGATGCCGAACTAGATACGGTCGAGCAGTTGCGGCTGTCGGTGGCGCAACTGGAACACGCGCTCGCCGCTCGGGTCGCGGTCGAGCAAGCCATCGGAGTACTCGCCGAACGCCAGCACCTCGCCCCCCGGGCGGCCTTCGAGCGGCTTCGCCGGGCCGCCCGCTCCCGAGGGCGCCGGGTACACCTGCTCGCTCGCGAGGTGGTCGCCTCGGCCCACTCCGCCGATGTCCCGCTGCCGCCGGAACTGGCACCCCGCCGGCTGGGGTAGCCAGTCCTACCGCTCCTCGACGCGCGGTACCGCGAGGCCGGTGTCGAGCCACCGGTGCAGGAGCCAATGGGCAATGGAGACCGGGGACGGCGTTCCGGCCTTGCCGTCCCGCACCTCTCTCCGGGTGTACCAGTACGCCTCGGCCAGTTCCGCCGGGTCGGGACGCAGCGGTTCGTACGCCGCCCGAGCGGTGAAGCCGAGCATCAAACTCGACGGCAGCGGCCACGGCTGGCTGCCGACGTAGCGAATATCCGTGACCGTCAGACCGACCTCCTCGGCGACCTCCCGCGCCACGGCGTGCTCGAGGGACTCGCCCGGTTCGACGAAGCCGGCCAAGATGCTGAACCGACCGCTCGGCCAACTCGGCGCTCGTCCCAGCACCACCCGGTCCCCGCCGTCGTGCACCAGCATGATCACGGCTGGATCGACCCGGGGGAAGTGTTCAGAGCCATCGACGGCACAGCGGCGGATCGACCCGCCGCTAGCGCTGTGCGTGCTGCCGCCGCAGCGGGGGCAGCACCGATGGCTGGCGTGCCAGTTCGCGAGCGCAACCGCGTGGGTGAACAGACCGGCGTGAACGTCGCTGAGCAGCGCCCCCACGTCGCGCAGCCCGAGCGGGGCCACGTTTCCGCCGGACGGTACGTCGGGCAACGGGGCCAGCACGGCGAAGTACGCGGTGCCGCCCGCTTCGCCGAGGAACAGGCGCTCCCCCTGCGGTAGCCGCTGCGGTGCTTGCAGCCGAAGGATCGGCCCGACATCGGGAAAATCGATCAGCGCCTGGCCGTCGTGCACCAGGAAAGCGCGGGAGCCCGGATCGGCCCAGGCACGTGCCAGGTACGCCTCGTCAACGCGGCGATGCGCGGCCCGGTCGACACCGCTGCGGGACAGCGCGGGCACAGCGGCCGGTGTACTTCCCCCGCCGGCGCCCATGCAGGGTGCTATCCCCCGGGATCTCCCCGCCAAGCTTCGACCGCGGTTAGCGTTCGAGGATGCGTCTGGCTTCGTTCAACGTGCTGCACGGCCGGTCCGTCGAGGACCAGAGAGTGGATCCGGAGCGGCTGCGGGCAGCGGTTCGCCACCTCGACGCCGACGTGCTGTGCCTGCAGGAGGTCGACTACCAGCAGGCCAGGTCGCACTACTCGGACATGACTCGGGTCGCCGCCGAAGCGATGGACGCATCGGCGTGGCGCTTCCAGCCCACCCTCCTCGGTGTGCCCGGTGGGGCGTGGCGTCGACCCGGCGGTGGCGATATCACGACCGGTACGGACGGTGACACCGTGGGATTTCCGGCGCCGGTGGAGTCGGCGTACGGGATCTCGCTGATCTCCCGCCATCCCGTCGTGCAGTGGCGCGGCGTGGCGTTCTCCGCCGCTCCGATGCGGTCACCGGTCCTGATGCCCGGCACCAGCCGGCCGATGCTCCTGGTGGATGAGCCTCGGGCCGGGGTCGCCGCGGTGCTGGACACGCCGGAGGGAACGCTCACGGTGGTCTGCACGCACCTGTCGTTCGTTCCCGGGTGGAACGCCCGACAATTGCGCCAGCTGACCGCTGCGGTAGCCGATCTGCCAGAACCATTGATTCTGCTCGGGGACCTGAATCTGCCGGGTGCGGTACCGCGGCTCATCACCGGCTGGCAGCAGTTGGCCCGGGTGGCGACGTACCCGGCGTGGCAGCCGCGGGTACAACTCGACCACGCCATGGCCCGTGGGGATGGCTTTACCCCGGCAGCGGTGCAGGCGGTACGGCTGCCGCTCTCCGACCATTGCGCCCTGGTGATCGACACGCCGATACCCGCTCCCGGTCGGTACGCGCCGTCGCTGCGGCGGCGCATGGGAAGGTAGCCAGGTTGCAGTCAGCGGAGAGGATTGCCGGTGCCCCGAGGTATCGCTCGCCGGATCGCCTTACCGCCGAGGTGGCGCGTGAGCGCGTTGGCGGGGTTGGCCGCCGGCCTGCTGCTCGGTTGTGCCGCGGCCGGCTCGGACCGTCCGGACACGTCGGCGGGCCGTTCCTCGACCGCCAAGGCCCCGGCTTCAAGCCCGTCAAACCCGTCATCCGGACCGGTGTCAGGGGGGCCGTCAGCGGGCGGCAGCACCCCCACCCGAGCGGGGTCGCCGAATACCGCCGTGACCCTCGCCTTCGGCGGCGACGTGCACTTCGAGGGCGTCGACCGATCCAGGCTGGCGGCCAACCCGCAGACGGCGGTCGGCCCGATCGCCGACGTGCTGCGCCGAGCCGACCTGGCCATGGTGAATCTGGAGACGGCGGTCACCACCCGCGGTACGCCGGCGCCGAAACGGTTCGTTTTCCGAGCCCCACCGACCGCCTTCCTCGCCCTCCGCTCGGCCGGCATCGACGTGGCTACCCAGGCGAACAACCACGGCATGGACTACGGCGAGGTCGGACTCCGCGACTCACTCGCCGCCGCCGCGGACGCCAAGTTTCCGGTGGTGGGGATCGGCGCCGACGAGGCGGCGGCCTTCGCACCGTGGATCACCACCGTGCATGGCGAGCGGATCGCCGTACTCGGCGCCACGCAAGTGCTGGATGCCAACCTGATCGCCGCCTGGACGGCCGGTCCGGCGAAGCCGGGATTGGCCTCCGCCAAGGACGAACCCCTCCTGCTGAGCGCCGTCCGAGAAGCCCGGTCCCAGGCCGACGTGGTGGTCGTCTACCTGCACTGGGGTACGGAGATGCACACCTGCCCGACCGCTCCCCAGCAGGCGCTGGCCCGGGCGCTCGCCGATGCGGGAGCCGACGTCGTCGTCGGCTCGCACGCGCACGTGCTGCTCGGCGCCGGCCGGCTGGCGTCGACCTACGTCAGCTACGGCCTCGGCAATTTCGTCTTCTACGCCCGTAGCGGCCCCACGTTGGAGTCCGGCGTACTCACCCTCACCCTGCAGGGTCGGACCGTCCGCGCCGCCGAGTGGTCACCTGCCCGGATCGCCGGTGGCGTGCCGGTGCCGCTCACCGGCGCCGCAGCAGCCGCGGCGGGCCGCGATTGGGTACGGCTGCGGAGCTGTACCGGGTTGGCAGCCCTGCCGTCATCCTGAGGTGACCTCAGCAGCCGGGCGGGTGCCCGGCTGGTCCTCCGCCCACGGCAGCGCGTCGAGTAGCCGACGTAGCCCGTCAGCGTCAAGCAGGTCGACCGGCTGCACGGTGATGTTGTCGCGTACGTAGTGGAAGCCCGCTCGAACCCGTTCCACCGGCCCGCCGCGCAGCGTCGCCCAGGCCATCCGGTACGCGGCGAGTTGGACCGCAGCGGCCGTAGCGGCCGCTCCCGACGGCTGCTGCCCGGTCTTCCAGTCGATCACCGTCCACCCACCGTCCGGGTCGGCAAAGACGGCGTCCATCCGGCCGCGGATTGCAACGCCAGCTAGCTGAGCGTCGAAGGGCACCTCCAATTCGACCGGCGTACGCGACCACCAGACGCTGCGCTGGAAGGCTTGCTGAAGGGCCGTCAGCTCTTCGTCTGCGGCCGCCCCCTCGTCGCCGGCACCAGCCAGTTCATCGAGGTCCAGGAGCCTCAGCTGGCCGTAGTGCGTTTCGAGCCACGCGTGGAACGCGGTGCCACGCCGCGCGGTCGAGGTCGGACGCTGTGGCAACGGCCGCCGCAGCGCCCGGGCCAGCCCGTCCGGATTCCCGGCCAGGCGGACCAGCTGGGTGACGCTGAGCCGTTCCGGCAATGCGACGTCACGCGCTCCGCCGGCCGTCGTGGACGCCGCCACGGCCCGCGCCGCGAGCAGCAACTCCGCCTCCGCCGCCCACAGCTGCGCCCGCTGCCCGTCCCCCGCTTCCCCTTCGGCAGCTGTCGCCGGCCGGCTGAGCGCACCGGAGAGCGCCGCCTCCACCATCCGTGCCCCAGCGGAGATGTTCTCGTCGGTGGCCGCAGCGGACGGCTCGGGCCACCGGGTGGTGGGCGGGTTGGCCCGCCGGGGGTTCGGCGCGTCCGGTGGCGGCTCGTCGGCCCAGTGCGCCACGAGGCCACCGTTGGCTGCCGCGATCTCGCAAATCTCCGTCAGGAAGATCGACGGTCCGAGCCGGGTCGTACCCTCCCCCCACCAGTGGCCCGAGCAGAAGAGCGCCCGCGCGGCCCGGGTGACCGCAACATAGGCGAGCCGTCGCTCTTCGAGCTGATCCCGCTCGCGGCAGGCCGCCTGAAATGCGTCGGCAGAAGCCGGACCAAGGCCTTCGAGGCGGGGGAGGTCGGCAGCGTCACCGCGCAGCGGAAAGGGCAGCAGCCGTGCATTCTGGGTCCACTGGGTACTCGCTCTTGGCCGGGCCGGAAACAAGGAGGAAGAACCGCCGGCCGCCAATCCCGGTAGTGCGACCACCGGCCACTCCAAGCCCTTCGCGGCGTGCACGGTCAGGATCTTGACGCTGTTCCCCGAGCCCACCCGGCCCATCTCCAAGCCGAACTCCTCTTCCTCCGCCGCGCGCAGGTAGGCGAGAAAGGCCCGCAGCGTGGGTTCCTCCTCGGCCCCAGCGAATTCCGCGGTCGCGTCCAGAAATGCGTCGAGATCGGCCCGGGCGGAGATGGCCTCCGCGCCAGGTCGGGAAGCAACCTCAACGTCGAGGCCGACGGTGCGTTCGACGTCGGCGACGAGATCCGGTAAGGGCTGATCCACGCGCTGCCGCAGCTGGCCAATCTCCTCGGCGAACCCGCGTAGTCGGGCGTATCCCACCGGGGAGTACCTCGCCGCCGGGCCGGGGTCATCGAGCGCTTCCACCAGACTGCCGAGCCTGGCGTCGTCGGATGTCCCGAGCGCCTGCCGTACGGGATCATCGACGTCCGGCCGGCCTCCTTCCGGCCGTGCCAGCTGCCGCGCCCGACTGCCGAGGGCGACCAGATCGCGCGCTCCCAGCCGCAGCCGCGGGCCGGTGAGCAAACGGATCACCGCGTCGTTGGCGGTGGTGTCTTCCAGAATGCGCAGTACGGAGATCACGTCCAGCACCTCCGGGACCGTCAACAGGCCACCGAGCCCCACCACCTCCACCGGAATGTCCCGGCTCTCCAGGGCCCGACGGAGGAGTGGGAACTGGGAGCGCTTCCGGCAGAGCACCGCCACATCACCCGGTATCAGCTCCGGACCGGCCAACCCTCCGGCTACCGGCCCCCCGTCAGCCGGCGCGCCCTCAACCAGCGCGCCCTCAACCAGCGCGGCGGCGATGCGGTCGGCCACCCAATCGGCCTCGGCGGCGGCGGTCTCCAGCAGCGCGCACTCGACTCGACCACCGCCCCACCCGTGCTGGCTCGGGCGAAGCACCGGGACGTCTGGGTCACTCGCCCGCAGCGGGCCGGCGAGGCCGTTTGCCACGGTGAGGATGCGCTCGGCGTTGCGGAAGCTGGTAGCGAGGTGCTGCACCGGAACCGGCTGCTCGGTGGTACCGAAGTGCTCCGGGAAGCGCCGCAACCCACCGGCGCTGGCACCGCGCCAGCCGTAGATCGACTGGCACGGATCCCCCACGGCGGTGACCGGATGCCCGTTGCCGTAGAGGGATTGCAGCAGCTCCCGCTGGGCGTGGCCGGTGTCCTGGTACTCATCGAGCAGCACGACCGGATAGCGGGCGCGCTCTCTCCGACCCACCTGCGGGTGCCGCGTGGCGATCCGGGCGGCGAGGGCGATCTGATCGCCGTAGTCGAGCACCCCTCGGCGGGTCTTGGCGGCAATGTAGCCCTCGACCAGCGGAAGCAACTGGCGCGTGACGGCGGCGGTGTCCAGCAGTTTGCTGGCCACGGAGGTCCGCCGACCCGACTCCGCGGCGACCCGGGCGCACCAGCGGTCGAGCTCCGCCCGCAGCTCCGCCGGACTCCGCAGGTGCTCAGCCAACTCACCGGCCAGAGCCAGTACGGCGTCGATCACCCACGCGGGCCCGTTGCCGACATCGTCCATCGGGCCGGCGTACGCGCCCACGACCGCGGCCGCCAACTGCCACTGAACTGCCGGTGTGATCAGCCGGGCACCCGGCTCGGCCGCCTCCCGCAGGGCATGCTCGGCGACGAGCCGACCGGCGTAGGAGTGGTACGTCGACACCGACGGCAGCCCGTCCAGCGACTCGCCGTCGGACCCGAGCTCGTGCAGCAGGCCCCGCGCCCGGAGGTCATCGAGCCGACGGCGCACCCGTACCGACAGCTCGCTGGCCGCCTTGCGGGTGAAAGTGAGACCGAGTACGCCGTCGGAGGCAACCAGACCGTTGGCTACCAGCCAGACCACCCGGGCCGCCATCGTCGAGGTCTTGCCGGAGCCGGCTCCGGCCACCACCCCGGCGGGCGCCAGCGGAGCCGCGATCACGGCTTCCTGCTCCGCCGTCGGCGCCTCCACACCCAGCAGGCACGCGAGTTCGCTCGGGGAGTACCGAACCGTCATCCGCGTGCGCCCTCCGGTTGCAGCGGGCAACTGGTCCGGGCCGCACAGGTGCGGCAGTGGTCGTTGACCGTGACCCGAAACCGCGGCCCGCGCATCTCATCAGTCACCACCTCCAGGAGCTCACCCACCCAATTCGGGTTCTCGTCCTCCATCAAGGGTTGTTGCCGCTGGCGCCTGGCCGACGCCTTGTACGAGCATTTGCCGAGCTGCACGAGCTCAGCGCCACCCGGTGTCTGCAGCCCGCGGTCGCGGAAACCGCCCAACGCGACGGCGAGTTGGTACACGCCCAGCTGCGCTTGGCGCGGCAGTTCCTCCGCCGTGGGCTTGCCGCTGCCGGTCTTGAGGTCCACCACGACCCCCCGGCCGTCAGCATCGCGCTCCAACCGGTCGACCCGACCGCGCAGCACGGCAGGACCGGCCGACACCTCGAACCCCGCCTCGACTGCGAGCAGTTTCCGGTCATTTCCGGCGTGCCAGTCGAGGAACTTGCGCAGTTCTCCGACCGCCACGTCCCGTTGCGCGCGGTTGTACCAGGGGCCCCCGAGGTCCAACTCAGCCCACACCGCGTCCAAGCGGCGGACGAGTTCCCCTTCACTCGCCGCGGCGGGGTCCGTTACGAGCGACGCCAGAGCGTGCACCACGCTGCCCACCACCTGCGCCGGCCCGGCAGGGCCGCCACCCCCCGCGGCGCGCTCCAGCAGCCAGCGCAGCGGGCAACGCTGCACGCCCTCCACGAGGGACGGCGACACGGCGAGAACCTCACCTGCCTCGTACACCGGCTCCGTCGTCGATAACGGGGTGAGCACATGCCAGTCCGCGGGAGCGGCGCCCGGTATCCCAGCCTCAGCAAGCACCGCCAGCTGCTGGGCGGCGGCCTCGCGTAGGGACCGCGTGGACCGCCCATCCGTGACCACCGAACGCAGCTCGGCCACCAGCGCAGGAAACGCCAGCGGCCGGGACGGCGCGGGAGGTGTTGCGTCGTACCCGGGCACCAGCTCGTCGAGAAACCGGGACGGGCGCTGCTCGATGTCCTCCTCCGGGCCGCCGACCGCCGTGACGAGCACTCGGGAACGGGCCCGGGTGACCGCAACGTAGAACAGCCGGCGCTCCTCGGCCAGCAATGCGGTGCCCGCGCCGTAACCATGGGCGTCCCGCCCGGCGAGCACCTCCGTCAGCTCTTCGCTGCCGAGGAGCGAGCCGCGCCGGCGCAGGTCCGGCCAGCTGCCCTCCTGTACTCCGGCCACGACGACGAGGTCCCACTCCAACCCCTTCGCGCGGTGCGCCGTGAGCAGGCGTACCGCGTCGCCGGCCGGCGCCTGTTCCGCGAGGCTGTCCCCGGGAATCTCCCGGTGCAGCACATCATCGAGGAAGAGCACGGCGTTGGCGCCGGGCAACCCGTCGGTGAAGCGGGCCGCGGCGTCGAACAGCGCGAGTACGGCGTCTAGCGCCCGATCGGCGGCCGCACCCGCCCCTCCCCCACCGGCCGCAGCAGCTTCCCAGCGAGACGCCAGTCCACTCGCTGACCACACCGCCCACAACACCTCTTCCGCGGTTCCGCCCTCGGCGGCCGTTTCGGTGGCGAGCCGCAACAACCTCGCGACCCGCTCGCCCGGGCCGCGCAGCGGCGGCGGCAGCCGGCGGAGGTGATCGGGCTCTCGCAGCACGTCAGCCAGCGGCCCGGCGGCGAGCCCGCCGGTGGCCTCCGGAGGCGGCGGGTCGCCCGCCACCTCGCGGAGCGCCCGGCGCAGCCGTCGCAGACTCACCGCGTCGAGCCGGCCCAGCGGCCCGGTGAGCAACTCCAGGGCGGCCGGCTCGTCCAGGGTCTCCGGCCGTAGCGCACACCGCAGTACCAGCAGGAGCGGCCGCAACGCCGGATCCCCGACCAGCGGCGCTTCATCGCCGGCGACCACCGTGGGCACGCCCGCCGCCGCCAGCGCCCGGCGCAGCACCGGGAGGGAAAGGGTGGCCGACCGGACCAGGACCGCCATTTGAGTCCACGGCACGGCGTCGAGGAGATGGGCACGCCGCAGTTCGTTGGCGATCAGCGCGGCCTCCTGCGCGCGGCTCGGCGCCAGCCGTACCGTGACCGACCCGGCGGGCAGGCCCGAGCCGCCCGCGAGATTGCGATGTTCCCGGGGAGCCCGACCCGCGGGGAGCCGGGCAGCGACCCGCCGCGAGGCCGCCAACAGTTTCGCGCCACTACGTCGACAGACCCGCAGCGCCACCACGGGAGCCGGCTCCCCCTGCAAGCTACGGAACCGGTCCGGAAACTCCGCGACGTTGCGTACCTCGGCGCCGCGGAACGCGTAGATCGACTGGTCCGGGTCCGCCACGGCGATCAGGTCGCGGCCGCCTCCGGCCAAGGCCTGCAGCATCCGCTCCTGCGCAGGGTCGGAGTCCTGGTACTCATCGACGAAGATCTGGCTGCGGGCGGAGCGCTGCTCGGCGACCACAGCCGGATCGGTGAGCAGGTCGGCTGCCCGGCGGATCAGCTGGGCATAGTCCAAAGCCGGACCACGAACGTCCACGGC
Source organism: Frankiaceae bacterium (assembly GCA_040002735.1). Lineage (GTDB taxonomy): Bacteria > Actinomycetota > Actinomycetes > JADGOV01 > JADGOV01 > JADGOV01. The sequence continues at coordinate 4,338 of JBDUDX010000247.1, read as the reverse complement.
GAACCGTTCGGCGTAACGCCGCAGGAAACCGGCTGCGGCTACCCAGTCGTCTCGGCCGTGGGCCCGGCCCAGTTGCATCAGTCCCTCGTCGTCCAGGCCGCGTTCGGTGGCCCGCAACAACAGGTCCCGCAGCTCCTCAGCGAAGCCGCGGGTCCGCAACGCCGGTCGCAAATTGCGCGGCCACGCCCGGCCGCCGTCCTCGGCCTCACCGGAGAGCAGCCTGCGGATCTCCAGGTCGTGCTCGGGTCCGGAGAGCAGCCGCGGAACGGGCAGGCCCCAGCGCAACGCCTCCTGGCGAACCAGGCCGTACGCGTAGGAGTGGAAGGTCAACGCCAACGGCTCCCGGGTGGTACGACCGAGCCGAGCCGCGATTCGGGTACGCAACTCCACGGCCGCCTTGCGGCTGAACGTCAACACCAGGATCTGAGCCGGGTCGACCCCGCGGTCCGAAACGCGGTGTACGACGGACTCCACGATGCAGGTGGTCTTGCCGGTGCCGGGACCAGCGAGGACGAGCAGCGGCCCGCCGGGATGAGAGATCACCCGGCGCTGCGCCGGATCGAGCACCGGCGAAGGGACGGCGACAGCCCGGCGCCGGACCAGCCGGTAGCGGGGCGGAGCGGGCAGCAGCGTCGCGAGCGGATGCACCATGTCTGGCATTCGACCACCCGGCTACGACAGAATTCGCCCCATGTCGCCCTCCCCCGCCGATCGCCGCGCCCAGGTCGCGGCCGTCTTCGACCGCGCCGCCGATACGTACGACGCCGTCGGCGTGGACTTCTTCACCCCGATCGGGCGGGCGCTGGTCGCCATGGCCGGCTTGCGTCCCGGAGACCGGGTGCTGGACGTCGGCTGCGGCCGGGGGGCGTGCTTGTTTCCGGCAGCGGACATGGTCGGCCGCAACGGGCGCGTGCTGGGCATCGACCTGGCCCCGGGCATGGTGGCAGCGACCGCTGCCGACGTCGCCAGCCGGGGTCTCGGTCACGTCAGCGTCGAGCTGCGGGACGCCGAGCGGCCGGACCTGGGGCCGGACAGTTTCGACGCCATCCTGGCGAGCCTCGTACTGTTCTTCCTGCCCGACCCAGCCGCCGGACTGTCAGCCTGGGCGGCTTGCCTGCGACCCAGCGGCCGGTTGGCGATCACCACGTTCGGACCGCCCGATGAGCGCTGGGCCGTTCTGGACCACGTAAGTCTGGAGCATGCCGGGGCGACCGGAACGACCCAACCGCCCGGCTCGGGCGAGGGCCCCTTTGCCTCCGTCGAGCGCCTCGACGCGCTCGTCGCCGCGGCCGGGTTCACCAACGTGCAATCCGACGAACAGGTTCAGGAGGTGCGCTACCGCAACGGCGCGCAGTGGTGGGAGTCGCAATGGTCCATCGGTGCCCGTGCCGTGTGGGAACGCGTACCGCCCGATCGGCTGCCCGCCGTCCGGGAGGCGGCGGTCCAGGCGGCTTCGGAGGCGGCCGGCGAACCCGACGGCACACTGACCTGGCGGCCCACCATCCGCTTCACGACCGCGATCAAGGCCTAGCTAGCCGGCGGGGAGGTCGGCGGCGACCCAGCGAGCCGACGGCAGATCAACCCGGCCGTCGCGGAGCGGTACGCCCTCTGCCAACAGCAGGCGCACCGCCACCTCCTCGTGGCCCGGGGCCGGTGCGCCGGTCGAGAGCACCACCCGGTGCCACGGCACCTCGGAGCCGTACCGGGCCAACACCGTGCCCACGGCCCGCGCGGCTCCGGTGCCGAGCAGTTCGGCGATGTCGCCGTAGGTCAGTACCCGCCCGGCCGGGATCGCGTCCACCACGTCCAGGACACGGCGGGCATACGGGGTCACCGCGGCGACCGGCCGGTCAGTAAACCGGCAGCGTCTTGTCCACTTGGGTCGCCCAGGCGGTGACGCCACCCTGGACGTGCACGGCGTCGGCGAAACCGGCTCCCTTGAGCAGCGCGAGCGATTCCGCGGAGCGGACGCCGGACTTGCAGTACAGCACGACCGGTTCGTTCTGCGGCAGCTCCGACAGGCGGCTGGGGAGCTCACCCTTGGGGATCAGCACCGCGCCCGGGATCCGGACGATCTCCCACTCCGCGGGCTCCCGGACGTCGACGAGCAGGAACTTCGCCTCGCGCTCCACCATCTCGGCGAGTTCACCGGCGGTGATCGTCGAGTCCGCGGCCGCCTGCTGAGCCTCCTCCGACACCACCCCGCAGAACGCGTCGTAGTCGATCAGCTCGGTGATCGTCGGATTCTTGCCGCAGAGCGGGCACTCCGGGTCCTTCCGCACGTTCACCGTACGGTATGTCATCTCCAGCGCGTCATAGATCATCAGCCGGCCGACGAGCGGGTCGCCGATGCCGGTGAGCAGCTTGATCGCCTCGGTGGTCTGAATGGATCCGATCGACGCGCACAGCACGCCGAGCACGCCACCCTCCGCGCAGGACGGCACCATACCCGGCGGCGGCGGCTCGGGGTACAGACAGCGGTAACACGGCCCGTACTCGGCCCAGAACACGCTGGCCTGGCCGTCGAAGCGGTAGATGGAACCCCAGACGTAGGGCTTGCCGAGCAGCACGCAGGCGTCGTTCACCAGATACCGGGTGGCAAAGTTGTCCGTGCCGTCCACGATCAGGTCGTATCCGGCGAAGATGTCCATCACGTTGAACGAGTCCAGCCGCTCCTCATGCAGTCTGACCTGTACCAGCGGATTGATCTCCCGGATCGAGTCCCTCGCGGACTCGGCCTTACTGCGGCCGATATCGCTCTGGCCGTGGATGATCTGGCGCTGCAGGTTCGACTCGTCCACGGTGTCGTAGTCGATCACGCCGAGCGTGCCCACCCCGGCGGCCGCCAGGTACATCAGGGTCGGCGACCCCAGGCCGCCCGCGCCGACCGCGAGCACCTTGGCGTTCTTCAGGCGCTTCTGGCCGGACATGGCCACATCCGGGATGATCAGATGCCGTGAGTACCGGCGAATCTCATCCGGGGTGAGGGCAGCGGCCGGTTCGACCAGCGGGGGCAACGACACGACGTAACTCCTTGAGGCGGGTATCCGCGCAGAACTTATCCGGTCAACCGGTCCTGCCCACACCCGATTCCCGCCCGCGGCGCTCAGGCGCCCGGATAAGGCCAGGGATTCGGCCGGCAGACTGCGATGCCCTTGGTCTGCTGCATCATCACCGGTGCCGGCTGGCCGGCACCGTGGCACGGCTCGTGGTCATGGCCGAGCGCATGACCGACTTCGTGGTTGATCACGTACCGCCGGTACGCGCCCAGCTGGCCGGCGTAGGCATCGGCGCCGTCCCGCCACAGAGCCAAGTTGATCACTGATCGGCCGCCGGAGTAGCAGGACAGCTGATAGTGGATCTCCGATGGCTTGCACAGGTGCTCGGCCAGAGTCGGCGACACCAGGACGACGGTGAAGTTGACCGGCCCGGCATCCGCCCGCTGGAAGGACCACTGCGCCCCCCAGCTCCGCTTGTCCGACAATGTCCGCTGCACCATGTCGGCGAAGGCCGACCCGTTCGCCGTGATGCCACCCTCAAGCTGCACCCGATAGCGCCGCAGGGGTCCCTTGCCGGCGACACCACTTCCGCCGGGGACCGTGCTGAGGCGCCCGTTCCCCGGCGGCAGCCCACTGGGGCTCGGCGGCGCCGACGGGGTTTGGGACGTGGAAGGGGTGTGGGGGGTAGTTGGGGCGTGGGACGTGACCGGGGGGCTGCCGGCAGCCGGGAGATCGTCGCGGCCGCGGTCCATGACCGCGACCGGCGAGACATCGCCCGGGGCTGGCGTCATCGGACTCGCGCTCACCGAGGGCGACATGAGCGACGGCGAGGCAGGTTTCGGAGATTCCGACTGGATCCCCGTGGACTTCGACGAGGCGGCGTCCGCCGAGTGCCCACTTCCCAAGGCGGAGTACACCGACTGGCCAGCGAGCGCGGTGACCGTCACCAGTACCCCGCAGGCGACCCGTCCTCGGTTTGTCAGCCGCACAGCCAAAGCGTACGCACGCAGGCACTTCCCGCTCGGCGGCGCGCCGGAGCGTACTCAGCGGCTTGAGCGGGTACACCCAAGAAATCCGCAACGTCGGACCGGCAGAAGGGAATGTGATGGGTGCCATGGACAAGTTCGAGGACAAGGCTCAGGAACTCAAGGGTCAGGCCAAGGAAGAGCTCGGGGACGCCACTGACAACCCGGACCTGCAGGCTGAGGGCCAGGCCGATCAGACCAAGGGCAATTTGAAGCAGGCCGGCGAGAAGATCAAGGACGCGTTCAGCTAACCCACCCAATGGCTGGAAACGGCCGTCAGACGTCAGCCACGCACGTCGTCGAGGTGATCGAGT
>JBDUDX010000246.1:0-6495 GCA_040002735.1 Frankiaceae bacterium | reverse complement strand
ACCCGCGCCGTACACCGCCGTGGCGTTCAGCGGACTGGCGGAAAACAGCGCAGCCCACGTCGAGCTTCCGGGGGTCGTCGACGCCGTTGGCGATGGCTACCGGACGCCAGACCGTGGGGTCACCGTAGGCCGCCGCCGCGATCGCCGGCAAGGTGTCCCCGTCCCGGACCACATGCACCTTGGTGTAGTCCGATGTCTCGCGCTTGATCTCCTTCGGTTCCAAATCGGCGTTGCGGAACTCGGTGAACGTCACCGACAGCCGGGCCCGTACCGGGGTGCCGTCGGCACCGAACATGACGTAGCTCGCCGTCGCGGAGCTCAGCACGCACGAGAAGGACAGCGACGCCCAGGTGACCAGCAGTACCGGCGGCGCATGGGTGCCGGGATCGATGTTCATCAGGTCGGTGATCCGGCGGACGAAGTCCCGGACGTCCTGGCCGGCGCGGTTGACCACGCGGGTGTCCTGGCGGTGCTCTTCGTAGGTGTCGAGGAGCAACTCCAGCACCAGCGTCTGCGTGCCCGGTGCCACCGCCTGGGCGTAGGAACTCTCCCGGCTCATGGTGTAGTTCTCCGGGTTGAACATCACCGGGATCCGCTCACCACTGACCGTGTTGGTCAGTACCGCCTTCTCCAGCCGCATCTAGAGACCTCCCCGCGCCGCTCGCGCGCGGCCAGCGCCTGGCGGGCCAGGCGCGCGGCGACCTCCTCGCTCAGCCGGCCGAGGTCAGGCGCCCGGGGAGCCGCCGGCACCGGCGGCACGGGCGCACCCCAGCCGGGCAACGGGACGGCTCCGAGCGACCCGGCTACCGCCGGCGCAGTCGGGCTGCTCCCCCCGGCGGACGGGGCCGGAGTCGAACTGCGGACCACCACCCGCGGTAGGTCCGGGACAGTGCGAACCCGAACGGCCGTCGTTGCTGCTCCTTCGGGGATGCGGTGCGGGGCCGGGACTCGGGCCGCGGGATCCGGACGTGAGTGGACCCGTAGGTGCAACGGCTCCCGCTGGCCGCCGCCGGGTCGAGCGGGGGGAACCGTGCCGCCGCGGAAAGGCCGCACCGGAGGCACCGTCCGCCCCGGTTCCGGTGCCGACCGGGCCGCGTCCCGCACGGCCATCGGGGTCACCGTTTGCACCGCGGTCACCGCGGTCACCGACTGAACAGACGTCAGGCCGGCCAACCGGAGCAGTACGGCATGCACCGGCCGAGGGTTGGCGGTCCACAGCCGGAACCGATCGGGCACCGCGTACCGATCCGACACCGCAGCGGCCAGCGCGATTGCCCCACCGCCGGCCCGGTCCATCCTGGGCCTCATCCGTCGTTGCGGCGGGCGTTGAGGGCGGAGACCTCGGCAACCCAGGACCGCCGGTCGCGGTGCTCGAGATCGAGCAGGCTGTCCAACGGCCAATGCAGGTGGTAGGCCAGGAAGGTGAGCTCGGCCATCAGCTGCTCCCCGGGATAGACCGTGATCCCGCCGCCGCGAAAGGGGTCGGCGCGGCCGGACCTCCGGCGGGCTGCTGTCCGGGTGGCTGGCTCGGGGCGAACACGTGGTCGCACTGCGGGCAGCGGGTCGGCCGGGTGTCCTCGGCCAGGGCGTTGGCCCGGTTGTAGAGCTCCTGCAGGTGCCCGAGGTCGGCTGCGAAGAGCCCCTCGATGACCTGCGGCGTGATCCGTTCGAGCCGGCCTAGCCGCACGACGACCCGGGACAGCAGCAACACGACGAGATACGCGGGGTTGGCCTGCACTCGCGGGTCACGCAGCGGCAAGATCTCATCCGCCGCTGTCGCCAGCCGCATCACCCCCTCGCGGTGCAGGTCGCCGTCGCCGTCCAGATAGCCGAGCGGGAGGGTGAATTCGTACTCGGTCTGCAGGGCCGTCGGCATTGCCTTACCTCGCCCGCTCCACGCCCTCGTGCACCCAGCTCGAGAGTCTGGATGGCCACCCCCTGGCCGGTGGCGCTGAGGTCCGGCCCGGACCACCGGGTGGGCCATGCCCTGCGGAAGTTCCAGCGCACGACCTCCTGGCCGGTGGTGTCCAGGACGACGATCGAGCCGTTCTTACGGGTGAACTGACCGGCGGCGGCTTGCTGCAGCCAGTCGTAGAGCTGGCTGTCCTGGGTCAGGCCCCAGCGCAGCACGATGTTGGCGTAGCTGACCATGCCCGGCAGCTTGCGGACCGTCGTGGGATCGGACCCCTCCCGGTACTCGTGCACCGCCACGGTGGTGTCGAAGCCGCTGACCTCGCTGAAGCCGGCCTGGGTGATGCCGTCGATCTCGACCAGGAAGTTGTAGCTGCTGTACGGGTCGACCCGCTGACCGGTCGCTGCCACGTTCGTGCCTCTCTCGGAGTGCCGGCTAAGGAGGAGGTCAGGATTCGGTCACTGCGGAGCCGCCCTGCCAGATGCCGATGCGCAGAACGAGGAACTCGGCGGGGTAGGTCGGGGCGACCCCGACTTCGATCACGAGCCGGCCCAGCGCCCGGGAGGAGGGCGGGTTCAGCACCTCATCGATCCGGACGTAGAAGGCCTCCTGCGCGGTCGCGCCGAACAGCGCACCGTCCCGCCACACCGAGCTGAGGAAGTCGTTGATGCTCCGCTTGAGCCGCTGCCACAGCGAGAGGTCATTGGGCTCGAAGACCGCCCACCGGATACCCGCCGCGATCGACTGCTCCAGGAAGACCATCAGCCGGCGGACGTTGACGTACTGCCAGGTGCGGTCCAGGTCCCCGGCGGTCGTCCGGGCACCCCAGACCACCGGCTGGGCCTGACCGGGAAACACCCGGAGCGCGTTGACTCCGACCAGGTTGAGCGGACCCTGCTCGACGTCGGTAAGCCGGCGCTCCACGCCGAGGGCGGCCCGGATCGGGACGTTCGCCGGCGCCTTATGCACGCCTCGGGTCGCGTCGGTGTGCCCGTAGATCCCGGCGACGTGCCCGGACGGGGGCCAGCTCTGGACCGCCCCGGTGATCGGATGCGCCACCTTGAGCCACGGGTAGTACAACGCGGCGAAGCCCTGGGCCGAGCGCACCCCCGCGAGCTGGGTCTCCACCGCGGCCGGATCGCTGCCGGGCGCGGCGTCCAGGATCGCGAACCGGTCGAAGGCCGCCTCGCAGTGCGCCACGATCGCCTGCTGCGCGGGCCTGTCCACCGCTCCGGGCACGGCCACGAGATCGACCTCGCCGAGTGGCAGCAACAGGTCGAGGTAGTCGGCGGTACGGGTCGACAGGTCCGCCCAAGCCGCCGCCCGGTCATCGGCTCGCCCGCCGGTGAGCGGGTAGCCGCCAGCCGCCGGCCGCGGGTCGTCGGGGGCCGGCGACGGGGGTGCCGGCGGGGCGCCAAGCGCGATCAGATCGGAGGCGACCGTCCCCCAGTACGTCGGGTGGCCCGGCGCTGTCGACAGCTCGGGGAAGCGTTCGGTACGCCCCGTGGCCGCCTCGGTGACCGTCAGGTCGAACTCGAGAGAAGCCAGCCGTGGCGCTGCGTCCGGACCATGGACCGGGTATGCGGAGCCGAGCCCCTCGGTCAGGGTCACCGTGTCGCCGCCGGCGGACGCGACCACCCGTACCTCACCCGCGCCGGCGGAGTGCACCGAGACGACCGAGCCGGCCGGCAGCGCCTGCGGCAGCGAGAGCCCGGCTGGTACGTCGAGGCACAGTACCGTCTGCCCGGCGAGGAGATCCGCGGTCTGCACGCTTGCGCCGACGGCCGCAGCCGGCAGTGCTGAAGCCAGCTCCAGGCTATTTCCCCGCACCAACCGGACGACGGCGACGGCCGGAGCGCCGCCGGCACCGGGGGACGTCATCGCCACCCGGTCACCGGCCGCGAAGCCACCGGCTGCGTCCAGCGTGAGGGTCGTCGGCCCGACGACCGCGGTCACCGTCGCCTCGGCGACGTGCAGCGCCAGCTCGCCGGCGCTGCTCAGCGTGCCGGTGGACGCCGGAGCCGCGGGCAGAGCTGCCGTCAAACGCAGTCCGGTCGGGCTGGCAACCGCATCGATGACGGCCGTGGCCTCGACGTCGCCCCGGCGGACCAGGACGACCTCCCCGCCGGCATACCCGTCGGTACTCGACACGGTGAGCGTCTGGGGATCGGGTACGGCGGTGATCTGGCATTCCGGTAGCGCGCGCCGCAGCGCGCCGGCCAGCCGGCTGCTTTCGGCGACGTCGACGGTCACCGCGTTGCCGGGTGGCCCCTCGGCCAGCGCGGTGGCGACCATCGCCGGTTCCGCGGATCCGGATCCGGACTGCCGGCTGGCCAGAGCGGTGCTAGCCCGGCTCCCAGTCGCAGCCCGCACGAAGTAGCAGTCGGTGCCGCCGTTGCGGAAGAAGCCGTATACACCGGCGGCGAGGTGGCTGGGCGGTCCGGAGGCCGGAAAGCCGCCGAACACCGAAACAAAAGCGTCCCAACTCTGCACCCGGATCGGTCGTTCCGGCGAACCGCTGGCGGCCGTACCGATGAAGGCGGCCGTGCCGGTACCGACGCCCGCGATCGGCGCTCCCGGCGTGAACTCCTCGACGTAGACGCCGGGGTAGGAGACCTGCACCGCCATCGCGTCTGCCTCTCTCCGCGGATGTGGCCGGCGACCTCTGCCGCCCCGTCGCGGATGCTCTCGCCCCGAGCGTCACCCGAGCGTCACCGTGTCGTCGCGGTACGCAGAACCCCGTCGTCGGGCCGGCTCCGTGCTGATGCCGGATACGAGTCATCGGAGTCAGCTCCAGACCGCCGCCCGAGGATGCGAGGGCGGGAGCATGCGCGTCGCCGCCGCCGTCCTTGCCCTGTTGGCAGCGGCGCTGCATGTCGGGATCTTCGTCGCGGAATCGTTTCTGTGGAGAAGGCCTCCGGTCTGGCGTGCCTTCGGCGTCCGCGACCAGGCTGCGGCCGACCCCGCCACCTTCTTCACGTTCAATCAGGACTTCTAAATCTGTTCCTCGCCGTCGGCGCCCTGGTCGTGGGCGTCTGTGTCCTTGCCGGCCGGGGAACTGTCGGCTGGTCCTTGCTGGTGTTCTCGTGCGGCAGCATGGTTGCCGCTGCTGTGGCACTACGAGTCGGCGGAGGCGGCTCGTACACCCGCGCTGCTCTGACCCAGGCAACATTGCCCACCATGTCGCTCATCGCGGCGTTGATCGCCCGCCGCTGAGCTCGAGACCCACCCCCGGCGGTTGACGCCGCATCGAGGGGTCTTGCAAGTCCGGCACAGGCTGGGGCACGTTCCCGCCTCGAACGTTGGCCCGAACCGGTGACAAGGCCGCGCCGCCTCGTCGTCGCTTCGCGCGGTACAGCTCCTGGTCCGCCACCCGCAGCATCTCCTCCAAGGGCTCGTCGCAACCGGTGCAGATCCCGACGCTGCTGCGGACCTCAGCGGCGTCAGGGACGCCCAGGGCTGCAGCCGCGGCCGGCAGACCTGCCGCGATGTGGTCACAGACCCGCTGTGCTTCGTCGAGTGTCGCGTCGGGAAGCAGCATCGCGAACTCGTCGCCGCCCATCCTGGCGACGACGGCGTGGTCGTCCGCTGCGGCCGTGCAGGCCGCCGCGACCGCACGCAGCGCCAGATCTCCGACTGCGTGACCGTAGGTGTCGTTGAGGAGCTTGAGCCGGTCGAGGTCGAGCATCACGACCGAGACCGGCCGGCCTGACCCGGGCGGCCGCAGACCCTGTGCCGCGCTGAGCAACGCACGACGGTTGGCCAGGCCGGTCAGCGGATCGACGGTGACCTCGCGCTGGTGGGCCCGCACGAGGGCGAGATGGTCGAAGCTGGACAGCAATTGGCGCACGACCACGATGACGGTGATCAGGACGTCGGCGGCCAGCAGCGCCCCCAGCGGGTAAAACGGCAGGTCCAACACCGCGCGGAGGATGACCACGTACGACGCGAGAACGGCGATGTAGGGCAGTGGGTTCAGGCGAGGCACCGCCGCCGCGCGGGACGCCCGTTCGTCGCATCCCGCCCGGACCGAGGACCGCTGCTGGTCGGCAGCGATCGCAATCAGGGCCAGGGCGGCGAGCCACACCAGGTCGAGCCAGTCTCCACCGGTGAAGGTGTCGGCAACTGTGTTCCACAACATGTCGGCAAGCACCCACGTGGCGAAGCCGGCAGTCAGCCAGCGCAGCGGGCGCTGGTGAGCGATGACCCCGCCGAGCAGCACAGCAGCGATGCCGGTGACGAGGACCAGGTCCGCTATCGGGTAGGCAATGTCGAGGATGTTGCTCCAGTCAGCCACTCCCGCGTCGACCACCCGACCGAGCGCCACGTACCACATGACGAGGAAGGTGCTGGCCACCACAACGGCGATGTCGAGGACTAGATGATTGATTCCAAGGGGTAGGGCTGGCGTGTCGTGCTCCTGTCGTAGCTGAAGGGTGCCCAGAATCAGCGTTCTCACCCAACGCTGAACCCGGAGGCTCTTCGTGGACGCTGACCTGGACACCCTCGCGACCGCACTGTATGTCAGGGCGGATGACCTTCTCAAGAGCTTTCCCGAGCGTGTCCCCTGGCGTCCCGTGGTT
>JBDUDX010000245.1:0-19167 GCA_040002735.1 Frankiaceae bacterium | reverse complement strand
AGCTGTGTTCCGCCGGCGGTACGTCGGTACCGGCCTCTTCCGCCGCTTCGGCATCGGCCTTGGTGAGGTGCACGGTATCCGCGGCGTGATCCGGCGGACCATAGATCGTGTAGAGCCGCGCCGGCGCATCGCCGGTGTTGGTGAAGTTGTGGCGTACGCCGGCCGGTACCACCACCAGATCGCCCGGACCGACCGAACGGGTCTCGCCCTCGATCTCCGCCTGCACGTTGCCGGTGACGAAGTGCAGCACCTGGTCGTTGGCGGCATGGACCTCGGCGCCGATGTCCTCGCCGGGTCGCAGCGTCATCAGCACCACCTGGACGTGGCCCGTGGTGAAGACGACCCGGCGGAAGGCGTCGTTGAGCTGCGCTTGGGCGGCGATGTCGGCCAGAAGCATGAGGGATGCATACCAGATTCGGCGGAGATCAACCGTGTGGTGTGCCGTTCTGTGCGAGCCGGCACGGGCGACTACGCTAGGCCGACCCGAGAGAAGCCCAAGACCCGCTCCTAGACCACCTCGAGATCAGCCTGGAGGCACCGGATGCTCGTAAGTGATGTGCTGTCGGGCAAGCAGCAGTCGGTCGTCACGGTGCGCCCGGAAACTCCTGTCGAGGAACTCCTGGCCCGACTCGCCGAGCACAACATCGGCGCAATCCTGGTCTCCTCCGACGGCGAGACGGTGACCGGCATCGTGTCTGAGCGGGACGTGGTCCGCGCGCTCGCCCGCAGCCGGGGGGATGTCCTCGGCCAGCCGGTGCGGAATCTGATGACCGAAGACATCACCACCGCGAGTCCGAAGGACTCCATCGAGCACCTGATGGGGCTGATGACCGAGCGCCGGATCCGGCACATCCCGGTGCTGGTCGAAGGCAAGCTGGTGGGCATCGTGAGCATCGGAGACGTGGTGAAGAGCCGGATGGAGGAACTCACCTCCGAACGCGAGCACCTGATCAGCTACATCAGTTCCGGGAGTTGACCCACACCGACGGTGCCCGTCCGAGGGCAGTGGTGACGGGCGGGGCTGGCTTTCTCGGTTCACACCTATGCGAACGCCTGCTCGACGACGGGTACGACGTGCTGTGCCTGGACAACTTCCTCACCGGCAAGGCGGCCAACGTCGAGCACTTGGTCGGCCGGGGCGGGTTTCGGCTACTGCGTGCCGACGTCACCGACTACGTGCACGTGTCCGGCCCGGTCGACTCGGTGTTGCACTTCGCCTCGCCGGCGTCTCCGGTGGACTATCTGCAGCTCCCGATCCAGACTCTCAAGGTCGGGTCGGTGGGCACGATGCACAGCCTCGGACTGGCGAAGGAGAAAGGCGCGCGGTTCCTACTCGCCTCGACCTCGGAGACCTACGGCGATCCGCAGGTCCATCCCCAGCCCGAGTCGTACTGGGGGCACGTCAACCCGGTCGGTCCGCGCGGGGTGTACGACGAGGCCAAGCGCTTCGCCGAGGCGATGACGATGGCGTACCGGCGTTATCACGGTGTGGACACCGCGATTGTGCGGATCTTCAATACCCATGGCCCCCGGATGCGGCCGGACGACGGCCGGGCGATTCCGACCTTCATCCGCCAGGCGCTCACCGGCGAGCCGATCACGGTCGCCGGTGACGGCTCGCAGACCCGGTCCATCCAGTACGTCGACGACCTTGTCGAAGGGGTGATCCGGCTGCTCCGTTCGTCGGCTGTCGGGCCGGTGAACATCGGCAACCCGCATGAGATTTCCATGCTGGAGCTGGCGAAGGTGGTCCAAGAACTTATCGGCAGCGACGCCGGCATCACGCTCGTGCCGCGGCCCGAGGATGACCCGATGGTGCGCCAGCCGGACATCCGCCTGGCTCGATCCCTGCTGGGCTGGGAGCCGGTGGTGAGCTTGGAGGACGGGCTGCGGCGCACCATCGACTGGTTTCGCTCCCTACCGCAGCTCAGCAGCTCGCCGCCGCGGTGAAGCTGTCCGTTCTGATGCCGGCCTACAACGAGGCGGCAACGCTGGACACCGCCATCCGCCGGGTGCTCGACGTCGACTACGGCTGCGAGATGGAACTCGTGGTGGTCGACGACGGCAGTACCGACGGCACCGCCGAACTGCTGGGACGGCTGGCGGACCCCCGGCTGGTCCGGTACCGGCATCCGGTCAACCGCGGCAAGGGAGCCGCGATCCGGACCGCCGCCGAGCGGGCCACCGGCGACTACGTCATCATCTGTGACGCTGACCTGGAGTACGCGCCGGAGGAGATCCCCTCGCTGCTTCGGCCGATCCTCGCCGGGGATGCGGAGGTGGTCTACGGCACCCGGTCCTTTGGCAGCCATACCGCGTACTCCTTTTGGTACGTGATGGGCAACAAGGCCGTGACCATGGCAGCCAATGTGCTGTTCAACGCGTGGATCAGCGACCTGGAAACCTGCTTCAAGCTGCTGCCGCGACTGCTCTACCAGTCCCTCGACATCCGTTCCGCTGGCTTCGGGATGGAAGCCGAGATCACCGGCAAGCTGCTGAGCCGCGGGATCCGCCCGTACGAGGTGCCGATCACCTACAAGGCGCGCACCCGGGAGGAGGGGAAGAAGCTCACTTGGCGGGACGGGGTGGAGGCGCTGTGGATCCTGACCCGGATCCGGCTGCGGCGACCGGCCGGGGTGCCGGGCTGAGCATGGTGCTCCGGACGAAGCCGTCGTTGCCCCGGGTCAGTGCGGTGCGGTACGTCCTGCCGCTCCGCGAAGGCGGCTCGCTGCCGGGGCTGGTGGAGGCCGACGACCTCGGTACCTACGTGGTGAAGTTCCGCGGCGCGGGGCAGGGCCGCAAGGCGCTGGTGGCCGAAGTGATCGCCGGTGAGTTGGCCAGGCGGTTGGGTCTGCCAGTACCGGCACTGGTCGTGGTGGACCTGGACTCCCGAATGGCGAACGCCGAGCCGGACCAGGAAGTGCAGGACCTGCTGCGGGCCAGCCCGGGGTTGAACCTCGGGATGGATTACCTGCCCGGGTCGCTCGGGATCGAGACCCCCGCTGACCTCGATCCCGACTTCGCCGCCCGGGTGGTCTGGTTCGACGCCCTGGTACAGAACGTGGACCGGTCCTGGCGCAATCCGAACCTGCTGCGCTGGCATGGCACACCGTGGCTGATCGACCACGGCGCCGCGCTGTACTTCGCCCACGACTGGCCGCGGCGGGAGCAGGCGGCCAGCCGCCCGTACCCGGGGGCCGCCGACCACGTACTGCTCCCGGTGGCCGGGCCGCTGGCTGCCGCACACGCCGCCCTGGCACCACGGGTCACGATGACAACGCTGAGCGAGGTCACCGCGCTGGTGCCGGCGGAGTGGCTCGACGGCGAGGCGGGGTTCGCCGGACCGGCGGAGGTACGGCAGGCCTACCTCGAGGTCCTGCTGGCCCGGGTGGCGCACCCGCAGGCGTGGTTGGAGCCGCTGGAGGTGCTGCGTGCCGGCCGAGGGTGAGTTGTACGCCTACGAGTGGTCGGTGCTGCGCGTGGTGCCGCGGGTGGAACGCGGGGAGTTCGTCAACGTGGGGGTGGTGGTCTACTGCCACCGGCTGGACTACCTGAAGGCCGCCCTGTGCGGCGACCTCACTCGGGCCGAAGCGTTGGCCCCGGCACTCGACATCGCCGCGGTCGAGCGGCACCTCGAGTGGGTGCGCGCGCTGTGCGCCGGCGACCCGAGCGCCGGTACCAGCGGGCGGCGCTCGCCCGGCGATCGGTTCCGCTGGCTGGTCGCTCCGCGAAGCACGGTCGTGCAGCCCTCACCGGTCCACCCCGGCCTGACCTCCGACCCCGGCCGGGAGTTGGCCGACCTGTTCACCCGCATGGTGCTCTGATAAGAGTGGGGCCATGTACCTGGCCCTGCGCTATCAGCTCACCGAGGACTACGTGCAGCGCCGCGAGCCGTTGCGGGCTGAACACCTCGCGCTCGCCACAGCGGCCGCCGAACGCGGCGAGCTGCTGCTCGCCGGCGCCTTTACCGACCCGGCGGACGAGGCCCTGTTGATCTGGGCAACCGAGGACCGACCGACCGTCGAGCGGTTCGCCCAGGCCGACCCGTACGTCACCGCCGGGCTGGTCACCGGCTGGACGATCCGGTCCTGGAACGTCGTGGTAGGCGGCCCGGCCGGCTGAGACGTCGGCACCCGACCGCCACCCGAAGGTCATCGCGCGATGCCCTCCTCGCCCATCAGGACGCCGACGGGATGCTGGCGGCCCACCGCTGATGACCCTGGTCGGACCGCGGGCCTCGCCTCGGGCAGGGAGACGTCGGGGCCGTCCACCGACGGCTGGTCGCGGTCGTACAGGCCGACCGCCGCGGCGGCGGCAACCTCACCCAACCGCCGGTACGCCTCGAACTCTCGATCGCCGTATAGCTGCTGCGCGGTGGAGTCATGCGGGAACTCCGGATGGCTGTTCGCCCAGGCGAAGACGTCCCAGGACGCTTTCTCCGGCAGGGCCAGTTTGCAGAGCCAGAGCCTGGCCTGGACGCCGTTGGCGTAGGTGCAGTAGCCGGGTACCACCAGCGAGGGGGCTCGGGTGCTGTCCTTGGGCGGCTTCATCAGGCTCGGGTCCAGGTCGATCTCCACGCCGAGGTCGGCCCGGGCCGTCTCGATCGCCTCGCCGAAGGTCGACCAGCTGTTGGGCTGGTCGCCGCTGGCGTCGAAGGCGACGATCTCGGTGGCCCCGCGGCGCAGCGCCTCCACAAGCCCGAGGTTCTCGTAGTGACCACCATCGGTCACGTACACCCATCGCCCGGCCAGCCCGGTCTGGCCGAGCATTTCGGCCAGCAGCGCCCGGATCCCCGGCTGCTTCCCCTGCCAACGGAGGAAGGTCCACAAGCTGTCCCGCGGGGCCGCGCCGTCGGCACCCCGGGGCGGCGAACCGAAGGTCGGCGCCGGTGGCAGGTCGCCGGCACGCATCGGATTCGGCAGCCAGAGCCCCAGCCGGACGTTGGCCACGCCGAGCAACAAGCGCAGCGGGGCGCGGGTCATCCGACCCATCACCGGCGACACGGCCGCCCCGCTGACCGCAACCGCCGCCGGCAGGGTGACCATCGCCTCCCCGGCCCGCTGGGCGTAGACCTCCGCAGGGGCCATCCGTCCGCCGGCGTCCGTCCCGGGCTCGCCGTCGAACATCGTGCCGCTGCTGATCCCCGTCCAGTACGGGCTGAAGGTCCACGGCGCGCACCCCCGTCCGGACGGCACCACGCCGCGCTGGGTGGTGTTCACCGCAGCGCACACCACCAGCTCCGGACGCTCGCCCTGCAGGTCCGGTAGCCGCACCGGCTCGTCATAGGGCAGCTCGTGCGCGTCCCCGTCCGGGGTACGCCACACCGCGAAGGCGGAGGAGAGCCGCGAGCGGTAGTAGGCGTGCACCGAGTTGCGGTTGACGTCCGTAACGCACTGCCAGCCCAGGATCAGCAGCGCGGCGACACCGCACGCGGCGAGCTGTCCGCCGGTAATCCCGGTGTACGCCGAGGAACCCACCCAGGTGAGCAAGGCGACGAGCAGCAGCCCGAGGACGACGGCCGACCCGAGCCAGGGAGCCAGGGCACGTACTGCACGGCTTATCAGGGTAGTGATCTTGCCGGATGCCGCGGAGCCGGTGACCTGCAGCTTGCTCTGGAATCGACCCAGCGTCGTCTTGACCAGCCCGACGATCGCCGTTGCGGTGGCCAGGAAGCCCGCCAGCTGGGAACGCCAGTCGACCGACCCGGGAGTGATGTCCACCCGGGTGGTCGACAGTTCCCGCAACAGCCACGGCACCGCAACGAAGAGCGCGAAAATGGCACCGGCCACGACCAGCAACCGCAACGTCCAAGCCGCCGCCTGCTCGGTGCGCCGGCGGTTCGGCGGCCGGTAGATCTCGCAGAGCCGGTCGTAGGAATAGCAGGCCGCGGCCGCGACCGCCGGCACGGCGGCGGCAGCCACCGCCACACCGACCCGACGCAGCTCCCAGGTGGCTCCCCCGGGCATCAGGATGCCCGCCCATCGCAGCAGCCACCCGGTCCCCCGCGCCGCCAGGAACACCCCGGCCAGGATCGGGAGCAGGTTCAGCACCAGCCCGTAGACGATGCTCAGTACGCCGAGCGCTGCCGCCCGCGGATCCTCGATCAGGTATCGGGTATGGGTTCGCAGCCGGTTGTCCTCCGGCGAGCCCGGTGCGTACGGCGGCAGCTCGGCGCGCTGCTCCGGACTGAGGTGGTGGTTGACCATCGCGAACGACGAGGCGATGTAGGAACCGCCGGAGACCGCCGTGATCAGGTCGACGCCGTCCAGCCACGGCGACTTCGCGCCCGTTCGGGAACCCAACCCCTGCAGGCCGCCGAGGGAGAAGGCCGCTGCGCGGATGCCACCGCCGGAACAGCACACCGCTCGGAGCGGTCGGGCCGGCTGGGCCGAGCCGGGTTGGACAGGCTTCGGGCCTCCGCTGGGGACCTGCGCCGGTCGGCCCGGCAACCGGTCCACCGGCCGGCGGTGGCCCCGCCACCACGACGCCCACCATCCGGCCCCCGGTGCGGCGAATGCTGATCGGGTGCTGGGAGCCATGGCGGCGCCTCCGGTACCGGCAGGTCAACTTCAGGCCGCTGTGGCCCAGCCACACAGCGTGGACCTTACCGCCGTGTTATGCCAGTACTTTCGTGCAAATACGGGAGGCGCTCCGGGGCTGCTCCGGGCTATTCGCTCGCCTTGTGCTGCGCCCAGGTGTAGCCGAGTTGAAGGAAGTCGGAGCCGGCCACCGCCGTCAAGGTGGTCGCGATCAGGCGGGTCGCCCGCGGCGCGAAGATCAGACCGTAGGTGAATGCGGTGGCGGTCCACATTGCGAGGCAGAAGGGACAGGTAATCAACTCGCCGATGGCGTGGCGCACCGGATTGTCGGTACGGACTTCCTCGGACAGTTCGGCCGGCCCGGACACCCCCTGGTAGCGGGTGAACGGGGCCCGGAGCGCGCTGGTGATCGACTCTTTGGTCACCAGTCGGGTGAGCTTGTGCGTGGCAGCGGTGACGACGGCCACCTCGTACGGGGACAGGCAGGGCAACGGCCGGTCTTGCTTCCGCGCCAGCGCTCCGACGCCGACCACGAGGCTGCTGTAGATGGCCATTCCGCCGAGATAGGCGCCCAGCGGGCGATCAACCCCCTGGGAGTACTCCTCCTTTTCCCGGCGAACGTGGTCGGTCACACTGGGCTTCGACTCCGCAGTCACCGCGCAGGTGTGCCCGCGCGGCCGGGACTTAACCGGTCGGCCGCAAACCGGGGCCGGACAATACGCCCACACCTGGCCTCGGTAAGGTGCTACCTCAGCTTCCGGCGGCCTGGGGAGGTCCGGGAAGCCGGCGCGACTACAGTGCCGGCGGACCGCGCCGGCCGCCAGAATCCGGACTACAAGAAGTTCGCCACCCAGGAGGTACAGCGTGCAGATTTCGAACTCGGTTGCATTCGTCACCGGCGGAGCATCAGGTCTCGGCCTCGCGACGGTCGAAGCGCTGGTGAAGGGCGGCGGTTCGGTGGTTATCGGTGACTTGGCCCAGTCCAACGGCGCGGAGGTTGCCAGCAAGCTCGGCGATGCCGTGCGCTTTGCCGCCGTCGACGTCACCAACGAGGCCGACGTCGAACAGGCGCTGAACACCGCCGCCGAACTCGGCCCGCTGCGGATCGTAGTGAACTGCGCCGGCGTCGGCACCGCTGGCCGGATCCTGTCGAAGAAGGGCCCGCTGCCGATGGCCGCCTTCGAGAAGGTCGTCGCGATCAACCTGTTCGGCACCTTCAACGTGATGCGCCTGGCCGCCAAGATGATCGCCGAGACCGAGCCCGTCGACGGCGAGCGCGGTGTCATCGTCAACACCGCGTCGGTGGCGGCGTTTGACGGGCAGGTCGGACAGGCGGCATACGCGGCGTCCAAGGCGGCCGTGGCCGGCATGACGCTGCCGATCGCCCGGGACCTCGCGGACAAGCTCATCCGGGTGATGACCATCGCACCCGGAATCTTCGAGACGCCGATGCTCGCCGCCCTCCCGCAGGCGGTGCAGGACTCCCTCGGCCAGCAGGTACCGCACCCCAGCCGACTCGGCCGGCCGGCGGAGTTCGCCAGCCTGGTCCGCCAGATCGTGGAGAACCCGATGCTCAACGGCGAGACGATTCGCCTCGACGGCGCTATCCGGATGGCCCCTCGGTAGAGCGCAGACCGGCTGCCGGACGGATGTCTCGTCCGGCAGCCGACGGGTCCTATGGTTTTCGGCGTCGACATGAGGACTCTGCAGGACGCGATCCGCTGGCCCTGATGGGCCCGGCGCGGCGGGCACTGGCTGCGCCGCGTCGGGCTGGGTGCAGCCGGCGTGGCCACCGCCGTAGCGTTAGCGGCCGCGGTACGTCCCGCCACGAATCGGAGTACGCCATGACTGCTGCCCATGCCGGCCAGCCCCGTCAGCAGGACCAGGGGCCGCAAGAGCTGCCACCGCTGCCCGTCGACGATGGCGAGTCCGCGGCAGCCGCCGAGCCGTTGGACCCGACGCTGCAGCCGGCGGCCGGTGGGCCGTCCGCTGGTCCCACGCTGGGCGAGGACGCCGAGTCCGTTCAAGGCGAAGGCGCACCGGACTCCCACTGACCGCCACCCGCCACCCGGATGGTCCACAATCGCTGCGTGAACGACATTCAACAGAACTTCCTTAAGCAGGGACTGGTACGGCCCACCGAGGACCGCGTCTTCGGCGGCGTCTGCGCCGGACTCGGACGACGGTTCGGTATGCGTCCGTGGCCGGCGCGGCTGCTGTTCGTACTGCTGCTATGCGTGATTCCCGGCAGCCAGATCCTGATCTACCCGATCCTGTGGTGGCTGATGCCGTCGGAGTCCACCGGCGGCTCGCCGTATCCGCCGATCCCCTCTCCACCCTCCCGATAGCTCGCGGGCTCAGCCGCGCAGGGCGGCGGCGAAGATGCCGGGCAGGTGGCGCATCCGGCCGTCGGCGGCGAACCGGGTCAGCCGCCTCCCGGTGGTCGCGGCCGTTCTATTCGTCACGAACCACGGCGGCCGCGGCGCCAGGGTGAACTGCCGCCCCCGCCAGGAACGCGGAAACGGAGCGAACGGCCCACGGACCACGGTCTTCTGTGGCCTGTTGAGCAACAGCGCATTGTGCACCACCCCCATGCCGCTGCCGATGTCGGCCAGCCGATGTCCCGGAAAGGCACCCCAGGTGGCCCGCGGAGTCAGGTAGCCCACACCGGTCCACGCGTTGACCGCCACCGTGCCGTACCGCAGGTCCGCCACCGCCTCATCCAGCACCGAACCGAGGTCCGCCGCGGTGCTCGGGTGGATCGCAATGTTCGCCCCGAGCGTGCCGTGCAGTGTGTCATTACAAAACGCCACCGCACGGCGTAGGAAATCGGCAGCATCTGCCCCCGGCAACGAGGTGGTCGCCAGCACCGGCCCGAAGAACTCCTCGGTGAACGCGTACGCCGCACTATCCGTTGAGTCCACTCCTTCGATGAGCACGCTAGAAGCCGCCCCGGCCGGCAGAACCTCGGCCTGCGGATAGTGCGCGATCGCCGCCTCCCGGCGCTGCTCGGACCCGGAGTAGTAGTACGCCGGTCGAGGGTCCACATCGGTCAATGTCCGGCGTACCGCGGCCAACAACTCCGCGGTCTGCGGCCAGAACTCCGGGAGCACCAGCACCTGGGACGCAATGCAGTTGTGGCCGCTGTTGTGCAGCTTCTGGGTGACCACGTGCTCGGCCTGGTACGCCAGGTCAGCGTCGGTCCACGGCCCCGGGACCACGATCGTGGAACCGACGCCGCCGAGTTCGGAGGTGATCGGCTTGGTCAACAGCGGGGCGTCACGCGCCTTGCGCTCGGCACCCGCCGCGCCGGTGCCGTACACGATCACGTCGTGCGTCTGCGCGCTGCCGGTGATGTGCACGCTGTGCACGCCCGGGTGAGCGCAGAGGTAGCTGCCGACCTCCGCTGCGCCGGAGACGAACCGGAGAAACCCGTCGTCGATCAACGGACGAAAAGCGCGGGAAAAGAGAGGTCCGAGGTAGTCGTTGATCGGATTCAGCTTGCAGACCACCACTTCGCCGTCGGCGTAGAGCTTGGAGAGCACGTCGAGCGGCGCGATCGAGGCAATGTTGCCGGCGCCGAGCACCAGCGCCACCGCCCGGCAGGCGCCGGCCGTCGGTACGCCCCGGCGGCCTCCACCGCCGCACCCGGCTCCAGCCACACCTCGGCGGTGAAGCCGTGCAGGAGCAGCCGTTCGACGAGGCCATGGGGGTACACCGGAACGACGACCTGCCCGTCCGAGCGGGTCCGGACCGGATAGCCGGCCAACGGGTCGGCACCCGCAGCCACGGCTTGGAGTGTCTCGGTCACCGCAGCGATCCAGGTGAGTACCGCGTACGGGCCGGAGATCCACTCCTCGCCTTCCAGCGGCGAGCCCGGACGGATCTCCTTGGCGGCCACCGCGGCGGCCACCCACTCCTCCGCCACCTCAGCGACCCCGGAGCGGACGCGGTGCAGGTACGCGATCCGGACCGGGATGGACAGGTGCGCCCAGCGGCCCTTGGCCGCGGCCAACTCGGCCACCGCCCGGTCCAGTGTCGCGGTATCCACTACGTCTGCCCTTCGCCGAAGGGCTCCGATGCTAGCCGCGGTCCCGAGCACCACGCGGCGTGTCGCACACTGGGAAAGCCGACCTGAGGGAGTTCCACCGTGCGCGCCACGCTGATCCATGGCACCCGCGACATCCGCCTGCAGGACGTACCCGATCCGTCGGTACAACTGCCGACCGACGCGGTGGTCCGGGTGGTCGCCTCGTGCGTCTGCGGTTCGGACCTGTGGCCCTACCGCGGAGTGCAACGCACCAGCAAGCCACACCGCATCGGCCATGAATTCGTCGGCATCGTGGAGGGGACCGGCGCCGCAGTGTCCACTGTGGCCGAGGGGGATTTCGTCATCGCCCCCGTTCGCGATCAGTGACGGCACCTGCCCGCACTGCCGTAACGGCATCACCACCTCCTGCGCGCACGGCGGCTGGTGGGGAGCGCCCGACGAGCACGGGCTGCCGGTGGACGGCGGTCAGCGCGAGCGGGTACGGGTACCCCAGGCTGACGGCACCCTGGTCGCCCCGGCGCCGCCCGACCCGGCGCTGATCCCGAGCCTGCTCACCCTCTCCGACGTGATGGGCACCGGACATCATGCCGCCGTGTCGGCGCAAGTCCAGAAGGGCAGCACCGTGGCGGTCGTCGGGGACGGCGCCGTCGGGTTGTGTGCTGTCCTCGCTGCCAGCCGGCTCGGCGCGGAACGCATCCTCGCCATGTCCCGCCACCCCCAGCGGGCGCAACTCGCCCGCGATTTCGGCGCCACCGACGTCGTCGCCGAACGCGGCAAGGAGGGTGCCGCGGCGGTCACCGAACTCCTCGGCGGCATCGGCGCCGACGCGGTCCTGGAGTGCGTCGGTACCCAGCAGTCCATGGCCCAAGCACTGGCCTGCACCCGGCCGGGCGGGTTCGTCGGATATGTCGGCGTACCGGCCGGTGGGCCGGAACTGCCGATCCAGCAACTGTTCAGTTCCAACCTGAACGTGGCGGGCGGTGTGGCGCCGGTCCGCACCTACCTGCCGGAACTGCTGGCCGACGTACTCGCCGGCACTCTCGACCCGGGCCGGGTCTTCGACCTCGAACTGCCGCTGAGCGAGGTAGCCGAGGCGTACGCCGCGATGGATGAACGCCGGGCCATCAAGGTGCTGCTCCGGCCCTGACGAACCGCCGCCCGCTACCTTCGGCCACCCGGTTCGGTCACCATGAGCACCGGACGCCCGGCCCGCTCCAGCAGGCCGATCGGCACACTTCCGAGCAACCGTTCCAGGAGAACGCCGCGGGCACTCGATCCGACGACGATGACATCCGGCTGCTGCTCGGCGGCGAACTCCAGGATCCGGTCCAGCGCGCGCCCGGAGAGTACCGTCTTGGTCGCTGTGACACCGGCCGCCGTCAGCCGTTGCACGGCGGCGTCGGCGGCGGCCTCCGCCCGCTCGAGGAAGCCGCTGCGCGGAACTGCGCCGATGTCGCCTTCCGGCAACTCATCGACGCTGACCACCGCCACGGTGGCACCGGTCTGTTGAGCCAGCTCAGCGGTCGCGTCGGCCACCCACGGCTGGTCGACCTCAGCGTTGGCGGCCAGGACGAGGTGCATGGTGCCTCCCAGAAGTGTGGACATGGCGAAGCGCGATCGGCTCACAGTATGGTCGGCCCCCGGCGGCCCGTTCGGCGGCTCCCGACGACGGCCGCGCAGGTACAGGAGGTGAGCCGGTGGCGCTCCCGCCCGTCGACCCGGCGGAAGTCGGTTTCGACGCCAACCGGTTGCGCCGCATCGACCGGCACTTCGCGCGGTATGTGGACGACGGCCGGCTGCCCGGTTATCAGCTGTTGGTGACCCGGCGAGGTCGGACGGTGTTCGCGTCGGCGTACGGATACCGCGACGTGGCCGCGAAGCTGCCGGTCAGCGAGGAAACGCTGTACCGGATTTACTCGATGACCAAGCCGATCACCGCCGTCGCCGCCCTGATGCTGTACGAGGAAGGCGCCTTCGACCTGCTCGACCCGCTCAGCGCCTACCTGCCGGCGTTCGCCGCGCCGCGGGTCTACGTCGGGGGGCCGCCGGAGCAGCCGATCAGCCGGCCGGCGGTGGAGCCGATCCGACTCTGGCACCTGTTCACCCACACCGCGGGGCTGACGTACGGGTCGAACCGTACGCATCCCGTGGACGCGATGTACCGGGGGCCAGCTTCGAACTCGACCCGCCGCCCGAGCTGGACCTCGCCGCCTGTACCGACGCCTGGGCCGGCATGCCGCTGCTGTTCGATCCCGGTACCGCCTGGAACTACTCCGTCGCCACCGATGTCCTGGGCGCGTCGTCGAAGTACTCAGTGGGATGTCGATGGCCGACTATCTTTCCGACCGCATCTTCGGGCCGTTGAGTATGTCGGACACAGGATTCGCCGTATCGACGGAGAACCGAAGTCGGCTGGCCCGGCTGTACACTCCGGACCCGACGTCCGGGCTAGCCATCCCCGCCGATGAGCTCGGCGATCGCATCCTGAGCCGGCGAGCCTGCTTCTCCGGTGGTGCGGGTTTGGTGTCGACCCTGGCGGATTACGACCTCTTCAGCCGACTGCTCCTCGGCGGTGGCGCGGTCGACGGTGTCCGGCTGCTCGGCTCGCGCACCGTCGATTACCTGAGTCGCAACCATCTTCCGGGCGATGTGGACATCCAGCAGTTCGGCGGGGCGTACGTTGCCGATTCCCGCTACGCCGGGGTCGGGCATGGGCTCGGAATTGCCGTGATGAAAGACCCGGTGGCGTACCGAACGCTGGGAAGCGGTGCGGAACTCTCCTGGAACGGAGCGGCGAGCACGGCCTTTTGGGTCGATCCCACCGAAGAGATCACTGCCATCCTGCTGACCCAGCTACTCCCGTCCGGCAGTTATCCGTTACGCACCAGGTTTCGGCAGCTGATCTATTCGGCGCTGATCGACTGAGCCTGGGGCGGGCATCACTGTCTTGAGCGATGCCCGCCGGCTGTTGGTCAGGTACAGCCGCAAGCCCTACTTCGCTGGCTGAGCGTTTCGACGCTCGTCGGCCAGCGTCTTCTGCAGCGCCGCGCCGAGGTAGCGCTGCAGCAGGGGGTCGCACTTTTCGCTGGTGGACTGCTGGCTGGCTCTCTTGACGGATTCATCGTGTGCCATGGCAGCTTCGCGATTGTTCATCATCGCCTCCTCGATGGGGCGGATCGCGCTTGTACGGTTCTTTTCAACCGTCCAAGGCCACCGGACGGTAGCGACTAAAGGCTGTGTGGCAGCGGACCTTTGACCCCTTGAGCTTCCCAGCGAATTCAGACGTCGGCGGAGATCCGCACGGGCGGATTCGTCGCGGCCTCACTCGCGAACGGCGTCGTCCGGGACCGGGTCACCGCGCAACCGATGGCCACCAGGGCAGCGTAGGTGAAGGCAACGTACAGCGCAATCCGGTTGTTGGCGTCGAAGCCGAGCAGCACGAAGACCAGTACCAGGAACGCCAGCACGAAGTAGTTGGTGTACGGCGAACCCGGCATCCGGAACGGACTCGCCGAAACGCTTCCGGAACGGACCGCTATGCGGTACCGCAGATGCGCCACCATGATGACGCCCCACACCCAGAGCGCGCCCACGGTGGCGATGCTGGTGACGTAGGTGAACGCCTTCTCCGGCACGAAGTAGTTCAGTACGACGCCGATGATCAGGACGACGAACGACACGTGTAGCGCATTGGCTGGTACTCCCCGGGCGCCCACTCGGCCCAACGCGCGCGGGGCCTGCCCTTGGCGGGACAGGGCAAAGAGCATCCGGCCGGTGCTGAAGATGCCGCTGTTGAAGGAGGAGGCTGCCGCGGTGAGGACGACGAAGTTGATGACCCCGGCCACTGCCGGGATGCCGATGTTCTCAAAGACGCAGACGAACAGGCTGGTCTTCCCGTCCAGTCGGGTCCACGCCATCAGCGAGAAGATGATGGTCAGCGCGCCGATATAGAAGATGCCGATCCGCCAGATCACCTGGTTGACCGCCTGCGGTATCGCCTTTTCCGGGTGCTCGGCCTCGCCCGCAGTAACGCCGATCAACTCGACGCCGAGGAAGGCGAAGACCACCATCTGCAGGGCGAGCAGCGGTCCGGTGATGCCCTTGGGCATAAAGCCGCCGTGGCTCCACAGGTTGCTCACCGACGCGGTGTCACCGATGGAGGTGAAGCCGAAGATCAGGATGGCACGCCGACCACGATCATCGTGACGATGGTGACCACCTTGATAATGGCGAACCAGAACTCGATCTCACCGAAGAGCCGTACCGCGACGAGGTTGAGCAAGTAGAGGCTGACCAGTGCCACCAAGGCCGGAATCCACTGCGGAATGTCGAACCAGTAGTTCATGTAGATGCCGACTGCGGTGAGTTCGGCCATCGCGGTGACGATCCACATCGACCAGTATGTCCAGCCGGTGGCGAAACCGGCCCACTTGCCAAGGAACTCATCGGCAGAGGACGCGGACGAACCCGACACGGGGCGGTACAGCATCAGTTCGCCCAGCGCGCGCATGATAAAGAAGATGGCCACGCCGGCGAAGGCGTAGGTGAGCTGAGTAGGAGGGCGGGCCCGGCCTTTTGGATGGCGGTCGCCGAGCCGAGGAAGAGGCCGACCCCGATGGCGCCGCCAATGGCGATCATCTGGACGTGCCGTGATTTCAGCCCGCGGTGCAGGTTGTCGGTCTCATCCGGACGACGTGCGATGGGACAGTGCGGTCGGCGGCTTTCCACGCGTGGCGACGATGTTGAGCCGTACGTAGTCGATAACCGGTTCGGGCATTGCGGCAGCGACCGCTTCGACAAAGGGCCGGCGGCGGTCAGCCGGAAGCGTGGCGAGATGCTCGCGCAGGCACACGACTTCCAGGAAATCGAGCAGCGCCGGTCCTGGCTCGAAGACGGTGGGCTCTTCGTGGGTCCACGCCTGCACGTCGGAGAACCCGGCCGCAGTAAGTCGGGCAACCGTTTCATCGGCAGCGGCATAGTGCCAGGTGCCGACCCGCTCGACGCCCAACGACGCGACCGCGGCCCGCAGTCTGGCGATGTTCCCCTCGGCTCCGCACTGGGCCACCAACTGGCCGCCGGGACGCAGCACACCGGCGAGATTGGCGAAGAGCCGGTCGTGGTCGGTGACCCAGTGGAACGTCGCTGTGGAGAACACCGCATCGACGGGCAGGTCGGTGCCGAGCATCTCGGGAGTGACATCCAGCAGGTCGGCGTGGACGAACCGGATCCGCTCCGAGTGCGACCCGAGCCGACGTCGCGCTGCCTCGAGCATGTCCTGGGATGCGTCGAGGGCGACGATGCGTCCGTCGGGCACGCGGGCGCACAACAACTCGGTAACCCGCCCCGAGCCACAGCCGGCGTCCAGCACCGTCTCGTCACCGTCGAGTTCGAGCCGCTGCAGCACCTCGGCACCCCAGCGGGTCTGCGGGTGGGCCACCCGGTCATACGTCGCGGCGTCCCACTCCCGTACCGGGCCGCCGGCAGCTTGGAGATTCACGCCCGTCAGAGTACGAGCGGCCACTAGCGATGTCCCGAATCTGATGACAGGATCGGGCCGACCTCAGGAGGTTGGCATGTCCGTTTCTCCCGGAACGTCGCAGCGCCCCCCTACCAGCTCACGGCGATTCGACGCCAAGCAGGTCCTCATCTGGACCGCGGTTGCGATCGTCGCGGCGGTGGCCTGGGGTGTGCTGGCCTTGGTCCGCGGTGAGCGGATCTCGGCGATCTGGTTGGTGGCCGCCGCGCTGGGCTCCTACGCCATCGGCTACCGGTTCTACGCGCGGTTCATCGAGACCCGGGTACTCCAAGCCGATGACACCCGGGCGACGCCGGCGGAACGACTCGACAACGGCGTCGATTTCGCGCCTACTGACCGCCGCGTCCTGTTCGGTCATCACTTCGCCGCGATCGCGGGCGCGGGACCACTGGTTGGACCGGTACTCGCCGCGCAGATGGGGTACCTGCCGGGAACCATCTGGATCATCGCTGGGGTGATCTTCGCAGGCGCCGTGCAGGACATGGTCACGCTGTTCTTCTCGATGCGCCGGGACGGCAAGAGCCTCGGTCAAATGGCCCGCGAGGAGATCGGTCTCGTCGGCGGCGTGGCCGCACTCATCGGCGTCTTCAGCATCATGATCATAATCCTCGCGGTGCTCGCGCTGGTGGTCGTGAACGCCCTGGCCGGCTCGCCGTGGGGCACTTTCTCGATCGCCATGACGATTCCGATCGCCCTGTTCATGGGCTTCTATCTGCACACCCTGCGCCCCGGCAAGGTCATCGAGACCACGGTCATCGGGGTGTCCCTCCTGCTGCTGGCGATCATCGGTGGTGGGTACATCGAGGGCTCCCGGTTAAGCGACACGTTCACTCTCAGCCCGAAGTCCCTTGTGTTCTGCCTGGTGATCTACGGCTTTATCGCCTCGGTTCTGCCAGTGTGGATGCTGCTCGCGCCACGGGACTACCTCTCCACCTTCATGAAGGTCGGCGTGATCGGCCTGCTCGCCGTGGCGGTGATCCTCACCGCACCGGTCCTGCGGGCGGAGGCGGTCAGCAACTTCGCGGTGAAGGGCAACGGTCCGGTATTCGCCGGGTCGCTTTTCCCGTTCGTCTTCATCACGATCGCCTGCGGCGCGCTCTCCGGATTCCATGCTCTGATCGCCTCGGGTACCACACCCAAGATGATTCAGAAGGAGGGGCAGGTACGGCTCATCGGCTACGGCGGGATGCTGACCGAGTCTTTCGTGGCCATCATGGCCCTGATCGCCGCCTGCTCCATCGATCCCGGTCTGTACTTCGCGATGAACTCACCCGGCGGCCTGCTCGGCAAGACCGCGGCATCGGCCTCCTCGGCGGTTGCCAATCTCGGTTTCAGCATTACCCCGGAACAGCTCACCGCGGCGGCGAAGGCTGTGGAGGAGCCCACCTTGGTCGCCCGGACCGGCGGGGCCCCGACGCTCGCCGTCGGCATGTCGCAGATCTTCTCCGAAGTTCTGGGCGGCGGCGGCCTCCGGGCCTTCTGGTACCACTTCGCGATCATGTTCGAGGCGCTGTTCATCCTCACCACCGTCGACGCCGGTACCCGGGTCGGGCGCTTCATGCTGCAGGACACCATCGGCAACTTCTACCCGCCGATGCGCAATGTGAGTTGGAAGCCGGGGCTGTGGGCCACGAGTGCGGCAGTTGTCGCGGCGTGGGGGTACTTCCTCTACACCGGCGTGACCAATCCACTCGGTGGCATCAACCAACTGTTTCCGCTGTTCGGAATCGCCAACCAACTCCTCGCCGCGATTGCGCTGACGGTTGCCACCACGCTGCTCATCAAGCACGGCAGAGCCAAGTACGCCTGGGTAACCGGTATTCCGTTGGCCTGGGACGTGGCGGTGACGTTGACCGCGAGTTGGCAGAAGGTGTTCTCTGATGCGCCGGCTCTGGGCTTCTTTGCCCAGCGAGCGCGCTACCAGGATGCACTGGACGCGGGTAAGATCCTGCCGCCGGCCAAGAGCCTGGACGGCATGCGGTCGGTCGTGACGAACTCCACCGTGGACGGCGTGCTGGCTGCGTTCTTCGCGCTGCTCGTCGTCATCATTCTCCTCAGCGCGGTGCTGGTATGGATTCGGGTGCTGCGCTCCGACACGCCCCTGCCGACCACCGAGTCGCCGCACGTGGAGTCCCTCATCACCGCGCCGAACAGCCTGCTGGGCGGCGGGGAGACGGAAGATCGCCGCGAACTCGCCGGCGCCGGGCGGGGAATGCATTGACATGGCGACGAGCGGTCGCGGGTCTTCGGTGGTACCTCCGCGAGGTATCCGGAGAGGCCGACTACGACCGGTATCTTGCCCGCGCACGACCGGACGTCCCGGTGATGTCCCGCCGAGAATTCGAGCGGCACAAGATGAAAGCGCGGGATGCTCATCCGGGGGCTCGCTGCTGCTAACTTGACGGGGTATCAAAAGGTCCCACTGGACAGCCCATGTCGGTCAAGCGTTGGCGGTGATGTGAGCCACTCCGCTCAGAAGCGCCGTGGTGACATCCAAGGCCTGCGGGCGGTCGCGGTACTGCTCGTCCTGTTCAGCCACGCGGGCATTGCACAAGTACGCGGTGGTTATGTCGGAGTCGACGTATTCTTCGTGATTTCGGGCTTTTTGATTAGGGGGCGGCTCGTCTGGAGTGACGTCATGCAGCCTGCGGGATGTGGTTGTCGGCGTAGCGGGATTTGTGGACGCGTTGGTGTTCTTGGGCGAGGTGGAAGGGCCAGTACTCGTCCCAATCTCCGTTGCTGCGTATGGCTCTGAGCTTGAGGATGGCTTCGGCTCCATCGAGTCCCCAGCGGGCTCCGGTGAGGTCCATGCGGTCTTTCACGAGGTGGCGGCAGGCGCCTTCGATGACCCCGGTGGCGATCGGCCAGCCCGCCTGGAGGGCGGTCGGGTAGTCCAGGTAGGGGTGTTTGTTGGTCAGGTAGGCGGCGCACCGGTCGGCCCCGGCTCGTCGGGCCGGGTCCAGGCGTTCGGTGGTGGCCTGGCGGCGGATTGCGCCGGCGACCCGGGTGGCCCGCCCGTCCAGGATTGCGGACGCGTGCCG
>JBDUDX010000244.1:0-23475 GCA_040002735.1 Frankiaceae bacterium | reverse complement strand
AGGTCGACGGACACGAAGTGCCTGCGCCGACCGCTTGGTCGACATACCGTACCGCAGCCGTTCGACTACGGAAGCCCGGATAGACCCGCTGGAGCGGCACTGGCGCAACCGGGTACCCGCCGATGGACAGGTGGCGGGAAGCGGCGAATCAGGTGACACTGGACAGGCTTGGGACGCGGTGCGGAACTCGCCACCGGCACAACGAGCCGGCACAACGAGGAGGCCAGTTGACGGCACGTGCGCTGGCCGCGGAGGATTCCGCGGGGCTTGACGCGCTCACCGCGGTGGCCGTACGGATCAGCACCGCCGTCGAAGAAGTCATCGAGGGCAAGCCGGATGTCGTCCGACTGGCCCTGACGGTCCTGCTCGCCGAAGGTCACCTGCTGATCGAGGACGTGCCCGGGGTGGGGAAGACCATGCTGGCCAAGGCGCTGGCCCGTTCCATCGACTGTTCGGTCCGGCGGATCCAGTTCACTCCTGACCTCCTGCCGTCGGATGTGACCGGGGTGTCGGTCTACAACCAGGAAACCCGCGAGTTCGAGTTCAAGCCGGGTGCGGTATTTGCCAACATCGTCGTCGGCGACGAGATCAACCGGGCGTCGCCGAAGACCCAGTCCGCGCTGCTGGAGTGCATGGAGGAGCGTCAGGTCACCGTGGACGCGGTGACCTATGAACTCGAGGCCCCGTTCATGGTCGTCGCCACCCAGAACCCGATCGAGATGGAGGGCACGTACCCGCTGCCGGAGGCGCAGCGGGACCGCTTCCTCGCTCGGGTGTCGATGGGGTACCCGTCGGCGCGCGCCGAGTTGGCGATGTTGGACAACCACAGCGCCGCTTCGCCGTTGGACGATCTGGAGGCTGTCACCGACGCCCGTGAGGTCGCCAAGTTGATCGACGCCGTCCGCCAGGTACATGTCGCGGAGTCGCTGCAGCGCTACACCATCGACCTGGTCACGGCCACCCGCAACTCCCCGGAGCTCCGCCTCGGCGCCTCTCCCCGCGCCACCCTGCACCTGCTCCGCGCCGCGCGCGCGGCGGCCGCCCTCGACGCTCGGGAATTCGTGCTGCCGGACGACCTCCAGGCACTCGCCGAGCCGGTGCTGGCCCACCGCCTACTACTCACCGCCGAGGCGCAGATCTCCCGGCGCACCGCGCACGACGTGGTCCGGGAGATCGTGTCGGCCGTACCGGTGCCAGCAGCCGACGGAGTACGGGGCCGCTGAGATGCTCGCGGGCCTTCGGCGGCTATCCGGGTTGACCACCCGAGGCCGGAGTTTTCTGGCCAGCGGCGTCGCCTGTATCGGCTGCGGGATGGCCTTCGGCGAGCGGGACCTGCTGCGCCTCGGTGTCTTCCTGATCGCGCTGCCGCTGCTCGGGCTGGCTGCGCTCTACCGCACCCGATACCGGATGTCGTGTACCCGCCGGCTCGACCCGGCGCGGGTACCGATGGGGCAGACCGCCACCGTGACGTTGCGGCTGGAAAACCTGTCGCGGCTGCCGACCGGTGTGCTGATGCTGGAAGATCGCCTGCCGTACCGCTTCGGGAGCCCGCCGCGATTCGTCCTGGACCGGATGGAGCCGATGGGCGTACGGGAGGTCCAGTACACGCTGCACTGCGACGCCCGTGGCCGCTTCGAGATCGACCCGTTGTCCGTTCGACTCACCGATCCGTTCGGCTTGGCCGAGTTGACCCGCTCCTTCCTGACCCTGGAGACGCTGGTCGTGACGCCGCAGGTGCAGCCGCTTCCCCGGGTTTCGCTCGGCGGGGAGTGGGCCGGCAGTGGTGAGAGCCGTGCGCGGTCGGTGGGCAGCGCCGGTGATCAGGATGTCGCTCCTCGGGAATACCGCCAGGGGGATGACCTGCGGCGGGTGCACTGGCGTTCCACCGCCCGGTACGGAGAGTTGATGGTGCGCCGGGAGGAGCAGCCCTGGCAGGCGCGGGCCTGCGTACTGCTGGACACCCGCTTCGCCGCCCATCGCGGTTCGGGCCCGGACTCCTCCTTCGAGTGGGCGGTCAGCGCGGCGGCCTCGGTATCGGTATCGCTGACCCGCGGCGGATACGTGTTGCGTTTTCTCGACGGGACCGGCGCGGAACTCGCCGATGGCGAAACCAACATCGAGGGCCGGCTCCTCGACGGGTTGGCGGAGGTGCAGGGCACTCGGGACGCTCGCCTCAGCGACGGCGTGGAGCGGGTCCGGCGCGGTGGCGGGGAAGGGCTGCTGATTGCCATCCTCGGCCAGGTGACGCCCGGCGAAGCAGCGGCGGTGGCCCGGCTCCGTACCGGTGGGACGGCGTCGGTGGTGCTGCTGCTCGACACCGCATCGTGGAGCGCCAGGCCGGGAAGCGAGGCCGGCGCTGACGCCGGGCCCAGTCCCGGATTCCAGGCCAGCGCCGCGCTGCTACACGCGGCCGGGTGGCGTGTGGTGCCCATCTCCGCCGGGCAGACGATCGCGGACGTCTGGCCGCTCGCCGGCGTCCGGGTGGCTCGTCGGGGGTTGGCGTCGGCGAGCGCTTCAGCGTTCGCCGCCGGATCCGCGGGCGGTGGTCTCTGATGACCGAGCGCGATCGGCTCTCCCTCTGTACGGCGGTGGCCACGCTCTTGACATCTAGCGCGCTGTTCGCGGTCTTCCGGGACGGTCGCTGGCTGCCCTCGCTGGCGGCGGCGATCGCGGTGGTGGCCGGCGGCAGCATCGCCGCCCGGCACCTGCGGCTGCCGCGGTACCTGGGGCCGGTTCTTCCGGTCGCCGGGGTGACCGGCTATCTCACCCTGCTCTTCGCCTCTGCCGCGGCGGTGGGCGGCTTCCTGCCCGGCCCGGCTGCGATCAGATCGCTGCGGGCGACGGCCGATCAGGGGTTCGCCGACATCGCGGCGCTGGCGCCGCCGGTACCCACCCGGCCGGGACTGCTGCTGATCACCGTTGCCGGCGTGGCGCTGGTGGCGATGGCGGCAGATCTCCTGGCGACCACCCTGCGCCAGCCGCCGGCCGCGGGACTTCCGCTGCTGGCGTTGTTCGCGGTGCCCGCAGCAGTGGCTCCCCGCGGCAGTGGAGTGGTGCCGTTCGGGCTTGCGGTGAGCGGATACCTGTTGCTGCTCGCGGCCGACGGGCGTACCCGACTCGCTCGCTGGGGACGATCGTTGGGGCCCAGCAACTCGGCGGTCAGTCGGCTCACCGCCGTGACGTACGGCGAAGAGCCACCGACCGGGGCGATGGGCCGCCGGATCGGACTGACCGCGATCGGGCTGGCTTTCCTGGTCCCGCTCGGCCTGCCCTCCCTGCACGCCCCGCTGCTCGGCGGAAACGGCGGGGCGGGGGCCGGGGCCGGCGGCCGGGGGGGCAACAGCGTGACGACGTACAACCCCATCGTGCGGTTACACGATGAGTTGACCACTCGCCAGCCGGTCACCCTGTTGAAGCTTCGGACCGAGGAGACCACACCGGCCGGGTACCTGCGGATGGCCGGCCTGGACGTGTTCGACGGCCGGACCTGGTCGCAGAGCTCGCTGCGGGCCGGGATCGCCGACCGGGTCTCCCAGGGTCAGGTACTGCCGGCTGCACCGAAGGACGCCAAACCGGTGATGACCCGCATCGCGGTGACCGACCGACTGGACGCGCGCTGGCTCCCGCTGCCGTATCAACCCAACGCGGTCCGCATCGACGGTGATTGGCGCTACGAGACCCGTACCGACACGGTTTTCTCCACCCGGGACAACACTCGGGGCCGAACCTACGAGGTGGACTCGTCGGCGCTCGACGTGAAGCCGGCCGTGTTGAACACCGCCGAGCTCGAACTCTCCGACAAGACGGCATTCGCACCGACCACCGCCTACCCGACCGACCTACCGCCGATCATCAAACGGACCGCGGACAGCATCGTGACCAAGGCCAGCGCCAGCACGTCCTACCAGCGGGCGTTGGCGTTGCAACAGTTCTTCCGGTCCGGCGAGTTCCGCTACAGCTTGAAGGTACCGGCCGGCAACAGCGACGATGCCATCGTTCGGTTCCTGCAGGCCAAGCAGGGGTTCTGTGAGCAATTCGCCGCCACCATGGCGTTGTTCGCTCGCATGGAGGGCATCCCGGCGCGGGTCGCGGTGGGCTTCACCTACGGCAAGCAGTCCGCCGCCGGAGAGCATGTCGTGACCACGCTGGACGCCCATGCCTGGCCGGAGCTGTACTTCTCCAAGGCCGGCTGGCTGCCGTTCGAGCCGACCCCGGTCGCCGGTCGGGGGGAGGCGGCGCCTCCGTCGTACAGCGTCGCCGCGGTGGGCCCCGATGGCCTGACGACGTCGGCCGGCGGCGGCAAGACCAAGGAACGCTCGCTGTACGAGCGCCGTTTCGGCAACCTCGACAAGAGCTCGGAGGCGGCGGTTCCGGTGCCGACGAGCGCGTCCGGAGCCTCTACCGGCACCTCCCGGCTGCGGCTGCTCGGCTGGCTGGGCCTGCTGCCGGTGCTCCTGGCCGGCCCGGGTCTGGGACGCGCGATGACCCGTCGGCGGCGTTGGCGCTCGGCCGATTCCCCGACTGCGACGGCGCACGCCGCCTGGGCGGATCTGCGGGAGGACGCGCGGGACGTCGGGCTGATCTGGCCGGCCAGCGCCACGCCGCGGGGGGCAGCGGGTTGGCTGCGAACACGCATCCCGCTGTCCGCGGAGGCCGGTACGGCGCTGGACGAGCTGGTCCGCGCTGAGGAACGCGCCCGGTATCAGCGGGATGGGGTGGCGACGCAGGTCGACCTGCGGCAACGGGCGGCAACCCTGCGATCGGCTTTGCAGGCTTCGGTATCGTGCGGCCAGCGGTGGCGGGCGCGACTGGTACCGGTTTCCGGCAGCGACCGGTTGCGGCTGTTGACCTCACGTCTAGCGGTGGCCGGCGATCGGTACGACCGAAACCTGGCGCGTTGGATCCGGTCGACGGTCACGCGGCGGTCGGCAACGCCGTAGCCATGCGCACCTTGATCGTCGTCCGACACGCCAAGGCGGACACCCCATCGGCAGGAAGCGACTTCGACCGGCCGCTACGACCGCGCGGCCTGCGGGACGCCCGCGCTGCCGGGGCCTGGCTGCGCGAGACGATCGGCCCGGTCGACGTGCTGATCTCCTCACCCGCTCGACGAGCCGTGGAGACCGCCGCGGAACTGCTGGCCGCCTACGGTGACGCGGCACCACCGACCCGTTACACCCAGGAGGTGTACGAAGCCACCGCCGCGGCACTGCTGGAAGTGGTATCGGATGTTGCCGAGGATTCGGTCGTCCTGGTGGGCCACAACCCGTCGGTGAGCGCGCTGGTCGGGATGCTCACGGGACAAGCGGTGGATCTCCCGACTTGCGGTATCGCCGTGGTCGACATACCCGCTCCGTCCACTGGCCCCGAGGACGCGACGTTGCGGTTGGTCACCGTCTCGCGGGCCGGTTGACCG
Organism: Frankiaceae bacterium; assembly: GCA_040002735.1. Lineage (GTDB taxonomy): Bacteria > Actinomycetota > Actinomycetes > JADGOV01 > JADGOV01 > JADGOV01. Next base: position 18,059 of record JBDUDX010000244.1, on the reverse strand, counting down.
GAGAGGGCTCCGACGGCTAGCGCCCGCCGCGCTCTTCCCAGCGGCGCCGCCAACGCTCCTCGAGGCGCCCTTTCCAGGAGACCTTACGGTCGGCCCGCGCCTTGGGCCGTGCAGAGGAGACCGAGGAGGTCTTCCCATTCGTGCCGCGCGAGCGTGGCTGGCCACCTTCGCGGTGGCCGGTGAGGCGTTGCCAGCTCGTGACGCCGAAGACCAGCGACACCAGCATCACCACGAATCCGCCGACACCCACCGGGATGTTCTTGCTGATGACGCCCACCATGAGCAAGATGACGCCGAGGACGAAAAGCACCGCGCAGCGCACGATCCGGCGGGAGTAGTGCTTGCGCAGGTCGGTGGACCGGTACGTCGAGGCGAACTTGGGGTCCTCCGCGTAGAGGGCGCGCTCGATCTGATCGAGCAGGCGCTGCTCATGCTCAGAGAGCGGCACAGTGCTCCTCCCAGATGGCCGACGCGCGTGGATCAGTCCGATAAGCCTGCCACGTCGCGGAAGCTGGTCTGCAGGACTTGAGGATACGGTCGGTTTGGCCGCCACGAAAGTGCTCCGTCGATGCTGGTCAAAACGATCTGCCTCGCGGCACCCCGTTGGCCGTCGATGGACACCCCTAGCCACCGCGCGGGTCACGGTACGGTCACAGTTGAGCCTCGGAGGAGTCGCCGGCCAGCAGCGTGCCGGGGCGTACTGCTCCCGGCCCGAAGCGTCGGGCAGCCCGGTCCGCGGCCTGCTCGGCTTCCCGCCAACCGGACTCCCGCTGCCCTAACAGCAGTTGGCGCGGTTGGGTAGCCGCCGGACGCAGCCCCTCGACCCGTACGCCGACGAGCCGCAGCCGCGCGCGCTGCAGCCCCAGCCGATCGACCAGTTCGGTGGCCACCGCGTAGATGTCCCGACCGACGTCGGTCGGCTCGGGCAGGGTTTTCGATCGAGTGATGGTGGCGAAATCGGCGAACCGAATCTTCACGCTGACGGTGCGACCAACCTGCCCGCTGTCTCGCAGCCGGCCGGCCGTGCGCTCGGAGAGCCGGAGAAGTTCCCGCCGGATCCGAACCGGATCATCGACGTCCCGGGAGAAGGTCTCCTCGGCGCCGATACTGCGGTCCGGCTCGTGCGGTACGACCGAGCGTGGGTCCCGGCCCCACGCCAGCGCCGCGAGGTGGGATCCGGCGGCCGACCCGACCGCCCGCCGCAGCGTGCTCACCGGCGTGTGCGCCAGGTCACCAACGGTTCGCAGGCCAAGTCGGAGCAGGATCTCCTCGGTCCGCTCCCCCACCCCCCACAACGCGGCCACCGGCAGTGGGTGCAGGAAGTCGATCACCCGGTGGGGGGGTACGAGAAGCAGCCCATCAGGCTTGGCCTTGGTGGAGGCCAGCTTGGCGACGAACTTCGTACTGGCTACTCCCACCGAGCAGGGAATGTCCTGCTCGTCGGCGACCCGAGCCCGGATCCACTGCCCGATCTCGGCCGTTCCGCCGAGACGGCGGCGGGCACCGGAGACATCGAGAAAGGCCTCGTCGAGCGCGATCGGCTCGACGATGGGGGTGACCGAGCGGAAGATCTCCATAACTCCGGCGGAGACCGCAGAGTAGGCGGCGAAGTTCGGCGGGATCACCACCGCATCCGGGCACAGCCGTCGGGCCCGGCCCATCGGCAGCGCGCTGTGCACCCCGTACGCCCGGGCCTCATAGGTGGCCGACAGCACGACCCCGCGGGTACCCGAACCGCCGACGATCACCGGCTGTCCGCGTAGCTCGGGTCGCCGGCGAAGTTCCACGCTGGCGTAGAAGGCGTCCATGTCGACATGCAGAATCGAGCACGCCGCCGACTCGTCGTCGGACGTCGCTTCCGGCGCGGTGTCTGTCAGTGCCATGGAACCTGCGCTGTCCTGGGGCTCAGGCCACGGTAATGCGGCGACGACGTCCCCCCAAGTCTCATCTACGGCCCAGCCTCATCATTGACCCAGACTCATCAACGGCCCGAGCTTCCCTGGCTGGAGTGCCAGAGCTTGCGCCCGGGATGTGGCGGCCCGGCGGACCCGGCCGCCTTGATGTCCGCGTACGGCGACTGGTGGAATCCGGTAGGAGCGACGGTCGCCCCGCCCCCGACCGGCACACCGGCCAGCACCGGGCGGGTGGACCGGCTCTGCGCGGCGCCGTGCACGGCGGCTTCCAAGGTCGCCGTGGTGAGACCGGGAGGGCGAGTCAACACCGCCGTGACCGCGGGCAGTCCGCCGTCGTGCCAGCAGGCCCGCAGAGTGGGCAGCTCCCAGCAGCCGGTGGCCCTGATCGAGATGCCCCGCGGGCCGGTTCGCCGGGTGATGCCCCGGAGGACGAGCAGCCAGGAGTGAAACAGGGTGCTCGCGTAGCCGACCTGGGCGTCTTCGAAGAAGATCGCGTCCAGCGGCCCGGTCGCATCGTCCAGGGTGACAAAAACCACCCGGCGGCCGGACCGAACCGGCGGGGTCTGGGTAGCCACCTTCACGCCGGCGACCAGCACCTCGGAACGGGTACGCCGGGACAGCAGGTCACACGCCCGGGTGACGCCGACGGCATTGAGGAACGGGGCGTACCCGGCCAGCACGTGCTGGCTCGCGTCCAGCCCCAGCACGTCGAGTTCGGCCCGGACCCGCTCGGCTCCGGTCATCTCCGGCAGGCCGCTGGCCGCCACCTCACCCGGCGCGTCCCCAAGGTCGAGCGCGAGTTGGACGGCGATGTCGGCCACCGCCGGGGCCGGCGCGGCGGCCTGTGATTGCCGGGTGGCCAACTCCAGGACGGTGGCTTTCGCTTCGGTGCCGGCCGGCGCGGGCGCGCTTCGGTGCCGGCCGCGCGGCGAGCGGGCGGCCCGGGCGGTGGACCGGCTCCAGCCGTCCAGTTCGACGACCTGCAGCAGCAGATCACGTCGGGTGACCCGCCCCCGGCGCCGCACGGTCAATGCGGATCCGATGCCGTACAGGTCGTCAAGGGCACCGGCGACCACAAGCCGCTCGGCGATCGGCCGGGCCACCGCCGCCCGGTGCCAGAAGTCGGCGAGCGAGGCGTACGGCCGGCCGGCGACGATCCGGGCGATCTCCGCTTCGGTGATCCCCTTGACGTCGGCCAGGCCGAGCCGGATCCCGTAGTCCCGCCCGTCCGGCAGCCCCGACCGCGGCGGGGCGTCGAGGATTCCCGGCGGCGGTTCGTCGTACCGTCCCACTCGCTCGATCCGGTACTGGGCGTCGGAGCGGTTCACATCCAGGCCGAGGACGGCGATGCCGAGTTGGCGGGCGTCGTCCAGGATCAGCCGTTTGGGATACATCCCGGGGTCGTGGGTGAGTACGCCGGCCAGGAATGCCGCCGGGTGGTGGGCCTTGAGCCACGCCGATTGGTAGGTGGGTACGGCGAACGCCGCGGCATGGGCCTTGCAGAAGCCGAACGAGCCGAAGCCTTTCAGCACCTCCCAGACCCGTTCGGCGATCTCCAGGGAATACCCACGGCCCAGCGCGGTGGGGATAAACCAGGTCCGTACCTCCGGCTGCCCGATCGGATCACCGAGGGCACGCCGAACCTCGTCCGCCTCGGCGAGGGAACACCCGGTGCAGGTCGCGACGATCTGCAGTACCTGCTCGTGGAAGACCACCACACCGTAGGTTTCGGCCAGTGCCGGCTCGAGATCGGGATGGAGGTAGCTGGGCGCGCACCATCCCTGCCGGGCCTCCAGAAAAGGCCGCACCATGTCGGTCTTCACCGGGCCGGGTCGGAACAGCGAGATGTCGATGATCAGATCGGCGAAGCTGTCCGGGGCGAACTTGCCGATCAACTCGCGCTGGCCGGGTGATTCGATCTGGAAGCAGCCGAGAGTTTTAGTGGACTGGATGAGCGCGAAGGTAGCCGGGTCATCGCGCGGCACCGCGTCGATGTCGACGTCGACGCCGTCGAGGCGGCGTACCTCGGCCACCGCGTGCGCGATCGCGGACTGCATCCGGATACCGAGCAGGTCGAGCTTGAGCAGGCCGAGGGCCTCGACGCCGTCCTTGTCGAACTGGCTCATCGGAAACCCGAGCCAACTTGCCTCGACCGGGGTGCGGTCCAGCAGGGTGGCGTCGGAGAGCACCACCCCGCAGGGGTGTACGGCGATGTGCCGGGGCAGGCCGTCGAGTCGCTCGACGAGCCGGAAGAGCAGGTCCAACCGGCCGCCGCGCCCGTCCGGACCGGCGAGTCCGCTGGCCCGCAACTCCGGAAGATCACGCAGCGCGGCCCGAACCTGGCTGGCCCGCAGGTGCGGAAACGCCTTGGCGATGGTGTCGATCTCCCCCGGTGGCAGACCCAGCGCAGCGCCGACATCGCGGATCGCGTGCCGGGCCCGGTAGGTGTCCATCATCGACACGCAGGCGCAGCGCTCCGCCCCGAAGCGCGCCAGCACCGCCTCGTACACCTCGGTCCGGCGGGCGGATTCCACGTCGATGTCGATGTCCGGCAGTTGGTTGCGCAGCGGGGAGAGGAAACGTTCCATCAACAGCCCGTGCTCCAGCGGGTCCACGTCGGAGATCCCGAGCAGGTAGGTGACCAGGCTGCCGGCGCCGGACCCGCGGGCGGCGCACCGTACGTCCATGCCCCTGATGATGTTCACCACGTCGCCCACGGTGAGGAAGTACGACGCGTAGCCCAGGCCGCCGATCATCGCCAGTTCCTCGTCGAGTCGCTGCTCGGCTTCAGCGGTGGCCGGCCGGCCACGCCGGCCGTACCCCCCCTGGCAGCGGGCGCGCAACACCGCGTCCGCCGACGTCTCCCCGCCGGAACCTGGGTCGCGGAGGCCGGTACCCAGTTCGGGAAAGTGCACCTCGCCGAGGCCGAGGCCGCCGCCCCCGGGAGGCAGCGCGCAATGCTCGGCGACTCGGGCGGTCCGGGCCAGCAGGTCGGTGCCGCGCCGACCTGCCGTGCCCGTAAGCCGAGCCAGATCATCGGCCAGCAGGGCCATCTCCTTGCCGGACTTCAGATAGCCCTCGGCGTTGACCCGGTCGATGTGGCGGGCGTCCAACACGACGAGCCGGCGGGCGGCGTCCAGCACGTCGGCCACCGGCGCGTCCGCCCGGTCGGCGTAGCGGACCGCGTTGGTGAGCACGGCCGGCACCGAATGCTCGGCGGCGAAGGCGAGCAGCCGAGCCGCCCGGTCACCGTCACCGCGCCCGCGGTGGTGCACGATCTCGACCAGCAGATCGTCGGGATCCACCGCGCCCCGCCACCGGTCGAGGCAGGCCCGGGCCAGGTCCGGCCGCCGGGACGCCACCGCCCGGCCGACATCGGAGTCCGGACCGAGCAGCAGGAACACCTGCCGGGCGTGTTCGGTAATGAGATCCCGGCTGGTCACCGGCGTACCGCGCTCGCCGGCGAGGTGGGTGGCGCTGGTGAGCCGGCAGAGCGCGGCCCACCCCGTGACATCCCGAGCCAGCAACGTAATCCGCGGATGGCCAGGGTCGACGTAGGACCCGCCCCGGGCCGGTGTTCGGCGCGGTGGGACACCGGAGGTCCGGCCGGGAGGGACTCCGATCGACGCCGGAGCAACCGCGAGGTCCACTCCAAGAATCGGACGTAGCCCGACGGCGGAGCAGGCTTGGACGAACTTCACCGCGCCGTACATCCCGTCCCGGTCGGTCAGCGCGAGCGTCTGCTGACCGTGCTCGGCAGCGCGTTCGACGAGCGCCCGTGGATGCGATGCGCCGTAGCGCATCGAGTAACCGGAGGCGACGTGGAGGTGCGCAAACGGATCGCTCATCCGCCGTCACGTCCCGGCAGGAGAGGCTGATGCCCACGACCGAGCAGTTCGGTGATCAATCCCAGGAACGTCTCCGCATCGCGTAACAGATCATCGGCGTCGCGGTGGGTGATCGCGCCGGGCAGTCGGGCTTCCGCGGCGGCCCGCTTACCGGCTCCGGCGGCGAAGAAAGCCGACCACTCGGCGAGTGCGGGCAGGACTGCCGGCAGCAGATCCCAGACGCTTCGCGGACCGCGGCCGCGAACCGAGACGGGCCGGCCGGGACCCACCCGGGCAGCGAGTACCGCGGCGGCTGCCCGCAGTGCGGCGAGATGGGCGGCGGCGTAACGCTCGGCCGGGGAATCCGCGACGGCCGCCTCCACGAGGCCACGCCGGGCCAGCGCCAGCAGGTCGTCGGCGGCAACTCGGCTGTGACTCGCCTGATTCGGTGCGGGAAGGAGACGGGGAGAGTCGGCCGGCCGCCGGTCAACCGCCGCCGAAGAAGTCCACGTGGCAGACATGACAGCCGCTCAATCCAGGACACAGGTGATCGTCCAGACCCCTGCGCCCCAGTCGAAGCAGAGGTCATAGATCCCGGTACCGGCGCAATGACCGGTACCGGCCTCGACCCGCCAACATTCCCGCTCACCGTCGTCGACGGTCCCGCCGCCGACAGCGGCTCCGACATCCGGCGCCGGCTCCCCCCAGGCCCGCTGCCCCCACTTGGGCGCTGATGGAATTGCCGCGAGTACGAGATCGTCGACCGGAACACCGGCCGATGGTGGAGCGGCCTCGTCGACGCCGAAGAGCGGCCGGGCAGCCGAACCGTGCCACCATCCCCCGGACTCCGTCCAGGAGGCGAGCACCGCCCGGACCAGATAGAGCCGACCCCGCCACAGGAACTGCTCGGGGGCTTCGTCTCCTCGACGTACCTCAATGGTTTCGGTGCATCGCCTCGACATCGCGCACTCCCTTCGCTGCATCAGCAGCTCGCCGGACCGTCGAATCGGCACCGGGGAAAGGCGGCGCGACGACACCGGTGAGAGAGGTGCTTCCCCACACCTCTCCACCGGGCCGTCGGGATGCGATGCTGGACGGTGGGTCGAAGACCGACCGGCGGACATCCCCTGTCAATCGAACATTTGTTCGACTGACGTAGCTAGTAAACCCCCGGATCGGCCGTCCGTCAACACCATGACCGCCGCTGCACTGGCCGTAACACCGACTCCCACACCGACTCCGACATGGACATCGAGCTGAGGCACCGGCTGGCCGCTCTGCACGCCGAAGGCGCCGAGCACATCGCCGCCTTGCTCGCCGCAACGATCTGGGCGATGGACGCCGGCCAGATCGTCGAAATCGGCACCCGAACGGGTACTCCACGATCTGTCACCTCGGGCAAGGGTGCACTCCTCGCCGTCAAGCAGCCTTGAGCGGACGGGTCATTCGGTCGAATCGTTGGGCAAGTCGGAGTACGCGCTGGGTAAAGGCTCCCGAGCTCGCCGCGGGACCGGAAATCGCGATGGCCGGGCAGCCGACGTCTCGTGCGAGCCGCCGTTCGCTTCCCGTCCGGAAGCCGGAGAACTACCCGGCGGCGCTGTCCGCGGGAGCCGCCGGGCAAGATCCTCCGCCGTCAACGGGTGACTGAACAGATAGCCCTGGGCGATGTCGATGCCGGCGTTGCTCGCCTCGGCTGCCTGGCCGACGTCCTCGATGCCCTCGGCCACCGTGGTGAGCCCCAGCGCTTTGGCGAGTTGAATGACAGCGTCCATCACCGGGCGGCCGGCATGCTCACCGAGGTTGCGGATGAATCGCGATCAATCTTTACGACGTCCACCGGCAGTCGGGCAAGTGGCGCGAGGCTGGAGTAACCGGTGCCGAAGTCGTCGAGCGCAATCTGCACTCCCGACTCGCGCAGGGCCTGCATCGACCGGTTGACCCCCAAGCCGGGAAGCTGGCTTTCGGTGATCTCCAGCGTCAACCGCTCGGGTGAGAGGCCCTGGCTCGCCAGGATTCGGGCCACCTGCGCGGGAAGTTCGTCGGTGAACTGGGCCGCGGAGACGTTGACGAACAGGCGTGGCAGGTAGCTGCCCTGCTGTTCCCAGCGGGCCATCTGCGCCACCGATTGCTCCAGAACCCACAGACCGATCCGCCCGATCTCGCCGCTGTCTTCAGCGAGCGGGATGAACTCATCCGGCGGCACCACTCCGAGCAGCGGAGACGTCCAGCGCAGCAACGTCTCCGCGCCGGCGAGATTGCCGTCATTGAGCCGGTAGAGAGGTTGATAGACCAGCCGCATCTCATCTCGGTAAAGTGCACCGGCAAGTGCGGCCTTCAGCAAGTGCCGGCGATCGACCTCGTCGGCCATTCCATCGCGATACACCGCAAGCTGAGACACCGACGATCGCTTGGCGGAGTACATCGCCAGGTCGGCGCGACGAAGCAGGCTCACCGGGGTGTCCCGGGGCCGTAACACCGCAATTCCGATGCTGGCGGCGACATTGAGCAGACCCGTCGTCGTCGCCGCCGGACGAAGAGTGACGAAGTCGCCCGCCAGGCTGACGCCGGCACGCTCGACCTGAGCACTGGTCGCGTCATCGACCTCGGCGACCAGAAAGATCGCGAATTCGTCGCCACCGAGGCGAGCCACCAGTTGGCCGGGAGCGGCGCCGCGGAGCCTGGCAGCGTAGCCGATCAGTACCTCATCACCGGCTTCGTGACCGAGTGTGTCGTTGACGTCCTTGAACCCGTCCAGGTCGATCAGCAGCACGGCGGCGCCTGCGGAGCCGGGCGTCGCCACGTGCTCAGTCAGCCGGGCGAAGAAGGCCTTGCGGTTGGCCAGACCGGTGAGGGCATCATGCGTCGAGGCGTGATGATTCGCCTCCGCGACGATACCCAACTCCCGCATGTACACCATCTGACGGACCACGATGGCCAAGATCATCAATGCGCACAGCAGTGCCTCGCCCAGATTGATCGCGGTGACAAAGGCCGACTGCCAGATGCCCACTCCGACGGCGAATGCCACCGGCAGGTACGCCAGGTTTCGGTCCATTGCCGACGCGATCGGGGCGTGTTCCAGCAACGGGCTGGCCGGGACCAGGCCGGCGAGAGCCAGCAAGCCCATGCCGGCTTGCAGCGTCACATCGGGCCAGCCGAACCGCGCCACGCCGTGCTGGGCCAGCGACAGCGCGGCCCCCGAGTCGCTCAACGTGACCAGCAGCAGGCCGGCGGCGACGCAGTTCAGGAACTGGCGCAGGTCCGCGCGCGCCCGTGGCAGCAGCGACAGCACCATGGCCGCGATGAAGACGTCGAGAACCGGGTAGGCGAACTGGACCACCTGACCCAAGGCGGTCCAGCGCCCGCTCGCCGCCAGCGGTTCCATAACCATGATCCAACTGGCGAAGAACAGCGCCGTGGCCGCCACCGCCGCATCCGCCAGCAGCCGGGCCGTCCCCCCGGGAAGAGCCCGATCGCATCGGTACCAACCAAAAGGCGTACGCCGCGAGCGGGGCCCAGGCGGTCGTGAACACATCGACGATGGAGTGGATGGGAACAGCCCCGGCAACCGCGACGTAGACCGCGCTCAGCAACGCCCCGATCGAGGTGGCTCCCAGGGCCGCGACGAGAAACCAGCGAGGCCGACGCATGGCTGCGTCGCCGGTTCGGGCTGCCCGGCCGATGATCACCAGTGTCACGAGCAGCGCCGTGGCGTGCATCAGGGCCGCGACGCCGGCGGCGGATTGCGGCGGAAGCGCCCATAGCGGCACGACCATAGCCCCGCTGACGGCAGCGACGACCGCAGCCCGCAGTCCCACACCTCGCGTGCCCACACTGGGCTATCGACACCGGGACGCCGCCGCTTGATGAGCCCTCTGCGGTACTGACTCGCCGGCAGGACCTCGCCGGCAGGACGTAGCCTCGGATCTCGTGCACCCCCGAGCAGAGCACGTGCAAACGGTCCTGGCGGCAGCCGGAGCTAGCGGTGCGGTTATGGAGACCGCCGAGACCGCGCGGACCGCGGCGGAGGCCGCCGCCGCCCTGGGCTGCGAGGTCGGTGCGATCGTCAAGTCGCTGGTCTTCTCGGCGGACGACACTCCGTTGCTGGTCCTGATCAGCGGCGCGCTCCGGGTCGATCTGAAGGCGTTGGCGGCGCAATGCGGAGTCCAGACGGTTCGTCAAGCCAACCCGGCGGTGGTTCGGGAAGCGACCGGATTCGCGATCGGCGGGGTCGCGCCGGTCGGTCATCCGCACCCGCTGCCGACCGTGCTCGATCGATCCCTCGCCGACTACGAGCAGATCTGGGCGGCGGCCGGTACGCCGAACGCCGTCTTTCCGACCACGTACGCCGAACTGCTGCGGCTCACCGGCGGCACGCCGGCCGACGTGGCGACTCCGGTCCCGTGATCGTCGCGCTGCACGTGTGGCGGTTGCCGGCGTACGGCGTCCCGGCCGCGCTCCTCCGGGTGGCCCGCGATCACCTCACGCTGGGCCGGACACCGAACCTGCGCTTCGGCAAGGTCCTCGGAACCGGCGATGGCACGACGTTCACCCCGCGGGATGCCACCCCGCGCCGGTGGGCGCTGCTCACGGTGTGGGACTCCGCCGCCGACGCCGACGGCTTCGAGCGGTCCGGGACGGTCGGCCGCTGGGACACCGCGGCACAGGAGCGGTGGCGGATACTGCTCACTCCGCTCTCCGCTCGCGGCAGGTGGTCCCGGCGTACCCCGTTCGGTCAGCCGGAGCCATCCCGGCACGAGGGGCCGGTGGCCGCGCTCACCCGGGCCCGGATCGCCCCGCGCACCTGGGCGACGTTCTGGCGAGCCGTACCGCCGGTCTCGGCGGACCTGCATCGCTGCGACGGCCTGCTGCTGGCGCTCGGGATCGGGGAGGCGCCGATCGGTCTGCAGGGGACGTTCAGCCTGTGGCGGTCCGGGGGTGATCTGACCGCGTTCGCGCACCGCCGGGGACCGCACGTCGAGGCGATCCGCCGGACCGCGACCGAACGGTGGTACGCCGAGGAGCTGTTCGCCCGGTTCGCGGTGGTGTGCGCCTCGGGCCGGGTCGAGGGCCGGGATCCGTTGGCCGGCATGGTCGGGGCAGCGCCGCCCTAGACTGCGGCACTGTGCGCGACGTCGTGGTGGTCGGCGCCGGGCACAACGCCCTGGTCGCCGCCTGCTATCTCGCCCGCGTCGGTCTCGACGTGGAGGTGCTGGAACGGGATTCCGTCGTCGGCGGCGCGGTGTCCACCGTCGAGCGCTTCCCCGGATACCGGATGGACCGGGGTTCCAGCGCGCACATCATGATTCGGCACACCGGGATCGTGGAGGACCTGCGCCTCGCCGAGGTGGGTTTGGTCTATCAGGACCTGGACCCGTGGGGCTTCGCGCCGTTCGGTGAGGAGGCGCTGACGTTCTGGGTGGATCTGGACCGGACCTGTGCGTCGATCGCAGCGATGTGCGGCGAGGTCGACGCTTCAGCGTACCGGGCCTTCGTGCAGCTCTGGCAGGCCCGAAACGAGCGGATCTTCGCCGCGTTCCAGGCCCCGCCCACCCCGCGCAACCTGGGTCGGGCGCTGTGGAAGCTGGGCGGGTCCGGGATGGAGACCGCGCGGGAGTTCCTGCAACCCGGGGACGCGCTGCTGGACGCGTACTTTCGCGATGAGCGGCTGAAGACCGCGCTGTCCTGGCTGGGGGCGCAGGCCGGACCGCCGACACACGAGGTGGCCACCGCCGATCTGGTCGGCTGGAACGCGATGCTGCACGTCCGCCCGCCCGGGCATCCGGTCGGCGGCTCCGGGGCGCTCACGGTCGCGTTGGCCGCCCGCTTCACCGGGTACGGAGGGCGGCTGCGCCTCGGCGACGGCGCGGCTGCGATACGGGTGGCCGGCGGCCGGGCCACCGGGGTGGTGACCGACAGCGGGGACCTCGTTGAGGCACGGGCGGTGCTCGCCGGCTGCCACGTACTCACCACGCTGGACCTGCTCGGCGACCCGGCGCTGATTGCCGACGCCAGGCGCCGGGCCCGGGTGGGCAACGGCATCGGCATGGCGGTCCGGCTTGCCACCTCCGACCTGCCGCGCTACCCGACGGCCACCGCGGACACCTACCGGGCACTGCAACTGCTCGCGCCGTCCCGCGCCGGGTTACGGTCGGCGTACGGCGACTTCGCCGCCGGCCTGCCGCCCCGGGCGCCGGCCGCGCTCGCCATGACGTTCTCCGCCTTCGACGACACCCTCGCACCGGCCGGGAAGCACAGCGTCAGCGTGTGGGGGCAGTGGCATCCGTACTCGCTGTCCAACGGTGAACGCTGGGAGGACATCGCGGAGCGGGAGGGGTCGAACCTGGTCGCCGCCGTGGACGCGGTGGCGCCGGGATTCGCCGCGTCGGTGGAGGCGATGTACGTCCAGACGCCGCTCGATCTGGAGCGCGAGCTTGGACTGCGCCGCGGCAACGTCATGCACCTGGAGATGGGGCTGGACGGCATGTTCGGCTGGCGCCCGCTGCCGGAGTGGTCCGGTTACCGGGGGCCGTACGGGGTGTACCTCGCCGGCGCCTCCACACACCCCGGCGGCGGCGTGTTTGGGGCCAGCGGCCGGTCCGCCGCCCGGGTACTGCTCGCCGACCGCCGGCGCCGCTGGCCGAGGCGGTGATGGCCGCGGCGGCCGCCACCCGCCCCGTCCTGCGGGTGGCGGCGGGGTTGGCGGCGCTCACCGTGGCCTGGGAGGTGCCGTATCCGCTGGTGTCCGGCCGGAGCCGCGACCTGCTCACCATTGCGGCGGTGCTGGCGTTCTTCGCCGCGTCTGCCACCCACGCTTTCGCCACCCGTGGGGCCCGCTGGGCTGCGCTCGCGATGGGCGCCGCGACCGGTACCGGGCTGCTGGTCGAGGCCGTCGGTACCCGTACCGGAGTGCCGTTCGGCGCGTACTCCTACGACGACAGCCTCGGCCCCCGGCTGGCATCGGTGCCGCTGATCATCCCGCTGGCCTGGGCGATGATGGCGTACCCGGCGCTGCTGCTCGGCCGGCGGGTCGCCCGCTCGCGGGCCGGACGGGCGCTGGTTGCGGGCGCTGCGCTGGCCAGCTGGGACCTGTTCCTCGACCCGCAGATGGTGGCTGCGGGGCACTGGACCTGGGCTGATCCGTCCCCGCACCTGCCGGGCGTACCCGAGGTGCCGCTGTCCAACTACCTCGGCTGGCTAGTCGTCTCGGTGCTGCTGATGGCCGTGTTGGACCGCCTTTTGGTCGACCGGGCGGCCGAGGACGGGGTGCCGGACGCCTTGTACCTGTGGACGTACTGCTCCTCCGTACTGGCGAACGTGGCGTTCTTCGGTCGGCCTTGGGTGGCGCTGTGGGGCGGGCTGGGGATGGGGTCGGTGGTACTCGCGCGCTGGCGGCCCCGGTGAGGCGGGGCAAGCAGCGGCTGAAAGCGTCCGTGGCTGCTCTGACGACCAGCAACACGTACCGCTCCGGCGGGACGGCGCTGGTACGAGCCGGCGCGGGCGGGGCCGCCCTCCTCACCGCGCACGCGGCGCTCAACGCCCGCCTTCTCCGCACCCCGCCGCACGACCCGCCGCCGATCGCGGAACGCGTGTCGTTGCTGCTTCCGCTCCGTGACGAGGTCCACCGGGTGACTCCGTGCCTGCAGGCCCTACTGGGCCAGCAGCGACTGCGCGACGTTGAACTGCTCGTGTTGGACGACGGTTCGACCGACGGCACCGCCGAGCTGGTACGGCAGGTCGCCGGAGACCGGGCCCGGATACTGACCGGTGCCCCGCTGCACCCCGGCTGGCTCGGCAAGCCATGGGCCTGCGCCCAGCTCGCCGAAGCCGCCACCGGCGACGTGCTGGTCTTCCTGGACGCGGACGTGGTGCTGGCCCCGGCCGCGGTGGCACGCACCGTTACTCTGCTGCGGGACGGCGGGCTGGAGCTGGTCTCTCCGTACCCTCGGCAGCGCGCCGAGACCCCGGCCGAGCGGCTGGTCCAGCCGCTCTTGCAGTGGTCGTGGCTCACGTTTCTCCCCCTGCGCCTCGCCGAACGATCGCCCCGACCGTCGCTCGCCGCAGCCAACGGGCAGCTGCTCGGTGTGGACGCGGCCGCCTATCGGACCTTCAGGGGCCACGGCGCGGTGGCCGGTGAGGTGGTCGACGACGTCGCCCTGCTGCGCGCCCTGAAGCGCGCCGGCTTCCGCGTCGTCGTCGCGGACGGCACCGACCTCGCGGTGTGCCGGATGTACGCCAGCTGGGCGGAGTTGCGCGACGGGTACAGCAAGTCGCTCTGGTCGGCGTACGGCTCCCCGCTCGGCGCCGTTGCCGGGTGCGCGCTGCTGACCAGCGTGTACGTGCTGCCACCGCTGGCGGCGCTCCGCGGCTCGAAAGCAGGCGCGCTGGGGTACGCCGCTGCGGTCGCGGGCCGCGTACTCACCGCCCGGCGCACCGGCGGACGAACCTGGCCGGACCCGCTCGGCCATCCGCTGTCCGTACTGCTGCTCTGCGCGCTCACCGCCCGCTCGTGGTGGCAGCGGGCGGCCGGAACATTGACGTGGAAGGGCCGGCGGCTGCCCTGATCCCGGTATTGGCGTGACCGCTTGACGGAACCGTATTGAGGTCGGGGGCCAAGTCGCGCCACACCCGGCCGACCCCGAATACGGGCTGTACGGGTCCGCACCCGACGACTACCGTGGCGCGATGCCCCTTCCGCCGCCGCTGCCACCCCTGCCCGAGAACTGGGACCGGGCGCTGTGCGTCGCCGCGCATCCCGACGACCTGGAGTACGGCGCAGCTTCCGCGGTCGCCCGCTGGACCTCGCAGGGGAAGCACGTAGCGTACCTCTTGGCTACTCGCGGTGAGGCCGGCATCGACAGCCTGCCGCCGGATCAGGCGGCGCCGTTGCGCGAGGAGGAGGAGCGCGCCGGCGCGCGGGAGGTCGGCGTAGAGGTCGTCGAGTTCCTGGACTACCGCGATGGCGTGGTGGAGTACGGCCTTCCCCTGCGCCGGGACATCGCCCGGGTGATCCGTCGGCACCGCCCGCAGGTCGTGCTGGGCGGCGCGTTCTCCGAGCGGATGGTCGGCGGGCTCACCAACCAGGCCGACCACCGGGTCGTCGGCCTGGCCACCCTCGACGCGGCCCGTGACGCCGGGAACCGGTGGATCTTCCCGGGACTGCTCGAGGAAGGCCTCGAGCCGTGGCCCGGCGTTCGGTACGTATGTTTCGGTGGCGCGCTGCAGTCAACTCACGGGGTCGACGTCACCGGTTATGTCCACCGCGGCATCGCGTCGCTGCAGGCGCACAAGGTCTATATGGCGGGCCTCGGCGACGCGGCGTTCGACCCCGGTCCGTTCCTCTCCTGGATCGCCGCGGCGAGCGGCGCGGCGATGGGCGTGGAAGAAGCTGTGCTGTTTGACGTCCACACCCTGATCCCCGACGAGGCGCCACCCTGGGTCACCCTGGCCTGATCACTTCTCGGATTCGCGAGCCCAGCGCAGACCCCGCTCCACAGCGTCTCGCCATCGGGCGTGCAGCGTCTCCCGCTGCGAATCCGGCATTGTGGGCTCGTACCGCCGCGCCGTTCTCCGCTTCGCTGCGAGCTCCTGCCGGTCCGGCCAGAAGCCGGTGGCCAGGCCGGCCAGGTACGCCGACCCCAGGGCGGTGCTTTGGATGTTCTCCGGCACGTCCACCGGAACCCCGAGGATGTCCGCCTGGAACTGCATCAGGAAGCCGTTGGCGCAGGCGCCGCCGTCGACCCGCAGCTCCGGCAGCCGGTGACCGGACTCCGCCTCCATGGCCGCCACCACGTCGCGGGTGGAGTACGCGATGGACTCCAGCACCGCCCGGGCGACGTGCGCCTTGGTGGTGCCGCGGGTCAGCCCCAGCAGGGTGCCGCGGGCGTACGGATCCCACTCCGGCGCGCCGAGCCCAGCCAGCGCCGGTACGAAATAGACGTCGTCGTTGCCGTCGATCGAGGTGGCCAGCGCCTCGGTCTCCGCGGCATCGGAGATGATGCCGAGGCCGTCCCGGAGCCACTGCACCGCCGAACCGGTGGTGAACATCGGCCCTTCCAGCGCGTACTGGGTGGGTTCCCCCTCCACACCCACCGCCACCGTGGTGATCAGCCGGTCCTGCTCGGTGAACGGCTCGGTGGCGGTGTTCATCAGTACGAAAGAACCGGTGCCGTAGGTGTTCTTGCTCTGCCCGGCTGAGAAGCAGCCCTGAGCGAACAGGGCAGCCTGCTGATCCCCCACCAATCCGGCCACCGGCACGGCGGCGCCGAGGAACGCGTTCGGATCCGTGTCACCGTAGCGGTAAGCACTCGGCCGAACCTCCGGCAGCAACTCCGGCGGAATGTCCAACTCCGCCAGCAACTCGTCGTCCCACCGACCCTCGGCCAAGTTGTAGATCATGGTACGGCTGGCGTTGGTCACGTCGGTGGCGTGCACCCGTCCGCCGGTGAGCTGGTAGGTCAGCCAGCTGTCCACCGTGCCGAACGCGATCTCCCCGGCCGCGGCCCGCTTGCGCAAACCCTCCACGGAGTCCAGCAGCCAGGCGATCTTCGTACCGGAGAAGTACGCGTCGATCACCAGGCCGGTCTTGCGTTTCACGGTCTCCGCCAGCCCCCGCTCGCGCAGCGCAGTGCACATCGCCGCTGTCCGCCGGTCCTGCCAGACGATGGCGTTCGCCACCGGCTCACCGCTGGCCCGGTCCCACAGCACCGTGGTCTCGCGCTGGTTGGTCACGCCCACCGCCGCCAACTCCGTCGCGGCAAGTCCCGCCTCGACCAGCGCCTGCTCCGCCACCTGCACCGACACGCGCAGGATGTCCATCGGGTCGTGCTCCACCCAGCCCGGCCGGGGGTAATGCTGCGGGAACTCCGCGTACCCGCGGCCGGTCACATTCGCGTCGGAGTCCAAGACGATCGCGGTACTGCCGGTGGTCCCCTGGTCGATGGCCAACACGTGCGTCCCTGTCTTCCCTGCTGTCATGGCTGCAGTCTTATCGCGGGGGTACGACAGAACTCGACATAGGGTCGGCGGGTGGCCCGGGTCGTCGTCGTCGGAGCCGGCATGGGCGGGCTCGCGGTCGCCGCCCGGCTGGCCCGGCAGCGTCACCAAGTGACCGTCTGCGAGCAGGCGGAGGTCGTCGGCGGAAAGCTGGGTGAATACGTCCGTTACGGCTACCGGTTCGACACCGGCCCGTCGTTGCTGACGCTGCCCGCGGTGTACCGGGACCTGTTTCGCAATACCGGCCGCCCGCTGGAGGACGTCCTCGACGTGGTGCCGGTCGAACCGGCGGCCCGCTACCGCTTCCCGGACGGCACCGTGCTGGACGTGCCCAATACCGGGGTGTACGACGTGTGCGCGGCGCTGGACAACGTCCTGGGCGGGGGCGCCGGGCAGCAGTGGCAGAAACTGATCGACCGCGGTTCGGCCATCTGGGACGCCACCCGCGATTCGGTCCTGGGCTCGCCGCTGGGCGGCCCGAGCGACCTTCTTCGCCGGCTACGCCGGGTTCAGGATCTCCGCACGGTAGCCCCGTGGCGGACCCTGCGAGGTCTCGGCACGCAGTACCTTTCCGATCCTCGACTGCGGATGCTGCTGGACCGGTACGCCACCTACACCGGCTCGGACCCTCGACGCGCTCCGGCGGCGCTGGCCACCATCCCCTACGTCGAGCAGACCTTCGGCTCCTGGTACGTCCGCGGCGGGCTGCGCCGGCTCGGCGACGCGCTCGCCGACCGCGCGCAGGACTGCGGCGCGGTGTTGCGTACCGGTGCCGACGTCCGTTCGGTGGACGTCTCCGGCGGCCGGGTGTGCGGAGTGACGCTCGCGTCCGGCGAACAGCTGCCGGCGGATGTGGTGGTGAGCAACGCCGACGCGGCGCATCTCTATACCGACCTGGTCTCGGCGCCCGCGGCGCTGCGCCGGTTGCGCCAGGCGACCCCGTCGCTGGCCGGTTTCGTGCTGCTACTCGGTGTCCGCGGCCGCACGCCCGGCCTCGCCCACCACACCATGTTCTTCCCGGCCGACTACGACGCCGAGTTCGACGCGATCTTCGGCCGGTCCCCGCGGCCGGTGGAGGACCCGGCGATCTACCTCGCGGTGGCCGGCGATCCACTCGTCGCGCCGGTTGGCTGCGAGGCGTGGTTCGTACTGGTCAACGCGCCGCGGCAGGGGCCGGTGGACTGGACCGCTCCCGGCGTCGCCGCCGCCTACGCCGACCGGCTGCTCGGCCTGCTCGCCGAGCTGGGATATGATGTCCGCAACCGGCTGAGGTTTCGCGAGTGGCGTACCCCCGCGGATCTGGAATGCGAAACTCGCGCCCCCG
>JBDUDX010000243.1:0-8584 GCA_040002735.1 Frankiaceae bacterium | reverse complement strand
CGGCCATCATCCCGACTTCGGCATCGAGTGATACGAGCAGACGTTCGCCGCGATCAAGTCCGGCTATCCCCAGCTCGCCCTGCACTCCCTCGGTGGCAGCGAGGTGGTGCACATCGGCCGGGTCTCCGGGCTGCCCTACGACGAGGTGATCCGCCGACTGAAGGTCGCGGGGCTGGACTCGTTCGCCGGCGCCGGTGCCGAGATTCTCACCGAACGCCCCCGGCACACCATCGCGCCGCTGAAAGAGAAGGGCGCCGTGTGGCTGGAGGTGATGGAGACCGCGCACCAGCTCGGGGTGGAGTCCACCGCCACCTTCATGATGGGTACCGGCGAAACCAACGCCGAGCGGATCGAGCACCTGAGCATGATCCGTGACGTGCAGGACCGGACCGGCGGCTTCCGGGCGTTCATTCCCTGGACGTACCAGCCGGAGAACAACCACCTGAAGGGTCAGACGCAGGCCTCCGCGCTGGAGTACCTGCGCCTGGTCGCGGTCGCCCGGCTCTTCTTCGACAACATCGCCCACATTCAGGGTTCCTGGCTCACCGTCGGCAAGGACTTGGGCCAGCTGACGCTGCACTTCGGTGCGGACGACCTGGGCTCGGTGATGCTGGAGGAGAACGTGGTGTCCTCGGCCGGCGCCCGCCACCGGGTGCACCGCGCCGAGCTGATCCACCTGATTCGCCGCGCCGACCGGATCCCCGCCCAACGGGACACCCTTTACCGGCACCTGCTGGTGCACTCCGAT
Organism: Frankiaceae bacterium; assembly: GCA_040002735.1. Lineage (GTDB taxonomy): Bacteria > Actinomycetota > Actinomycetes > JADGOV01 > JADGOV01 > JADGOV01. The sequence continues at coordinate 7,836 of JBDUDX010000243.1, read as the reverse complement.
CCGGCGAATGACCCGGTGGACGATGTCCGCTCGCACGTCTCCTCCACCGCCTCGCAAGGGGCCTCCGCGCCGGCAGAAGGCAACGGCGCGCTCACCCTGGAGCCGGTGTGACGGCGGCCACCCGAGTGGCCAAGCAGCGTGCGTGGAAGCAGCGGATCACCCGCCTGCAGTGGGCTGTGCGCCTCAGCACGCTGAGTCTGGCCGGGGTCGCCATCGCCCAGGAGTTGCGCAAGCCGCGCGACCGGCGGCGCTGGCACGGGATCGTTGCCGGATACGTGCCGTACGACCTCCGGATGCCCAGCCGGGCGCGGTACCGGGAGCGGATCTGGGCACCGGATGACCCGCGGCTGTTCCCGCCGCAGGCGTTCGGAGTCGGCTGGACGCTGAACGTGGGCCGGCTGCTCCGGCTGCTCCACCTGCGCTGAGAGTCGATGACCGTCACCCTGCACGCCGCCCCCCTGGTGCTGCCGATCTGCGCCGAACCAGTCGACGACGGCGCGGTGGCCGTCGATGGCGACCGGGTGGTTGCCGTCGGGCCGGCCGCCGAGCTCGCCGAGCGTTACCCGGGCTGTCCGGTCCGGTCCTATCCGGGCGTGTTGACCCCCGGGCTGGTGAACGCGCACGCCCATCTGGAGTACGGTCCCTCCTTCGCCGACCTGGCCTCCTCGGGCCTGCCGTTCGTGAAGTGGATCAACACGCTGGTCGGGCGACGGGACGCGATGACCGCCGATGGTTGGCTGGCCGACGCCCGGGGGTCGGTACGGGCGGCGCTCGCCGCCGGTACCACCGCGGTTGCCGATGTGATCACCATCGGGCCGGGCATCGCGGCGGCGGCGGAGGTGGGCCTGGGTGGGATCTCCTATGTGGAGACCGTCGGGGTCGACGACGCCCGCTGGCCGGCTGAGCGGGACCGGCTGGCCGCGGCGCTGGCCGCCGCGCCGCCGGGACGGGCCCTCGGCCTCTCGCCGCACACGCTCTACACGCTGGACAGCGCGGTCTTCGCCGCGATCCTGGCGATGGCCCGGGAACGCGGCTTACGGCTACACACCCACCTCGCCGAGTCGGCGGACGAGTCGGAGTTCGTGCTCGCCGGTACCGGGTCCATCGCCGCCACCTTACGAACGATCGGCGTGCTGCACGACCTGCTGGAGGTGGGTGCCGACCGTTCGCCCACCGCGCAGCTCCGCGCGCTCGGCGGCCTGGGTGGCGACCTGCACGTCGCCCACGGCGTCCACGTGGACGCCGCCGACCGTCGGCTGCTCCGGGATGCCGGTACGCCGGTGGCCCTGTGCGTACGGTCGAACCGGATCTTGGCGGCCGGCGTGCCGCCGGTGGCGGCGTACCTCGCCGAGGGCAACCCGGTGGCCATCGGCACCGACTCGCTGGCTTCTTCGCCGTCGCTGGACGTGCTGGCAGAAGCCTCGGCGCTCTACGACGTAGCCCGAGCGCAGGACGCCCCGGTCGACGGGTTGGCCCGTCGGTTGATCGAGGCTGCCACCGTGGGCGGTGCGATGGCGATGGGACTCGACGATGCCGGCGTCCTGCGGCCGGGCGGCCGAGCGGACTTGGCCGCCTTCGACGTGCCGGTCGACAGCGATCCGTACGCCGCCCTGATCGGCCACGGCGCCGGGCGGTGCGTGGCCACGGTTCTCGGTGGCCGAGCGGTGCACGGACCGACGGTGCTCGGCGGCTCGGTATGACCCGGGCCAGCCTGACCAAGTCACCGGCAGAGGTGGCCGCCATGTTCGACGGCGTGGCCCGGCGCTACGACCTGACCAACGACGTGCTGTCCCTGGGCCAGGACCGGCGCTGGCGGCGGGCCGTCGTGTCCGAGGTCGGGCCGCAGGCGGGGGACCGGGTGCTGGACCTCGCGGCCGGAACGGGTACGTCCTCGGTGCCGCTGGCCGAGACCGGTGCCAGCGTGGTGGCCTGCGACTTCTCCCTCGGCATGCTGGCCGAAGGGCGCCGCCGCCGGCCCGCCGGCGTGCCCGCTTTCGTGGCCGGGGACGGACTCCGGCTGCCTTTCCCAGACGCCACCTTCGACGCGGTGACGATCTCCTTCGGGTTGCGGAACCTCAGCGACGTGCCGGCCGGGCTGGCCGAGATGCTGCGGGTGACCCGACCGGGTGGACGGCTGGTGATCTGTGAGTTCAGCTCGCCGACCTGGCGGTCCTTCCGGACGGTCTACACCGGGTACCTGATGCGCGCCCTGCCGCCGGTGGCCCGCGCGGTGAGCAGCAATCCGGACGCCTACGTCTACCTCGCCGAATCCATCCGCGCCTGGCCGAACCAGCCCGGGCTGGCCGCCCGGATCGCGGCCGCCGGGTGGCAGCGGGTGAGCTGGCGGAACTACTCCGCCGGCATCGTCGCGCTGCATACCGCCCGGGCCCCGGCCGCCGCCCCGGAGTAGCCACGGGTCTACCTCCGATGTCCGTGATCCCCGGAAGCGCGGCGACGCGCGCCGCCGGCGGGCGCCCCGAGCCGGTCTAGACTGCGTACCGTCCGCTCGGTAACGGTATTTCCCAGCCGCCCCCTCACATCCGGAGAGCCGCGCCCATGACGTCCGCCCCGAGCGGTCGCACCGACCGGGACGCCGACGTCATCGTGGTCGGTGCCGGACCGGCCGGTGCCACCACCGCGTGCTACCTGGCGCAATCCGGGCTGGATGTCCTCCTGCTGGAGAAGGCGGTCTTTCCACGGGAGAAAGTCTGCGGCGACGGCCTCACGCCGCGAGCGGTGCGTTCGTTGCTCGCCCTCGGCGTCGACACCTCACCGGAGGCCGGCTGGCTGCGTAACCGGGGCTTGCGGATCATCGGTGGCGGCATGCGGCTGGAGATCCCGTGGCCGGATCTGGCCAGCTATCCCAACTACGGCCTGGTACGGCAGCGCACCGACTTCGACGAGATGCTGGCCCGGATGGCGCAGAAGGCCGGTGCCCGACTGCACGAGGGCACCCCGGTCCGCGAACCAGTGCTCGACGCCACCGGCCGGGTCACCGGCGTCATCACCAAGGACGGCAGCACTCACCGTGCGCCGCTGGTGATCGCCGCCGATGGCAACTCCACTCGGCTGTCGCTCGCGGTGGGCATCCGCAAGCGGGACGACCGGCCGATGGGGGTCGCGGTTCGCCGGTACTACCGCAGCCCCCGCCACGACGACGACTGGCTGGAGAGCTGGCTGGAGTTGTGGGACGGCGAGCCCGGCCGCAGCCGGCTGCTGCCCGGATACGGCTGGATCTTCGGGATGGGCGACGGTACTTCCAACGTCGGGCTCGGCATCCTCAACACTTCCTCCGCGTTCGGCAACACCGACTACAAGGACCTGCTGGCCCGCTGGCTGGCTGCTACCCCGCCGGAGTGGGGGTACGTGGAGGCGAACGCCACCGGACCTGTCCGCGGCGCCGCGCTGCCGATGGGCTTCAACCGGCAGCCGCACTACGCGCCCGGTCTGCTGCTGGTCGGCGATGCCGGCGGCATGGTGAACCCGTTCAACGGTGAGGGCATCGCCTACGCAATGGAGTCCGGGCAGCTCGCCGCCGAGGTCGCCGTGCAGGCGCTGGCCCGACCGGACGGCCCGGCGCGGGAGCGGGCGCTGTCGGCCTACCCGGCTGCGCTGAAGGACATCTACGGCGGGTACTACACGCTCGGGCGCGTCTTTGTACAACTCATCGGTAATCCCGCCATCATGAAGCTGGCCACCCGGCACGGGTTGCCGCACCCGACCCTGATGCGGATGCTGCTGAAGTTAATGGCGAACCTCACCGACCCGCGCGACGGCGATCCGACCGACCGGGTGATCCACGCGCTGTCCCACCTGGCTCCGGCGGCCTGATCGACCCAGGACAGCGGGACTGCCCGAAGCGGGAGCACTGCTCGCGGTTACCTAGACTCGACCCGGCTCCGGGTCACCGGAAGGAGGAAGGGCGATCATGGGACACGCTTACTTGCCCATCCTCGTACTGTTCGTGCTGGCTGCGGCGTTCGCGGTGGGCTCGGTCACCGCCGCCGGCGTGACGGGCCCCAAGCGGTACAACCGGGCCAAGCTCGACGCCTACGAGTGCGGCATCGAGGCCACCCCGCAGACCATGGGCGCGGCTCGTTTCCCGGTGAAGTACTACCTGACCGCCATGCTCTTCATCGTCTTCGACATCGAGATCATCTTCCTGTACCCATGGGCGGTGACCTTCGGTCAGCTCGGCTTCTTCGGGCTGGTCGAGATGGTGTTGTTCATCGGCACCGTGTTCGTGGCCTACGCCTACGTATGGCGCCGCGGAGGTCTGGAATGGGATTAGGTGACACATGGGACTAGAGGAGAAACTGCCCAGCGGTTTCCTGCTGACCAACGTCGCCAAGCTGGCGAACATGGTGCGCGCCGACTCCGTGTGGCCAGCCACGTTCGGCTTGGCTTGCTGCGCGATTGAGATGATGGCCACCGGCGCCGGGCGCTACGACCTGGCCCGGTTTGGTATGGAGGTCTTCCGCGGCTCCCCACGGCAGGCCGACCTGATGATCGTGGCGGGTCGGGTCAGCCAGAAGATGGCCCCGGTGCTGCGGCAGATCTATGACCAGATGCCGGAACCGAAGTGGGTGCTGGCGATGGGGGTCTGCGCCTCCAGCGGCGGCATGTTCAACAACTACGCCATCGTGCAGGGCGTCGACCACGTCGTGCCGGTGGACATGTACCTCCCCGGTTGCCCGCCGCGGCCGGAGATGCTGATGGACGCGATCCTCAAACTGCACGAGAAGATCCGGGTCGGGGACATCAACGGCAAGACGCACCCCACGTTGATCGGCGACTCGCCGTACGACAAGCCGATCGAGCGCGGTACCCGGCACTCCCTCGGAGATCTGGAGCCGGTGCGCGGACCGGGGGTACGCGGGTGAGCGACACCCGGTCGAGCAACCCCGCGCCGCAGCGGCAAGGCATGTTCGGGGTCACCGGTACCGGTGACACCTCGGGCTTCGGTGGCCTGGTGGTGAAGCCAGCGGCGCTGGGTACCGCCGCGCGGCCGTACGGCAGCTGGTTCGACGCCGCGGCCGACGACCTGGAGCGGGCTTTTCCGGAGTTCGGGCAGGCCATCGAGCGGGTCGTCGTCTCCCATGGCGAGCTGACCCTGCACGTGCGGCCGGGGTACCTGGTGGCGCTGTGCCAGCAACTGCGGGACGACCCGCGGCTGCGGTTCGAACTGTGCTCCAGCGTCAGCGGCGTGGACTACCCCGCCGACCCCACCGGCCGGCGCTTCCACGCCGCCTACCACCTGACCTCGATGAGCTACCGGCGGCATCTGCGGCTGGAAGTCAGCGTGCCCGAGTCTGCCCCCCATGTGCCGTCGATCGTGTCGGTGTATCCGACGGCCAACTTCCACGAGCGCGAGACCTGGGACTTCTTCGGCATCATCTTCGATGGGCACCCCGCGCTCACCCGGATCCTGATGCCGGACGACTGGCCCGGCCACCCGCAGCGCAAGGACTACCCGTTGGGTGGGGTCGGCGTGGAGTACAAGGGCGCGAAGGTACCGCCGCCGGACGAGCGGAGGGGTTACGCATGAGTTCCCGGATCGAGGAAGGCGCGGCTCCCGGTAAGCCGGGTGGGCTTGCGGGCGACCCGTACGCCGCCGCGCGGGAGACCACCGAGGGCCGGGTCTATACGGTCACCGGGCAGGACTGGGGCGACGTGCTCGGCGGCGACGCCGAGGGTTCCGAGCGGATCGTGGTCAACATGGGACCGCAGCATCCCTCGACCCATGGGGTGCTCCGACTCGTCCTGGAACTCGACGGCGAGACCGTCACCCAGGCCCGAACCGTGATCGGCTATCTGCACACCGGTATCGAGAAAAACCTGGAGTACCGCAACTGGGTGCAGGGCACCACGTTCGTCACCCGGATGGACTACCTCTCGCCGATGCACAACGAGACGGCGTACTGCCTCGGGGTGGAGAAGCTGCTCGGCATCACCGAACAGGTGCCGGAGCGGGCCACCATCATCCGGGTGATCATGATGGAGCTCCAGCGAATCGGGTCACACCTGGTCACCCTCGCCACCACCGGGCTCGAACTGGGCGCGCTGTCGATGATGCTCTACGGCTGGCGCGAGCGGGAACTGATCCTGGACATCTTCGAGATGGTCACCGGGCTCCGGATGAACCACGCCTACATCCGCCCCGGCGGGCTGGCCCAGGACTTCCCGCCGGAGACCGAGGAGAAGATCCGCGAGTTCTGCGCGCTCATGCCGGCCCGGCTGAAGGAGTACGACGACCTGCTGACCGGAAACCCGATCTGGCAGGCCCGTACCCAGGGCATCGGCTATCTCGACCTCACCGGGTGCATGGCGCTGGGCATCACCGGTCCGATGCTGCGGGCCACCGGATACCCGTGGGACCTGCGGAAGGAGATGCCGTACTGCGGATATGAGCAGTACGACTTCGAGGTGCCGACCGAAAACACCGCGGACGCCTTCGGCCGGTACCTGGTGCGACTGCACGAGATGACCGAGTCCGTGAAGATCATCTCCCAAGCCCTGGACCGGCTGCGGCCGGGTCCGATCATGGTCGCCGACCGGAAGATCGCCTGGCCGGCCCAGTTGGCGCTCGGTGCGGACGGCTTGGGCAACTCCCTGGAGCACATCCGGGAGATCATGGGCACCTCGATGGAGGCGCTGATCCACCACTTCAAGCTGGTCACCGAAGGCATCCGGGTACCGCCCGGTCAGGTGTACATCGCGATCGAATCCCCGCGTGGCGAGTTGGGGTATCACGTGGTCTCCGACGGCGGGACCCGGCCGTACCGGGTGCACGTCCGGGATCCATCATTCGTCAACCTGCAGTCCGTACCGCCGATGTGCGAAGGCGGCCTCATCGCCGACGTGATCGCGGCTGTCTCCAGCATCGACCCGGTGATGGGCGGTGTGGACCGATAGATGGCCCTCACCGAGAACACCCGGCGCAGGCTGCGCGAGATCATCGCGCGCTATCCCAAGCCACGGTCCGCGCTCCTGCCGATGCTGCACTACTGCCAGTCCGAGGAGGGCTACGTCAGCCCGGAGGCGATCGGGCTCTGTGCGGTGGAACTGGGCCTCACCAAGGCCGAGGTCGGTGCGGTGGCGACGTTCTACACGATGTACAAGCGGCGGCCGATCGGGGAGTACTCGGTCGGGGTGTGTACGAACACGCTGTGCGCGGTGATGGGTGGCGACGCGATCCTCGAGGACCTGGAAGAGCACCTCGGCATCGGCAACGACGAGACTACGCCGGACGGCATCGTCCACTTGGAGCACATCGAGTGCAACGCGGCGTGTGATTACGCACCCGTGGTGATGGTCAATTGGGAGTTCTTCGACAACCAGACGCCCGGTTCCGCTCGGGAGTTGGCGGACGCGCTGCGCTCCGGTGATTTGCCGCGGCCCACTCGGGGGGGCCGGCTCTGCACCTTTCGGGAAGCCTCCCGGGTGCTGGCCGGGTTCTACGACGGCCGCGCGAACGATGGGCCGTCCGCCGGTCCGGCTTCCTTGATCGGGCTGCAGATGGCGCACGACCGAGGCGAGCAGGCGCCGCCGCTGCCGAGTTCCGCGCCGAGCGCCAGCAGTTCAGCCGCCGATGGAGCGTCGAAGTGACCCTCAGCCTTACGCCCGTACTCACCGCCAACTGGGCCCAGCCCCGGTCCTGGACGCTGCCGGCGTATCAGGACAACGGTGGTTACGGCGCTGCGCGGACTGCGCTGGCGATGGGCCAGGACGAGGTGATCGCGCTGGTCAAGGCCTCCGGCCTGCGCGGCCGGGGCGGCGCCGGCTTCCCGACCGGGATGAAGTGGGGCTTCATCCCGCAGGGTGACGGCAAGCCGC
>JBDUDX010000242.1:0-8644 GCA_040002735.1 Frankiaceae bacterium | reverse complement strand
GCCTGCAGCCGGTACCAGTCCTGCCCCCAGTCCACGTCAGAGTTGGTGGCGTACCGGTACGACGGGGTCAGCGGCGGTTGGCTCCAGGCCAACGGGTGCGGGGTGGCGGCTATCGTGGCGGCGATCGAGCCCGCGGCCAGCAGGGCGAGCACCGCCCGCCGGCCCCGGCTGGTGGCCAGGGCGACGACCGGCCCGGTACAGACCGCGAGCAGCGCCAGTACCGGCAGCAGGTAACGGACGCCGATGGTTCGCGGTTGGAGAAGGGTGAACGCGCCGAGTGCGATGGCCGGCGCCAGCGCCACCAGCGCGGCACGCCTGCAGGTCACCCGCGGAAGATCCGTCCAGGCAAACGGCGCTGCGGCTGCGATCAGCAGGCTCCACACCGGCACCTTGAGTACGACGGCACCCGGCCAGTACCACCACCGCCGACCGCTCCAAGCCTGCCCGAACAGGTAGCCGTTGCTCGGCTGCAGGCCCAGGTCCTGCAGCCGGTGGATGCCGCTGACATAGAGCGGGGGGACCCAGCCGAGGCCCAGTGCTGACGGGGCCAGCAACGCGTACCCGGTCCACAGGCAGCCCCAGGCGACGGCGGCCGCGAGCGCCACCTCCGCGAGCGCCCGGCGTCGCGGGCGCCGAGTAGCCGCGGCGGTGAGCAGGGCAAGCGGCACCACGATCAGAGCGGTGTGACGGGTGAGCAGGGCCGTGCCGGCGGCCAGCCCGAGCAGCCCGGCGACGCGCAGCCCCGGCCGCCGGAGGTAGCCGGCCAACGCGACCGCGAGGAGCAGCGTCGCGACGGTGAAGGGCAGGTCGATTCCGTCGACGTGACCGAGACCTAGCGTCAGCGGGCTGGCCAGCCACAGCCCGCCGGCGAGCAGACCAGCGACCGGGGAAAACAGCATCGCGGCCAACGCGTAGATCAGAAACGCCGCCGCCACCGCTTCGGCCAGCGGAACCAGCCGACTCGCGAACGTCACCCGCCGCAGCCGATCCGGCGGTTGGGCCCGGAGGAACGCGGCGCTGTAGGTGTACTCATCCCCGCGGCTCCACCCCGGCCCGGCCGGGATCCGCGGATGGGCCGCGAGCACCGGCAGCGCGGCGAGCACCTTCGCCAGCGGCGGATGCTCCGGGTTGATCCGCAGGTCGTGCCGGGTCAGCGCGGTGACGCCGGCGGCGACGTACACCGGCTCGTCGAAGGTCGGCGAATCCTGCCACGCCTCGTACAGCCCGGCGGTCAGGAACGGGACCGCGAGCACGGCCAGCAGGAGCAGCGCCGTACGCTGGCGCAGCGCGGTCATGGTCGGCGACCCGACGCCGGGGCAGCCGACGGCCTTGCGGTAGCCGGGCTGCGACACGCCGCATTCGTACCACTGTGCAGGCCGCTGTGGGTCGATGCGAGGGTGAGGGCAGCAGAATGACCAGCGCCGGTGAGCCTAGCGGCGAGCAACCCGGGGAAGGAGGCACTCCCGATGAGCATCGCCGTGTCCATCGGTGCGCCGCACGCCGATGCGCCACCACGAGTCGCCGGTGCAGTCGATGTCAGCGTCGTCCTGCCGTGCCTCAACGAGGCGGAGACGCTGGAGACGTGTATCCGCAAGGCGTCCGGCTCGCTGGCCTCGCTGGGCGTTACCGGCGAGATCGTGGTGGCCGACAACGGCAGTACCGATGGATCTCAGCAGATCGCCCGACGGCTCGGTGCCCGGGTGATCGACGTGCCGGTCCGCGGCTACGGATCGGCCCTGCGGGCCGGCATCGCCGCCGCTCATGGCACGTACGTGATCATGGGTGACGCGGACGACAGCTACGACCTCGCGCGGCTGGACGCATTCCTGGAAAGCCTGCGCGACGGTGCCGATCTCGTCGTCGGCAACCGGTTCGAGGGCGGCATCGAACCCGGGGCGATGCCGGCGCTGCACCGGTACTTCGGAAACCCCGTGCTCTCCCGGGTCGGGCGCCTGCTGTTCCGGGTACCGGTCCGTGACTTCCACTGCGGCCTGCGCGGCTTCCGGCGGGAGGCAATCAGCGCCCTCCGGCTGCGAACCTCGGGCATGGAGTACGCCAGCGAGATGCTGGTCAAAGCGAGGATGCACGGGCTGCGGATCGCCGAGGTGCCGACGACGTTGCGCCCCGACGGCCGATCCCGTCCACCGCACCTGCGCAGCTGGCGGGACGGGTGGCGTCACCTGCGGTTCCTGCTGCTGTACAGCCCGCGCTGGCTCTATCTCTATCCCGGGGCGGCGCTCATGCTGATCGGCCTGGCCACCATGGCCTGGCTGTTGCCCGGGCCCCGTTATATCGGCCGTTTCGGCCTGGACATCCAGACCCTGCTCTACGCCGGTGGCGCCGTCGCGGTCGGCTATCAGACGGTGCTCTTCGGGCTGATGGCGAAGGTCTTCGCCATCAGCGAGGGGCTGCTGCCGCCCAGCGCCCGGCTGGACCGGGTGTTCCGCCACGTACGGCTGGAAACCGGCCTGCTCGGCGGTGTCGCCATGATCGCGCTGGGGATCCTCGGTGCGGTCCTGGGATTCCGGAACTGGGCGGCGAACGGCTACGGCCACTTGGATCCGTCGCACACACTCCGCCTGGCGATCCCGTCCCTGCTGGCGCTGATGTTAGGTGTGGAAACCATCGTCGCGAGCTTCTTCTTCTCCCTGCTCGGGGTCCGCCGGCTTACCGGCCCAGGCGGGTCGGCCGACGGGACCGGCGGGTGAGCGAGGGGGCCTCGGCGGGCAACTACCTCGGCAGCCCGGACGCCCGCGCGCTGGAAAACCACCTGGGCGGGGCCGACGCGGCGAACTACCGCCGGTACCAACTCGAACTGCTCCGTCCGCACCTCGGCCGATCCGTACTCGAGGTCGGTGCCGGGCTGGGTGAGTTCTCCGCGCAGCTCACCTGGCTGGACCGACTCGTGGTCAGCGATACCGACCCGCTGTGCCTGGCCGCGCTCCGCGACCGCTTCGACCGGGAGCCGCGGGTCGAGGTGCTACCGATGGATCTCGACGGTGAGGTGGAGCTCGACACGCCGGTCGACACGGTGCTGGCGATGAACGTCTTGGAGCACATCGAGGACGACGTCGCCGCGCTGCGCGGATTGCGTTCGCTGTGCCGACCTGGCGGCGCGGTCGTGCTCTGGGTACCGGCCTATCCGGCGCTGTACGGCGACTTCGACCGCAAGGTCGGGCACTTCCGCCGGTACACCCCGGCCACCCTCCACCCGGTAGTCACCGCCGCCGGCCTGCATCCGGAATTGCTGCGCCCGATCAACCTGCTCGGCGGTATCGCCTGGTGGGCAGCGGTACGGCTTCGAGGACAGGGGACCGCCGCCCCGCGGTTGGTCCGGGTCTACGACCGTACGGTGGTCCCGGTCACCCGCTTGCTGGAGCGCCGGTGGGAGCCGCCGTTCGGGCAGTCGCTGCTCTGCGTCGCCCGCGTCTCGCAGCGCTGACGCCCAACGTGTCCGATCCGTCGGCAGAAAGCTCGGCCGCAAGTCGTTGCGGGAACGTCGGCACCGGCGCCGGATCAAGACCGGCGGCCGCACGGCGAAGCTGGGTCGCCAACGCCTCGACGTACCAGTGGCGGAACACGCGGTGCAGCGGTGGGGTCTCCAACGTGAGAATCCGCGCCTCCCGCGCGTGGGCGTCTGCCTGATCCAGCGCGGCCAAGTACTGCTCGCCGGCGTCCGCGGCCGACAGCCCCAATGTCAGCGTGAGGTGCGTCTCCCTCGCCCCACGCGCCGCCGCCTGGGCCGCCTGACGCTTGATCTGCGACCGGGCGGCGGCAAAACCGTGCACAACGGTCTGTACCTGCTCTGCCAGCTCCGCTGGTAGCTGTTTGTTGCTCAGAGTGGAGGCGACTTGGGCGAAGGTGAATTCTCGGACCAGGTTGTCGATGTGCGATTTGGCCGCCAGGAGCAGGTCCGTGGGAACGGAGCCGAGGGTGACGGTGTGCGGCGGATCGACCGGATCCTCTGCTGCTGGGCCCGCCGTAAGCGCAAGATCCCCTTCGGGATCGACGGGGGCCGCGCCCGCACCTCCGCCCAGTTCTGCCCAGACGACCTTTCCGGGATGTCGTGCGACGACCCCCCAGCGGCTGGTCAGCGCCCCGACCAGGCTGAGACCTCGACCGGACATCGCGTCGGTTCCACTGTGGAGGCGGATCGGCAGGTCACCGCCCGCGTCCTGCACCTCGATCCGCACCCGATCAGGTGTCCGGCCCAAGCGCACCGTCACCGGCGACGCGCCGTACAGCAGCGCGTTGGTCACCAGTTCAGACACGATCAACTCGGCATCCGCTCTCAGCTCTGCCGGTTCCTCCGCGAGCGACTCGTTCAGGAAACGGCGAGCGCGCCGAGCAGCATGCGACTCCTTGGCGAGTCGCAGCTCAGCATCGGTCACGCCGCGCCCTCCGGTCCGAGTCTTCGCACTCCTTCCCCGAGTGTTACCCACTGCCGGGGGGGTTCACGACCGAATTAATCGATCTCGAGTACGACGTCGCCCGAGTTGGCCCCCCTGCCAGAGCAGCCTCGGACGGACCTACGCTCGGCCGATGAGGTCCGGGGCAGGTCGGACCGCGATCATCACCGGCGTCAGCCGCCGAGGGGGCATCGGCGCAGCCCTGGCCCGACGGATGGCGACGGATGGCTACCGGCTGCTGCTCACCGGCTGGTCCGCACACGACCCGGACCAGCCGTGGGGTGCGGACGCCGCCGGCGGGCCGTACCTCCGGGACGAGCTGCGCCGGGAAGGTTCGCCGGCCGAGTACCTCGCTGTGGATCTCGCCGACGCCGATGCGCCGCGGCAGGTACTCGCCGCAGCCGGCGCCGCGTACGGGCACATCGACGTACTCATCGCCAACCACGCCCGCAGCTCGCGGCAGTCTCTCCGCGAGCTGACCGCGGAGGAGTTGGACCTGTCCTTTGCGGTCAACGCCCGGGCGACGTTGCTGCTGGCGAAGCACTTCGCGAAGCAGCATGACGGCCGGACGGGTGGCCGGCTGATCCTCTTCACCTCCGGGCAGTACCACGGTGCGATGCCGGCGGAGTTGCCGTACATCGCCTCCAAGGCGGTCGTACAGCAACTGACGCCGGCCCTCGCCGTGGAACTGGCCCCTCGCCAGATCACGGTCAACTGTGTCAATCCCGGTCCGAACGACACCGGGTACGCGAACGGAGCCCTGCACCGCCGCGTTGCGGAGGCAAGCCCGAGCGGGCGCTGGGGCCGTCCCGAGGACACCGCCCGGTTGGTGTCCTGGCTGTGTAGCGATGAGGCCGACTGGGTGACCGGTCAGACCATCGCCTCCGACGGCGGCTGGTCGGCCCGGGGTTCGCACTGACCCCACGGCGGTGCGTCACCGAAGTAGTGCCCTTTCGCAAACCAACTATTACGTCGGAAATGACATAGCACATGTCCGCAGTAAATAGGTCGAGTACTTCGAACGTCACCCATTCGCGCTCGCACCTTCACCCAGTGGCGGTATTCGCAGACGCTTTCGACGTTTAGTGTCAGGAGGAGGCAAGCAAACTACGAGGAGCATCGATGGATAACGCACCGACCGAACACACGAGGGCCACTACGTCCTCGAACAAGAGTCCATGGTTGCCAATTCTGGCCGCCGCACTTGCCATTCTTATTGTCGGTGGCGTAGGCGCCGGCATTCTGCTGAGCCGGCAGAATGCCGCAATGAAGAAGACGAATGTTGCGATGGCAAATTTGCAAACTCGAGACAAGGCCAACGCGGACGCGGCGAGGGCCCGGTCAGCAGCGGCAGCGAAGAAAGCCGCGGCGGCCCTGGCGAATAGAAATCGCTCGAGAGGTAGCCGCTATTCTAGGGAACACTTATCAGATAGCCTTATCTGACTACATCAACACTGCAGTGTTTGACATCTGGCTGAAGGAGTTGCAAAAGTTATGAGTGACGCTAACGAAATTGAAGTAGATTCAGACCCTGTCGAGGAGCGCAAGCGCATGTCGGCTTGGTTTGCGCGCGTGAGTTATGTCAATCAGGACAGAGGTCCCGTACTGCCCACTGACGAAGACCCAGACGAGCAGCTTTGACATTGCCCCACTTTGACCCTTGCGAAAGGCGAGATTGGCACGGTCGTTGGTCAGGCCGCGAAGGCAGCAAGCTTGCCGCACAAATGGAGTCCAAGCTGGGTAAAGACTAGACTAGACTCAGCGACGCAGCTATTCAGCGGCAATGACAAAGAATTGAACTTCGAGCAAGCGCTTGAGGCTATGGATTCGCCACAACACGCGACTTTCCTCGAAAGTGCATTGCTATCAATGCCCGTTATGGCGCGCCGATGCTTGACTCGCGTAGTCTTAAGTCTTATCGGTGACACCACCGAATACGGGACGGAAGACTCGATTATGCAGCGCATCGAGACTGACGCTTAGACTTCGAGGGTTATCGCAGCGGAAAAGGGACTAGCTGGGCATCAACTAACGGTTCTCAATTTCGTGCACAATGACACGGGTAGTGATGCGCTTGTCAGCATCAAGATGCCGAAGCACTTGACGAAATCTGAATTGAGGGCGATTCTCGACGCTCGCGGGCTATAGTTTTGCAGCATTGACTCAAACACCAATGAGCTCACAATTGTCAGCTTTGCGGGTGATAAGATAGCCGAAATAAACAAACTAGCAGAGGACTACCATGGCGAAATCTCAATCGAGCAAGGAAACCGGCGAATTCGTCGGAAGCGACGAAAGCAGAGGAGCTGCCACCCTTGTCTATCGCGGAGTTATTGAAGAAGCCAGGCGTGAAAAACAAGACAAAGCCAGGAACCGCCACGCAGATCACCAGCAATTTGCCACGCCCTTAGACGCCAAAGCCACCTGAAAGGTTTCCTGATGGGTTGGCATTACGATCCCAAGCAGCACCGCGATTGTCATGGCCGCTGGGGCAAGGACGATGGAGTTGGGCCTTCAGTAGTAAAGCTTGTCAGCCAGATGCCAAAGCAAAGACACGCTCGGTAACGCTAAAGGCGGAGCAGGTCCCGTCAAGCATCAGCCGAGTTCTGCGCAAGGTCTTGGGGTGCAGAACGTCGCCGAGACGTTTCGTAATCACACTGGGCACTCTGTTGAGGCGAATGACCTCGGTGGCGGCATCTCAGAGACTTACAAGGTGCACGACAGGGAAACCGGCGTCGATCACATTGTCAAGATTGGCTATCAGGCTGGCGGCATTGCCGGGTTGAATGATGAGGCTAACGTAGGCGCTCTTTACCTCAGAGCCGGCTATGACAAGTGGGATAAAGTCGAGAAAATCAATAAGTACACGATTGCCACCGAATGGGCCGACACGCATTACCAAGGGCAAAAGGTGCTCAGTTCAGTGGCGGCGCTCACTCCCGCTGACCTTGTGAATTTGACTGACCCTGCTGAGTTTGTTGACATCGGCGTCTTGGACTTCGTTGTCAACAACACTGACCGGCACGGCGAGAATGCCATTATGGTTGGCACGCCAGACAGGTCGGAAACACACATTGTCCCTATTGACCACAACCTGTCGATGCACGAAAAGGCGTCAGGGATGCCGGACAACTTGTTGTATTATCTCAAGAACAGCTATGGCAATGGGCCTGCCGCTTCAATCGGCAAATTTGGCGTGCTTGCCAATGCGGCAGTCGATGCCGGCTGGACAGATAAGCAAATGAAAGGGCTTTCCGATTCCATGGTTAAGCGCTATCACTAGGCCGTGGCGCGTTGGGAGAAGGTCGATGTCGATTCAATCAAGGACATGGACCCGGACGTCAGGGCAGAGGTGAAGTCGCGCATCGCCGAGCTCCGCACCGAGGGTGCCATCAACGTGAAGCTCATCAGGGACATGATGACGGCAATTCGCGTCAATGATGCTGAAGTGCAGACTTATGCGGCTTCGTTGGGTCAGCGTGTTGCGGCGGTAATGCGCAATGCTGGCCGCTTGAAGTTGCTGCAAGATGGCGCACTGGTCAGGAAGCGTGCCGCGCACATCAAAAAAGTGATTTGGAACAAGTGAAGAAATGGTAGAATAGAGCCATGGGACTACTCGTTTTGATAGAATCGCCAGTGCCGAATGGATATCAGCTGGGCGCCGTGCTGTTTGTCCATGGGAAGACCGTGAGCGTGACAGGGGGCACGCCGTTCCAAATCGAGCTCCAGGAGCGCGCCAAGTGGGCCTTGAAGAAGTCTGACAAGGGCTCTGAAATGGACATCGCCAGGCGCGTTCTCGGACAGACCGGCTACTGTCGGCTCACCGACGTCGAGGACACCGCAGAAAATCGCGCTAAGGTGGAGTCGCTTTACCCCAAAGCATTGGAGAGCTGATCTGATGGTTTGGAAGCCCCAACCGGGTCAAAATTGGCAATGGATGCTTGACTCATTGCCGAGCAGCACTCAAATTGCTGCAGATCTCTCGATAAAGGCGTGGGACATTGACGGTGAGGACGCCACCTCTGCCCTTGTGAAGACGATTCACGCTCATGGCGCCGGCGCCGGCGCATATTTCAGCGCTGGCACTTGGGAAGATTGGCGCAACGACGAGGGCAAGTTTCCAGCATCAGTGAAAGGCAAAACCAACGGGTGGCCGGGAGAAAAATGGCTGGACATTCGAAGTGGACTTTCGCACTTTTCGGTCCTGACGCGTTGAGGTAGGCCATTGGTCGCCG
>JBDUDX010000241.1:0-7178 GCA_040002735.1 Frankiaceae bacterium | reverse complement strand
TGGTCCAACCCGGTCTACTTCTTGCTCGCCTACCTCGCCGACCCGGACGCCGGCGTCTGGGCGGCCGGCGCCACCGAGACGGTGCTGGCTCTCCTCCCGCCGGGCAAGCACGGCGGCGCCGCGCCGGTGTCAGCGGCGCCGGCGTCGTTGGCCGCCACCCTGGCAGCCTGTGTCGTGGGTTCCCCAACGGGTGCCGGCGGTCCGTTGATGATCGTTCCGCGGCACGGTTGTAGCGGTCTGCCGCTGCTCGTGGTGGCGGATCCGGGGAACCACCTCGCGACTCTCGGCGTGCTCACCGTGCTCGACGACCGGACCACCGAGGTGGGTGGCCCGGCGCACGAGGAGCAGTGGCGCCACTGGCTGCGCTGGTCGAACGTGATGCAGTTCCTTACGCTGCCGCTAGTTGGACAGGAGGAGCCGCTGCGGATGGCGGAGGTGTGGACCCGCCGATCACTGGACCTCTTCGCGACCCGCCACCTGCCGCTCACGCTGGACGTTTTGCCAGCGGTGCCCGTGGTGGACGTTGTTGCACCACGCTGGCAGGTGGTCCTGGAGTACACCGACGACAGCGTTCACCCGCTGGTGACGGCACTGGCGCGTCCCGATCGGGAACCGCCTGAGCCGGGAGGTGAGGTCGGGGACGACGAGGTGTGGCAGGTGGAGCTGTGCTGGCCGCAGCAGCGCATCGCGGTGACCGTGGACCAGCACGCCGAGCGTGACGCCTGGCTGGGCGCTTCGGGCTGGAGGGTCGCCAGAGTCACGGCGGACGCCGACCCGGCGGCCACGGCGTCCCGGATCTCGGAATGGTTGGAAGAGTTGTCGCGATGAGCACTTCTGTTGTGTTGTCGGACCTGTTCGGCCGCACGTACGACGACCTCGACGGCAGCCTTAAGAGCCGGGTCATGGATTTCGTCGTCAAGCTTCAGCGGCATCCACATTCGCCCGGGCTCGACCTCAAGCAACCGTCCGGCGTCCGTGACCGGCGGGTGCGTACCGCGCGGGTGAACGACAGCTGGCGGGCGGTCCTGCTGGCGCTGCCGGATGCCGCCGGCTTCATCCTGGTCGCCGTCAAGCCACACGACGAGGCTTATGACTACGCCGGCTCGCTGGTGGCCAGTGTCAACGAGGTGACTGGCGCGCTGGAGCTACTCCAGACGGAACGGTTGGACCTCGCACTGCAGCGCTCGGCCGAGCCCGAGCGGGCGACAGCCGGACCGCTGCTGTCCTCGGTACGCAAGCGGGACCTGCTCCGGTTCGGCATCTCGAACCCGGTGGCCGACCAACTGCTGCTCATTGCGGAGGAGGACAAGCTGCTCGAGGTGGCGGACGCGCTGCCGCGATCTCAGGGCGACGCGGTGCTCGACCTCTACTCCGGTCTGACGCCGGACGAAGTGTGGACCAACCTGGTCGCCGACGAGCCGGCCGGTGCGGTCGACCGGGACGACGTGGCCGCTGCGTTGGCCCGCCCGCTGTCCCGACTCAGCTTCACCGACCTTTCCGGCGCGGACGGCGTCGATGAACTGCGCGCCGTCTTCGAGGGATCGCTGGCCGCCTGGCGAGTCTGGTTACACCCGCTACAGCGCCGGCTGGCCACGCACGACGGGTGGAACGGCCCGTACCGGGTGACCGGCGGCGCCGGCACCGGCAAGACCGTCACCGCCTTGCACCGCGCCCGCCACCTCGTCCGAAGGGCAGACGGCCGGGTGCTGTTCACCACGTTCACCCGCAATCTCGCTGACACGCTGCGCCTCCAACTGGTACAGCTCGCCGGGCCGACCACCGCGGCCGGTGTGGATGTCCTCAACCTGGATGCGCTGGCGCTTCGGGTGTTGCGTTCCAGTGACGCCGGGCGCGCCCTGGTGGAGCGGGTGGATCTGGTCGGGAACACCGATGAGGCCGTTCAGGCTCTGTGGGCAGCTGCCAGATCGCCCACTGACGCTTGGGATACCGGTTTCCTGCAAAGCGAATGGTCAGAGGTCGTTCTCGCCCACCAGATCACCACCGAGGCGGGATATCTCGCCGTTTCCCGGAGTGGACGCGGCCAGCGGCTCTCTCGACCGCAACGCGCCGCGCTCTGGCGGATCTTCGAGCGATTCGGGCAGCTGTTGCGTGCCCAGGGGCTGACGACCTTCACCCAGATGGTTTCCGAGGCCGCGTTGCTGTTGGCCTCCGACGACACGGTACGGGCCTCGCTCGGCTACAGCCATGCAGTGATCGACGAGGCGCAGGACCTGCACCCCGCGCATTGGCGAATGCTGCGGGCTCTCGTCCCGGCAGGACCGGACGACCTGTTTCTTGTCGGCGACGCCCATCAGCGAATCTACGGACGGCCGCTACCCCTCACCCGGTTCGGCATCGAAACCCGTGGCCGCTCGCGGCGGTTGACGGTGAACTACCGGACGTCCCGGCAGATCTTGCGTTGGTCCTTGCGGGCCGTGGAGGCAGAAACCGATGACCTAGACGGCGGTACCGACACGCTTGCCGGCGCTCGATCACTCTTCGACGGCCCCGAGCCCACGCTCGCCGGTTACCCTTCGGCTGCCCAGGAGACAACAGCGTTGGTCAGCCAGGTCAGCAACTGGATCCGCGAAGGACTCGCTGCCGGCGAGATAGCGGTCTTTGTTCGGGAGGGACGTCTGGCTGTCGACATTGTCCGTGCACTGGCAACGGCGGAGGTGCCGACGGTCGAGGTCACCGCACGCGACGACCGCTCCGACGGCGACGTGGTCCGCGTGATGACGATGCATCGGGCCAAGGGCCTGGAGTTCCGGGCGATAGCCCTGTCGAGGCTGGGTGTCGCCGAGTTTCCACCGCCGTTCGTACGCTCCTTGCCCGAGGACGAAGCCCGGGACGCGGAGCGCATCGAGCGCAACCTGCTCTATGTCGCCGCGTCCCGGGCCCGGGAGCGCTTGTGGGTCTCGTGGGTCGGGCACCCGTCCATTCTGTTGCCGGCATCGGCCCCGTAATCGCGGATAAGCACAGGCGGGCTCCGCATGAGTCCGTGTCAGGCTCCGCGACCGAGCTGTCGATGATGACGGTTGCAGCAAGGCGGGCCCAGTCCGAACGGGCGGCCGCGTGCCCGCGGCGTGCCCGAAACGACGGTCAAGGCGGGTAACGACGGGGCAGTCGCGGTGCCTGCCCACCAGGCTTCCGAGCACAAACATGCTGCTTCGTCCAGCTGCAGCACTCCTTCCCAAGCTGACAGTGCGGGTTCGATTCCCGTCACCCGCTCCACCTTCGTGACCTGCTAAACCAGGCAAACATGCAGGTCAGACCGTTGATTGCCGAGGGACAGCGATCACCACCTCCTGACCGCTGCTGACCCGGCGTGCCACAGAAAGCCGCTGCGTGTGGCACGCCTGTGGCACGCTGCTGGAAGCCGGTTTCTTAGGGGTTGTTCATGGCGTCGGCGGGGACCTGGTGAACGAGACACAGCGACGGACAGGCTCAGGAAGTAGCTGACTCCCCGTCATACGCGGGTTGCACCCGCGAAACGACCGTTGGGACGCGGCCCAGCGCCTCCTGACAGGTCCACTGAATCAGCGAGAACCCACTCGAAGGGGATCAGGGTTGCCGGGGGTCGGGGTAGATGTCGATGTCGGTGGCTTTGGCGCTAAGCCAGATTCGCGCGCCGGCGGTGAGGTCGAGTTCGGTGACCGCGGCGGGCGTGACGTCGACGAGCGCAGGGATCGTGCCGTCGACCTGGACCCGGACTCGGTCGGTGAGCAGTTCGAGCCCGGCGACGGCACCGGTCCAGACGTTGCGGGGGCTGGAGTGCTCGGGGCGGCTGGTGTGCAGCGCGATCGCGGTGGGCCGTATCGCAAGCAGGACCGCAGCTGCGTTGTCATCGCCCGTGCCGGCGGCGCCGCCCAGTGTGGTGCCGGGGGCGGTGTGCAGGGTGCCGCCGCCGCTGAGGTGAACGGCGCCGCCGTCAGCGGCGGTGCCGCGGTAGAGGTTGAGGCCGACGAGGCGGGCGATGTATTGGGTGGCGGGTCGGCGGGCGACATCGCCGGGGGTTCCCTGCTGGACGATGCGCCCGTTTTCCAGTACGAGCAGCCGGTCGGTCATCACCATCGCCTCCAGGGGGTCGTGGGTGATGAGCAGGGTGGGGCCGGGGAAGTCGGTGAGGTGGCGGCGTAGCTCGGCGCGGACCTCGAGTTTGGTGCGGGCGTCGAGAGCAGCGAGGGGCTCGTCGAGGAGCAGCAGCCGGGGCTCAGCGGCTAGCGCGCGGGCGAGGGCGACCCGCTGGGCCTGCCCGCCGGAGAGCTGGCCGGGTCTGCGGTCGGCGAGCTCGGCAAGGCCGAGCCGGTCGAGCCAGCGGTCGGCCCGCCCGCGGGCGGCGCGCTGGCCGGCGCCGGCGCAGCGGGCGGCGAACGCGACGTTGTCGCGGACGTCGAGGTGCGGGAAGAGCCGGTAGTTCTGGAAGACGACGCCGACCGGCCGCTGCTCCGGGGGCAGAGTTACCCCCTTGGCCGCGTCGTCGAGCCGGTGGCCGCCAAGGGTAATGGTCCCGTCGTTGAGCGCGGTGAGTCCGGCGAGCGCGCGTAGCAGGGTGGTTTTCCCGGCGCCGTTGGGCCCCAACACGCCGAGCACCTCACCGGGGGCGACGGCGAGGTCCACGTCGAGGCGGAAGGCGCCACGCTCGACGGCGCCACGGATTGTAAGACCTGCGTCGGCTGCGGCCGGGGCGACGTCATAAAGGTCAGGCTCGTCCCGCCCGGCCCGGTTCATGGGCGGTGCATCACAGGGTGGCTCCGCCGCGGAGCCAGCGGTCCCGCAGCGCGGCCAGGACGGCGACCGCGACGGTGAGCAGCACGAGGCTGAGCGCGATGGCGGCTTGCGGGTCGGTTTCGAGGGCGTTGTAGACGGCGAGCGGCATGGTCTGAGTGGTGCCGGGGAAGTTGCCGGCGAAGGTGATGGTGGCGCCGAACTCGCCGAGGGCCCGCGCCCAGCACAGCACCGAACCGGCGAGGAGCGACGGGCGGATGAGGGGCAGGGTGACCCGCCGGAACACGGTGATTGGAGTGGCGCGCAGCGTCGCAGCGGCTTCTTCGAGGTCCCGGTCGACGGAGCGTAGGGCGCCTTCGACGGTGACGATGAGGAAAGGCATCGCGACGAACGTCTCGGCGACGATCACCCCGGCGGTGGTGAACGGCAGAGTCACTCCGAACCAGGCGTCGAGGTGGCGGCCTAGGATGCCGTTCCGGCCGAACGCCAGGAGCAGGGCGAGGCCGCCGACGACCGGCGGGAGCACCAGCGGGAGGGTGACCAGCGCCCGCAGCAGCGCCAGGCCGGGGATTGTGGTCCGGGCGAGCACCCAGGCCAGCGGCACCCCCAGCAGCAGCGACAGGCCGGTCGCAGCGGTGGCGCATTCCAGCGACAGCCGCAACGCGGTGAGCACCGCACCGTCCGCCAGCAGCCGGCTCATCCCGCGCCACGGGGCGCGAACCAGCAGCGCCAGCAGCGGCACGAGCAGGAACGCGGCCCCGATCGTCGCGGGGGCGGCGATCGGCAGCGGCGGCCGTCCGGCCGGGCTGGTCCGCCGGTCGCGGCGCGGGCGGGTGGGGGTGGTCAGGGCTTCTGGAAGCCGTCGGCGGTGAGCACCTGCTGCCCGGCCGGGGAGAGCACGTAGTCGACGAAAGCCTGCGCGCCGGCGGCGTTGGGTGCCTTGCTCAGCGCGGCGATCGGGTACTCAGTGGAGGCGTTGACACCGGTCGGGATCGGGATGCCTTTCACTCTTGCCCCGGCCGCCCGCACGTCGGTGACGTAGACCACGCCGGCGTCGACTTCACCGGTCTGCACTTTGGTGAGAGTGGATTTCACGTCGGCTTCGAGGGTGACCGGCTTCACGGTGACTTTCGCGTTGGTGAATACCGTCGCCGCGGTCGCCCCGCACGGCACCTGCGGCTGGCACAGCGCGACTTCTACGCCGCGCTTGGAGAGGTCCGCGACGCCGGTCACCTTGCCGGGGTTGGCCGGCGGGACGGCGATCTCCATCACGTTCTTGGCGAAGGTGCTCGAGGTCGACGCGCCGCCGGCGGTGACCACCTGCTGCAGATTCTTCGGCGAGGCGGAGGCGAAGACATCCACCGGCGCGCCGGAGACGATCTGCTGCGCCAGCGCGGAACTCGCCCCGAACGACAGCTTCACCGTAGTCCCGGGGCGGGCTGCCCGGAACTGCGCCGCGAGGGTGGTGAACGCCTCCTTCAGCGACGCCGCGGCGAGCACGGTGACTGTTCCGGACACCGCCGACGCGCTGGCACTCGCCGACCCACCGACCGTCGAGCTCGGGGTGGAGGAGGCGGACGTCTTCTTGGACGAGCCGCAGCCAGCCGTGATGCCGAGCGCGGCGACCGTCAGCAGGGCGGTGGCGGTACGGGTGGTGCGGTGCATGAGTTCTCCCGAGTCGAAGTTGGAAGGGATCGCGCGCGGAGGGCTATGCGGCTGGGTCAGCGCTGGCGGGCGGCGGGCTGGTCCGGGACCTCGACTACCACGTTGGTCGCTTTCACCGACGCGACCGCGAGGCAGCCCGGCTCCAGCGCCAGTTCGTCGGCGGCTTCCCGGCTCATCAGCGACACGACCCGAAACGGCCCGGCCTGGATCTCCACCTGGGCCATCACGGTGTCCCGGATGACCTTGGTGACCAGCCCGGTCAGCCGGTTACGCGCGGACTCACCGACCACCGGCCGCGGCGGCGGGCGCTCCGCGGCGGCGGCGAGCTCCTCGGCGAAGCGGGCCAGCGCAACGCCGTCGACGGCCAGCCGGCCGTCGGCGGTGACGGTCGGGAGCCGGCCGGCGTCGGCCCAGCGACGCACAGTGTCGTCGCTGACCCCGAGCAGCTCGGCCGCCTCCCGGATCCGGAATGTGGTCACGCGGGCACTGTAGCCGCAGCTGAGTCGTTCTGGCATCCTGCGGTCAGCAGCAGCGGAGCGGAAGGGATCGGCTATCCGTGGATGCGAAACCGGCCACCGGTGATGCGGGCCTCTACGACGTCGCAGACCGCGTCACCGCCTGGCGGACGGAGGGCCGCCGGGTGTTGCTGGCCCGCACCGTGTCGGTCGCCGGCAGCAGCTCCCGCTGGCCGAATCAGGTGCTCGCGTTCACCCCGGTGAGCCGCCCGCCGGAACGCTGCTCGCCGGGCGCTCGACGCCGCGCTGCACGCCGCCGCGCAGCAGCAG